>CAYRTS010000059.1:0-18851 GCA_964427285.1 uncultured Anaerolineaceae bacterium
GGGGTCACGCACGATCTCGACTCCGATCGCCAGCCCGACGCCGCGCACGTCGCCGATGGCCGCATGACGTGAGGCGATCTCACGGAGCCCTCCGCGGAGCGCCTCGCCGGCCGCCTGGACCCGGGCTAGCACGCGTTCGTCGTCCAGGACGTCAAGGACGGCCAGGCCGGCCGCGGCGGACACCGGGTTGCCGCCGAAGGTGCTGAAGAAGACCGTGTCCTCGGCGAAGCGCTCGGCGATCTCGCGCCGTGTGATCACCGCGGCGATCGGGTGGCCGTTGCCCATCGGCTTGCCCAGGGTCACGAAGTCCGGCGTGATCCCGAACCGTTCGAATGACCAGAGCGCCTCCCCGGTTCGGCCATGACCGCCCTGGACCTCGTCGGCGATCCAAAGCCCGCTCGCCTCGTGGGTCAGGCGGACCAGCTCCGCCACATAATCGGGGGGCGGATCGTAGAAGCCGTCGCTGGTCAGGACGCCGTCGAGGATCGCGGCGGCCGGCGCCAGACCACGGGCCCGCAGCCGGTCCAGCGCGGCGGCGAAGACGGACGGGTCGGGGTTGGTCCCTCGGTAGGTGTCCGGCGGCGCCCACGTCTCGACGTGAGCCGGCGCGTGCCCACCGAGCCAGCTCTCCGGCGAAAGGGCGGCGCTGGCCTCGGAGATTCCGTGGTAGGCGCGGGCGGTGCACAGGCCACCGGCGTTGCCCGTGAAGGTTGTCGCCATTCGCCACGCCAGGTCGTTGGCCTCGGAACCGGAGTTGACGAACAGGACCGTGTCCAGCCCGACCGGGCAGCTGGCGACGAGGCGCTCGGCGAGTTTGATCGCGGCCCCGTGGAGATAGCGCATGTTGGTGTTGAGCAGGCGCGCCTGGCGCGCAACGGCCTCCGTGACGCGGGGGTGGCCATGGCCGACACACGGCACGTTGTTGTAGGCGTCGAGGTAGCGGCGTCCGTCCGTATCGGTCATCCAGACGCCGTCCGCGCTGGCTAGCTGGATCGGCTGTTCGTAGCTGAGGGGTTCGATGGCGGGCCCGAGCACCCGTGCGCGGCGCGCGGCCAGTTCGGTGTCGGACGTCGCGGGCGAAGAGGAGCCTGGCTCCGAGCTCGATGTCGAGCCTGACGGCGTCCGACCCGGCTCCGAGCCGAGGCGCCGTGAGGTCTCATCCCAGCCGATCCGAAGGATCGTTCGAATGATCGACTCGGCCGAGGCGTTGTAGCGCTCGGCGAAGCTCGGGTCCTCGAGCCCGCGGGCCGCGCGCCACGACGAGATCGCAATGGTCACCGCCGACCGTGCCGCGATCAGCTCGCCCATGATCGCAAGCTCGATGGGTTCGAGCGGCGTGAGCCGCTGGTAGCCGTCCAGGACGAGGCGCGAGACGCGGAAGAGTTCGTCGCCGTCTCGGCCGGACGCCAGCGAATCGATCACCGACGCGATATCGACCACCATCGCCGACCAGCTCATGTCGCCGAAGTCGACGATGCCGGTGATCCGCCCTTCCTCGTCAACGAGCGCGTTGTCGACGGTCAGGTCGCTATGGACAACCTGGGCGCGCAGGGTCGGCCAGAGGGGGGTCACGACGGCGTCGAATCGGTCGAGCACCTGCTCGACCGCGTCTCGCTGCGCGGTGTCGCGGATGTCGCCCAACAGCGCCCGGGTGCGCGGGGCGTGCTGCACGTCCCACAGCATCCGCCGCTGTGCCTTGGGGTGAATGAAGCCGCGGAGCGCGCGGGCGAGGCGGGCCGCCATGGCTCCCCAGGCCACGAGTGCGGCGTCCGAAAGGTCGATGGGATCGCTTCGACCGCGACCGGGCAGGACGTCGTACATTCGGACGAAGTAGGCACCGCCCGGGCCGTCGACCGATGCCCGGTAAATGGCCAGGCTGCGGGAGCCGTCGCCGCCCTCCCCGGGAGCCACCGGATCCGCACCGGGAACCGCCCAAGGCAGCGCGAGCGGGATCGTCGGATCGGCCCGGCGGGCGTGCAGAACCCCGAGCGCCTCCATGTCCAGGGTCGCGGGATCCTCGGCGAAATTGGAGATCTTCATGATCGCCAGTCCCGCTCCGGCGGCCGCCGCGAGCCGAAATGTCTGGTCTCGCTCGCTGCCGAGGCTGCGGGCCGTCGTCGCGCGCACGCCAAATGTGTCGGTGGCGATCCGCGCCGCGTCAGCCTCCGAGAAGGTGGGCGGGTCGCAGCCCAGGATGGCATCGAAGTCGCCGGCACCGCGAAGCTCGATCACGTCGTGCATCGCGGCTGATGATAGGTGCGGGGGATATGCGAGGCTTGGGGGCATGCCAGCAGGACGGGTCCGTGCCTACATCGGCCTGGGAGCCAATGTCGGCGACGCGTGGGCGACACTGACCGAGGCCGTCGGGGCGCTTTCGGCGTTGCCCGGCGCTCGGGTTCGCGGGGTCTCGCGCCTGTACGCGACCGAGCCGGTCGGCGTGACCGACCAGCCGGAGTTCTTCAACGCGGTCGTGGCGCTGGATGTGGACGCCGGCCGGGATGCGGGGGCCGCTGCGCTACGGCTGCTGACGTCGCTGAAAATGGTGGAGCGCGCGTTCGGGCGGCGCCGACGTCGTCGCTGGGGCCCGCGCGAGCTCGATCTAGACCTGCTCATCTTCGGGCGCGCCCGCCTGTCGATTGAGCGGCCGCCGGAGGCCCGCTCCACGGATCCCGCCTCGAGTGACAAGTTGCTCGTCGTGCCGCATCAGTCGGCCGGGGAGCGGCTGTTCGTGCTGGCGCCCCTGGCGGACGTCGCGCCCGGGCTGGTGCCGCCGGGCTGGGGTCGGAGCGTTGCGACGGCACGGCGGCGGCAACTCGAGATCGAAGGCCCCGCTGCGGTTCGCGTCATCGGCGAATGGGACACGGCTGCGAGCGCGTGGCGCCCAATCCGGCGTTGACGACCGAGCCCGACTGTCGGCAAGCTGGTCCACGGCGATTCCAACCCGGTTGGTGTACGGGACTCGGGCCGGGCGATGACTCCAACATGATTGGTGTCAGCGACCACCGCGGCGACAAACGGGTCAGAAGTTCCAGCCCGGCTGGCGAGATCGTCGCTTCGAGGCCGGAATCGGTCGTGTAGACCAATGGGGTTGGAGTCGAAGCCCGGATGGTGGCCCAGCTGTCGGCCGCCCGATGGCGCGGTCGGGTCCGCTGGGCCCGCCGGTCAGCCCAGGTACCGCGTCGGCAGCTCCGTCTCGATCACGTCGCCGTCCGGACCCCGAGTGACCCGATAGCCCCGCGCCAGAGGCCTCGACGCGACGACCTCGGCCAACTCCGTACCATGGAACACCAGCGCGGCGCCGTCGTCCGCCGCGTAGCCGCCGGGGAGCGTCCCATCGGCGATCATCCGGTGGTAGGTGGGCCGCCGCTCCGCCTCGCCGTCGTAATGCGGGGAGTGACTGCCGGGCAGCAATCCCAAACCTCCGGTCAGTGCCGTGAGCCCACCGAATGAGTCGGTCGTTCCGCCCTCAAACCAGCAGATCGAACCCGCCGACACGCCCGTGAGGACCACGCCCGCCTCCCAGGCCCGGGCCAGGATCCGGTCCAGGCCGTGGACCCGCCAGACCGCCAGCATGTTGGCGGTATTGCCCCCACCGACGTAGATAACGTCCTGGCCGAGCACGAAGGTCTCGAGGTCGTCGATCGTCCGCACGAACAGGGCCAGGAGTGAGGCGTCGGCGCGCCCATCGAACGCCGCATAGAACTTGGCCAGATAGCCTTCCGCGTCACCACTGGCCGTGCCCAGGAAGCAGACGCGCGGCCGCTCCGGCTCCCGACTCCGCCCGTGGCGGGCCAGCCCCAGGATGTAGTCATCGAGGAGCGGGTTGTCGGGCTCCATGGAGAACCCCCCGCCACCCATCGCCACGATCGTGCGTTGCGGAGCGTCGCCCATTGGCTCACCTCGCCTCGGTCATGCAGCCCCGGCCGCTGATGCTACCCTCCGCGGGCCGTCCACCGATTGCCTCGGAGTCCGCCTCATGACCACGATCCGGACTGCCGCAATGCAAGCAGAGGCAGACAGCGAGGCAGACGCGATCGCCCGCGACGCTGCCGATCCCATGACCGCCTTGCGCGATCGCTTCCTGCTGCCCGACGGCCCGGACGGCGAGCCGGCCATCTACCTCGCCGGACAGTCACTCGGCCTCCAGCCACGCGCGGCGCGGGCGGCCATCGAAGCAGAGCTGGATCGGTGGGCTCATCTCGGGATCGAGGGCTTCTTCAGCGGGGAGCGGCCCTGGTTCACCCTTGACGACGCGTTGCGCGAACCGCTGGCCCGGATCGTCGGCGCGCGACCCTCGGAGGTGGCCCTGCTCAACAGCCTCACGGTCAACCTCCACCTGCTGCTGACCTCGTTCTTCCGCCCGGTCGGTCGGCGTCGACGAATCCTGGTCGATGCGCCGCTTTTCCCGTCTGACCGGCACGCACTGACCAGCCACCTGGCGGCCCGCGGCCTCGACGCCGCCACGGATTTGGTGGTCATCGGTCCACGCGCGGGCGAGGCGACGCTATCGTGCGACGACCTGGAGGCGGCGATCGCTGAACACGGACCGGACCTCGGGCTTGTCCTGCTGGCCGGGGTGAACTTCGCGACGGGCCATACGCTCGACATCGAGCGCCTGACGGCAGCGGGACAGGCCGCCGGCGCTCCGGTGGTCTGGGACCTCGCGCACGCTGCCGGCAATGTCGAGTTGTCGCTGCATGACTGGGGCGTGGACGCTGCGGCCTGGTGTACCTACAAGTACCTCAATGGCGGACCGGGCTCCATTGGCGCGCTGTTCGTTCACGAGCGCCATGGACGCGACGCCTCCATCCCGCGGCACGCCGGCTGGTGGGGTGCACATCCGGATCGGCGGTTCTCGATGGATGGCGAGTTTGCCCCGGCCGAAGGAGCGGCCGGCTGGAAAGCTTCGACCAACCCGGTCCTGGCCCTGGCCCCACTGGCCGCGTCGCTGGCGATCTTCGATGAGGTCGGGATGCCGGCGCTGCGCGGGCGATCCATGGAGCTGACCGGGTACCTGGTGCGGCTGCTTGAGCGCCTCCCGGTCGAGGTGATCACCCCGGCCGATCCCGCGGCGCGCGGCGCCCAGCTGTCGCTCCTCATCGAGAACGCCGAAGCGGTCCTCGCAGGTCTGGCGGCGCGCGGGGTCGTCGCGGATTTCCGGGCGCCGGACATCATCCGGGTCGCGCCCGTCCCGCTGTACAACACCTACCATGACGCTTGGCGGCTGGTGGAACGCCTGCGCGGGGCGATCGACGCAACCGGGAGCTGACCCACCAGCCCTCCCCTCAGCCGAGGCGCAACTTTGGCAGGACCTCGCGGCCGAAGACATCGATGAACTCAGCCTGATTGCGGCCCACGTTGTGGAGGTGGACCTCATCAAAGCCCATGTCCACGTAGTGCTGGATGTGCGCCGTGTGCGCCTCCAGGTCACTGGTCATGAGCACCCGATTGCGGAAGTCCTCGGGCTTGACCAGCTTCGCCATCGCGGCGAAGTCCTCCGGGTTCTTGATGTCCTGCTTGGGGAACGGCATCCCGCCATTTGGCCACTCGACCATCGCGTTCTGGACGGCCTCCTCGTCCGTGCGCGCCCAGGAGACGTGGATCTGGAGCATCTTGGGTGACAGGGACGGGTCCTTGCCGGCCTCGCGGGCGCCCTCCTCGTACTTGGCCCAGAGCATCCCGATCTTCTCGTCGGCCGCGCCAACGGTGATGATCCCGTCGGCGAACTTGCCGGTCCTCTTCGCGTTCACCGGGCCGGCCGTCGCGACATAGACCGGGACGGGGACCTCCGGGCGGGTGTACAGCTTCGCGCTCTCGAGCGTGAAGAACGCGCCCTTGTGCTTGACGACGCCGCCCGTGAACAGCTTGTTGATGATCTCGATCGACTCGAACATCATCGCGCTGCGGATCCCGATCTCCGGCCACTCCCCGCCGACGACGTGCTCGTTCAGGGCCTCGCCGGCGCCCAGGCCAAGATAGAACCGTCCGGGGTACATCGCGCCAAGGGTGGCTGCGGCATGGGCGATCACCGCCGGGTGGTAGCGGAAGCCCGGGCAGGTCACCGCGGTCCCGAAGCGGAGCGATGTCCGCTGGCCAAGCGCGCCCATGAATGACCAGGCGAAGGCGCTCTGGCCCTGCTGTGGGGTCCACGGATGGAAGTGCTCGCTGACCATGAACCCGGCCTCGAAGCCGGCGGCCTCCGCCTTGGCGCACCAGTCGAGCAGATCGGTCGGGTGGAACTGCTCGAGCATGGCGGCGTAACCGATGGTGGTCATCCGGGTTATCCGCCTACAACCGAACCGGCGGCGGACTCGTTCGGTCGAACATCTGAACCGTGTCGATGAACCGAACCTGCCTGGTCCGGTAGGTCATGGCCAGCGAATGCGTTCGTGCCCCCCGGTTGAAGAATCGGACGCCCTGAAGCAGATCGCCCGTGGTCACACCGGTCGCCGCGAAAACCAGGTTCTCGCCAGGGGCAAGCTCGTCGGTGAAGTAGACCCGATCTTCGTCGCCGTGGCCCATCCGGGTGCCCCTCGCGCGCTCCTCGTCGCTTCGATAGCGGAAGCGTGCCTGGATCTCACCGCCCAGGCAGCGCAGCGCGGCAGCCGTGATCACGCCTTCTGGCGCACCGCCGATCCCCATGACCGCATGCACGCCGGTGCCCGAGACGGAGCAGGAAATCGCCGCCAGCAGATCGCCGTCGCCGATGAGCTTGATCCGGGCTCCAGCCTCCCGAACCTCGGCGATCAGCCCCTCATGGCGCGGGCGCTCGAGGATGACGATCGTGATGTCGCCAACCTTCCGCCCTAGAGCTTCGGCAATTCGGCCAACATTCTCCGCGGGGGATTCGCGGATGTCGACCTTGCCCGCGACGACCGGCCCGACGCACAACTTCTCCAGGTAGGTATCGGGGGCATTGGTCAGCCCGCCCTCCTCGGAGGCCGCCAGGACGGTGATCGCGCCGGCCTGGCCGTGGGCCACCAGATTCGTGCCCTCAAGGGGGTCCACCGCAATGTCCACGACGGGAACAGCGGGGTCCCCACGCCGCCCCCGACCGACCGCTTCGCCGATGTACAGCATCGGCGCTTCGTCGCGCTCGCCCTCACCGATGACGATTCGGCCGACGAAATCGATCTCATCCATCGTCCGGCGCATCGCTTCGGTCGCGGCGTGGTCGGCTTCATCCTTTTCGCCGCGGCCCATGAACCGCGCCGAGGCGATCGCCGCCGCCTCGGTGACCCGGACCATCTCAAGCGCCAGAAACTGCTCCACGTGTCCCCTCGTCAGTGTCGGAAGTGGCGCCTGCCGGTGAAGACCATCGCCAGATGATGCCGGTCCGCGACCTCGATCGCCATTTCATCGCGGATTGAACCGCCGGGCTGGATGATGGCGGTCACCCCTGCCCCGGCCGCGGCCTGGATCCCGTCCGGGAACGGGAAGTAGGCGTCGGACGCCATGACGGAAAGTCTGGCTCGGTCGCCCGCTCGTCGAAGGGCAATCTCGACCGATACGAGACGGCTGGCCTGGCCGGCACCGATCCCGACCGTCGCTCCGCCCCGGGCCAGGATCACGGCGTTGGAGCGGACGTGGCGCACCGCTCGCCACGCAAAGAGCAGGTCCGTCAGCTCTTCCAATGTCGGCCGGCGAATGGTCACGACCTGGAGCTGCCGGCGGTCCAGGCCGAGCTCGTCCTGGGTCTCCACCAGCAGCCCGCCGGCGATCCGCTTGAAGTCAAGGCTGGCAATGCCGTAGTCGCGCATCCCCTCCGTCGGGTCCGGTGGGACCGCCAGCAATTCCAGCCCGGGCTTCCCCCGCAGGATGCCCAGCGCCGACTGGCTGTACCCGGGCGCAACGACGCCCTCGTAGGAGTTGGCGGCGATCTCGCGGGCGGTCGCCCCGTCCAGTTCGCGATTGACCGCCACGATGCCGCCGAATGCGGCGACCGGATCGGTCTCGACGGCATGCCGATAGGCCTCGACCAGTTCATCGTTGGACGCGAGGCCGACGGGATCAGTGTGCTTGACGATGGCGACCGTTGGGGCCGTGTAGTCGCGGGCGATCCGGTACGCGGCGTCCAGGTCGAGCAGGTTGTTGAACGAGGGGAGGTCGCCCTGGAGGCGGGTGGCGTCGGCGACGGTTCCGCTTCGGTGGGTCGTCTCGCGATAGACGGCGGCGCTCTGGTGGGGGTTCTCGCCGTAGCGCAGGTCGTCAACTTTCTCGAGCACGATGGCGAGCCGGGTCGGGAAGATGTTCCCGGTGATCTGGTTGAGATACGCGGCGATCTCGGCGTGGTAGGCGGCCACGGTGCTGAAGGCTTCAGCGGCGAGGCGGGCGCGGGTCTCGGCCGTGACCATACCGTGCTCGTGCAGTTCCGCGGTGATGATCGAATACTGCGACGGATCCGATGCCGCGGCCACGCCCGCCGCGTTGCGCGCCGCCGCACCGAGGAGCGCCGCCCCGCCAACATCGATCATCTCGATCGCTTCATCGAGACCGATCAGCTTGACCCCGATGGCGGGAGCGAACGCCTTGACGTTGACCACGACCAGGTCGATCAGGCCGATTCCCTGGTCGCGCAATTCGTCGAGTTGGGCCTGGACATCGCGGCGGGCAAGGATGCCGGCGTAGATCGCGTGGTGGAACGTCTTGACCTGACCGCCGACCATGGCCGGGCCCGAGGTCAACTCCGACACCGACGCGACGGGGATGCCCTCGGCGGCAAGGTAGTCCCTGGTCCCGTCCGTCGCGAAAATCTCGACATCGAGGGCGAGCAGATTACGGGCGAGGGCGGCAATTCCGTCCCGGTTCGCCACCGACAGCAGGGCTCGCACCAGGGGCCAACCTCCCGTTCGTCTCGCGGCGTGGCATCGGGTGCATCATCCGGCCTCCGACACGGTGCGCCGGCGCCCCACGTCGTGGCCGAGTATACCGTTCTGACGTGGCATACTCCGGCGCACCACTCGCCGCATGAATCACGAGGTTTGAGGGTGACCCTCGCCCCCTGGGATTACCTGTTCCTGTCGTTCAGCCAGCGCAACTTCACAGACCTGTTTCACCCGACCTGGATCGGCTCGAGCATCCTGCTGGTCGTGCTTGGCGCGCTCTATTGGGTGCGCACGCGGCAACTCCGCAAGCACCAGCCGTACCTGGACATGTGGGAGTGGATGTGGTGGACCGGGCTGATCACGTTAAGCCTCCTGATCATCGAGTCGTTGTTCGTGTTCGACTTCTTCCTCGTCCTCGCCACCGAGGTGATCGGGGTCGGCACGCTGGTCTGGATCCGCTTCCGGCGCTTCCCTCCGATCCTGGCCGCCCACGAGACACGGCTGGCGCGCGAGCGGTACTACAGCAAGCAGAAGTTCGCCGATCCGGAGGCGACCATTCGACGCCGCGGCGGACGCCGCTCGCAACGCCGCCGCCGCTAGGGTCAGGGTCGGCGCGGTTGGGTCCAACCTCGTCCGCGGCGCCTCGCGTCAGCGGTCGCGTCGATCGGCGGCGGTAGGGTCGGCCGCCGATCATGCCGATCGAGATCCGGCGGTTTGGCGTCGGGCACCGCCGTCCGGATGGGCCGGACGGCTCCGTCAGGCTGACGGGGCAGGTCATTCACTCGGATGGCCGGGGCATCATCTCGGAGATGGCCTTCGCGCGGAACGCCCGGATCGAGCCGCATTCGAGTCCCAACACGACGTGGTTCGTGGTCATCGAAGGTGGCGGCTGGGTGGGTGTCGGCGACGAGCGGACGCGGATCGCCGCCGGCGAGGCCGCCTGCTGGCCCGCGCATCTCGTCCATTCGGCCTGGACCGAACACTCGGAGATGCGGGCCTTGGTCGTCGAGCTGTCAGGAACGGACGAAGGTGGCCTGCTACCCGGCCGGCGCGGCGACGTCGCCCGGGGGGTCGCGCCGGCCGTGGAGCGGGGCATCGGCGCGCTGTCCGAGCAGGGTGCCGCCCCGACACACCACGGACCATCGGACGGGGAGCCGCTGTAGGGCGCGGTGATCGAATGACGGCGGACTCGACGACCGCCAGACAACCGTCAGCACTCGCCCCTCCTCCTCACGGAGGGTCGGGCCGGGTTCAAACGCCAGCGTGAATCCCTCCGGCCAGACGACGTACAGCCGAGTGCCGTCGGCCGCGACGAGCCATGACTTGCCGCGAACAGCCAGTGAATCACCATCGAAGGTCCCGACAACAGGGTCCGGGGCTTGTCCGAGCGTACAAAACCTGAGCAGCAGCCCGACGGCGCCCTCTGACTGGAGCGACTACGGGATCTCGGACTGGTCTGAAGCTCCACAGGCAGCCAGGGCCAGGGTCGTGACCGAACAGAACGCCAGGTTGCGTCGCACCAGGCGAGCAGGCGCGCGGATCATCGCGCTCCGAGCACCGCGCCCAGCTGGCTGAGGATGCGGGCGGTGGCTCCCCACACGAGCAGGTCGTCGACTCGATACGCGCCGTAGCGGATGGGCCAGCCGCCGATGGTGCGATTGATGATCTCAAGGGGAGCGTCGGGCAGGAAGTCTGCCAGGCGCGGCTCGACGATCCGGGCGACCTCGTCGGGCGAAGGGGTGAGTACCGGTCGCCGCTCCGCGAGGGCAATCACCGGCGTGACCTCGTAGTTGCTAACCGGGATCCAGCAACGCTCAAGTTGGCCGATGATCCGCACACCGGCTCCGGCCTCGTCCAGGGCTACCTCCTCCACGGCTTCCCGCAGCGCCGTCGCGGCCAGGTCCGGGTCAGCAGGTTCAGGGCGCCCACCCGGAAAGCTGACCTCGCCGCTGTGATCGCCGTCGCGGGTGACCCGCTCGGTCAGGACCACGCGGGCATCGCCGGCCTCATCGGGAAAAAGCAGCACCAGCACGGCCGCGGTGCGCGAGGCACCCCGGTCGGCGGGGGCCCACGGCGGGATCGCGCCGGCGGGTCCGGCATACGTGGGCATGAGTGCCTCGGCCGGCGCCGGGAGCGGATCCGGTAGTGTCCGGAGCCGCCCGACGACCGCATCGAACCGCACCGGCTCAGGCGACCATGATTCGGTGCCAATTCCCGTTCGCGGACAAGGTGCTGCCGTCCCCGCGAGAGTCGCCGATCCCCGCATAACCGCGTCCACGGACTGCTACGGAATGGAATCCCGGCCGGAACGCCCGAATGATGCGGGACCGACCTGAATCGGACCCGTTCCGAGCGTGGATGGGCCGGGTACGAGCGTGGCCCGGTGGGCCTGGACCGCCCCGTCGACTCCGACCTCCCGCGTACCAGTCTGCGGGTACGGTTATGCGTACCGCTCGGCGACCACGGCCATCGTTGACAACATGTCCGGGCATACCGCTAGTTGACCAGCTCGCCGTCGCCGCGCTTGCGCTCTGTGGTTGGCGGCAGATCCAGAACGCTCGAATCCCGGCCAGACCCGGCACCGACCGGTGAGGCCGGCTCATCTCCGGAGCGTCGGCGCGCGTCGCGGCGAACACCGCCTTCCGTCACGATCGTTGCCGCCTCCGTCGAGAACACGACGGTCCCGGTACCCAGGTCCGCGTCCGCCGTGACCCGGTCCCCCGGCTTGAACTGGCCCGACACGAGCGCCCGGGCCAGCGGGTTCTCCACCAAACGCTGGATCGTGCGCTTGAGCGGCCGCGCCCCGAATGCCGGGTCCGTGCCTTCGCGGACGACCAGGGCCCGGGCTGCCGGGGTGAGCGTGAGGGCCAGGTCCTGGCCCGCCAGGCGCCGGTCCAGCTCAGCCAGCAGCAGCTCCACGATCCGATTGAGGTCGGCATCGGTCAGTGCATGGAACACGATCACTTCGTCCACCCGGTTGAGGAACTCCGGGCGAAAATGGGCGCTCAGCGAATCGGTGACCTCGCGCTTCATGGCCGCATAGGCCGCGTCACCGGCCCGCGCACCCGCGGCCGCGATCGCCGCCGACCCGATGTTGCTGGTCATGATGACGACCGTGTTCTTGAAGTCCACCGTACGGCCCTGCGAGTCCGTCAAACGGCCGTCGTCGAGGACCTGGAGCAGCACGTTGAAGACATCCGGGTGGGCCTTCTCGATCTCATCGAGCAGGACCACCTGGTACGGCCGTCGCCGGACCGCTTCGGTCAGCTGGCCGCCCTCGTCGTAGCCGACATAACCGGGCGGTGCGCCGATCAACCGCGACACGGAGAACTTCTCCATGTACTCACTCATGTCGATCCGGACGAGCGAGTCATCGTCGTCGAAGAGAAAGGCCGCCAGGGCTCGCGCCAGTTCCGTCTTGCCAACGCCGGTTGGGCCAAGGAACATGAATGATCCGATTGGGCGGCGCGGATCGTTCAGCCCGGCCCGCGCCCGGCGGACGGCGTCGGACACGGCCGCGATCGCCTCGTCCTGGCCGATCACCCGTGCGTGCAGCCGATCCTCCATCTGGAGCAGCTTGGCGGTCTCGCCCTCCATCAAGCGGCTGACCGGGATCCCCGTCCAGGCGCCCACGATCCCGGCGATGTCGTCCGCGGTGACCTCTTCCTTGAGCAGCGCCCCGGGACCCTGGAGCGCGGCCAATGTCGTCTGCTGGCCGGACAGCCGGTCCGACAGCTCCTTCTGGGTGCCGTACTTGAGCTGGGCCGCGGTCGCATAGTCGGTTTCGCGCTCGGCCTGCTCAATGCGCACAGTCAGCGACTCCAATTCGGACTTGGTCGCCCGGATCGCGGAGATGGCACCCTTTTCCGCCTCCCAGCGTCCCCTCATTCCGCCGGACTGCTCCTGAACATCGGCCAACTCGCGCTCGAGCGCTTCAAGGCGCGCCTTCGACGCGTCATCCGCCTCCCTGCGCAGCGCCTCGCGCTCAATTTCGAGCTGGATCCGCCGGCGCTCGAGCTCATCAAGCTCGATCGGCATCGAATCGATCTCCATCCGCAGCCGCGACGCCGCCTCATCGACCAGGTCGATCGCCTTGTCCGGCAGGAAGCGTTCGGTGATATAGCGGTTGGACAGGGTGGCCGCGGCAACCAGCGCCGAATCGGTGATCCGGACCCCGTGATGGACCTCGTAGCGCTCGCGCAGGCCACGCAGGATGCTGATCGTCTCCTCGACGGTCGGCTGGTCCACGACCACCGGCTGGAAGCGTCGTTCCAGCGCGGCGTCCTTTTCGATGTGCTTGCGGTACTCGTCGAGCGTGGTCGCCCCGATCGTGTGCAGCTCGCCCCGGGCGAGCATTGGCTTGAGCAGGTTTGAGGCGTCCATGGCGCCCTCTGCCGCTCCCGCGCCGACGACCGTGTGCAGCTCGTCAATGAACAGGATGACCCGGCCCTCGGCGTCCTTGATCTCCTTGAGGACAGCCTTCAGGCGCTCCTCGAACTCGCCGCGGAACTTGGCCCCGGCGATCAGCGCGCCCAGGTCCAGCGAGACCACGCGCTTGTCCTTGAGCGTCTCCGGAACGTCACCGCGGACGATCCGTTGGGCGAGGCCTTCGGCGATGGCGGTCTTGCCGACGCCCGGCTCCCCGATGAGCACCGGGTTGTTCTTGGTTCGACGCGACAGAACCTGCACGACCCGCCGGATCTCCTCGTCACGCCCGATGACCGGATCGAGCTTGCCGGCGCGCGCTTCTGCGGTCAGGTCACGACCATACTTCTCGAGGGCCGCGTAGGTTCCCTCGGGGTTCTGCGAGGTGACCCGCTGGCCGCCGCGCACGCTCTGGAGCGCCGCAAAGATGGCCTCACGGCCGGCCGCGTGGCGCTCCAGGAGCTTCTGTCCTTCGCCCCCGACCTCGGCGATGCCCAGGAGCAGGTGCTCGGTCGAGACGTACTCGTCGGCGAGCCGCTTCGCCTCCGCCTCGGCGGATTCGATCACCCGCCGGGCGCGCGGATCCAGCGACAGCGATCCGCCCTTGATCCGAGCTCGTCGGGCGAGGATGGCGGCGAGCTCCCCCCGGAACCCGGGCAGGTCGACGCCAAGGCGTCGCAGGGTCTCGGCCGGCACGCTGTCGTCGGGCTCGATCAGAGCCGACAGGATGTGCTCGGCGTCCAGGATGGGGCTGTCGAGCCGTTGTGCGGTGGCCTGGGCGGCAACAATCGCCTCCTGGGCCTTCTGAGTGAAGCGTTCAAGCTGCATGTTGGTCTCTCTTGGTCGTGCGGTGCGGCGTCCGGTACCAGGGCCTTCAGCGTGGGTCCGGTTGCCTGACGAGTTTGAAGAACTTGTGCGCGACCTGTTTCGCCTCATCGGACAGATTGGTCGGCTGGATGACGCGGGCCCGAACGTACAGGTCACCGTGGCCGCTCGTCTTCATGCGCGGCATTCCCTGGCCAGTCAACCGAAAGATCTGTCCGGTCTGGGTTCCGGCCGGGATCGTGAGCAGCACCTTGCCCTTCAGGGTCTCGACCTTGACCTCGGCGCCAAGCAGGGTCTCCTCGAGGGTCAGCGGGAGTTCGCGCTCGAGGTCTGCACCGCGTCGCGTGAACATGGTGTCCGGTTGCAGATCGACGACGACGAACAGGTCGCCGCCACCGGGCGCCTTGCCCGTCAGGCGGATCCGCGTACCGCTGTCCGCCCCAGCCGGAATCTTGACCTCGAACCGCTTCCCGTCGACCTCCACCACCCGGCTGGTCCCCCGATAGGCCTCGCCGAGGTTGATTTCGGCGAGCGCCTCGGCCGCGGCTGGAGGAGCGGCCTCGGCGTGGCGGGAGCGTCCGGCCGCCGTCCCCGCCGGTGCGTGATCGGTGTGCCCGGCGCCACGACCGGTGGCGTGGCCGCCTGCCCTCCGTCCCGCCGGCTGACCAGCGCCAAACGACCCGGCGGCGCCCATTCCCGCGAGGATGTCCTCGAAACTGCCCCCGGCTCCGGCTCCGGCTCCTGCTCCGGGCGTCGCTCGGGTTCCACTCCCTGAGCCCGTCGCCCGGCCACCGGGCGTGCCCCCTTCGGCTTCCTCACCGAAGAAGATGCGGAAGAAATCGGAGAAGCCGCCGGATTCGCCGCTCGTGCGGAACTCGTAGCGAACGTTTCCACCGGCCCCGCCGGCGCCACTGAATCCCGCAAACGGACTGCCACCACCTCGGCCGGCGCCGCTCCCCGGCGCGCGAGCGCGACTGATCGCCTCCCAGTTGGCGCCCAGCTCGTCGTACTGCTTTCGCTTGATCGGGTCGCCAAGGACCTCGTTGGCCTCGTTGACCTCCTTGAACCGGCGTTCGGCGGCGGCATCACCCGGCTTGGCATCGGGGTGGTGCTGTCGGGCGAGCTTGCGGAAGGTCTTCTTGATGTCGGCCTGCGACGCCGCCCTCGGTACGCCGAGCACGGCGTAGTAGTCCTTGTACTCCATCCCGGGCACGCCGGGCCCGCTGCTAACGGTCGGCGCCCGGACGCCCGATCCGCGCGTTGCCCGCTCCGCGCGTTCGCTCACGCACCCCGGGTGCGCTCGCTCGCGTGCTCGCTGGCGCCTTCGCTTCGGACGCCCGACCGCTGACCGGACCCTTTCCCCGCACGGCGACCGGCGGCTGATCGGTCGTCGGGAAGGTGGGCCGGAGCGCCCCGCGATGCGGCTCGGATTCCGGTGGGGACGGGTCGCCGCCGCTGGCACCCTTGGGCGCCTCAACGTCGAGGGCCTTTGGCTTGCGACGCAGCGCCGCTTCCAGGACCTGGTCCATCGTCTCGACGAGGATCAGCTTGATCGACTTGCGGATCTCCTCGGGGATATCACGGAGGTCCTTCTCGTTCTTCTTCGGGAGGATCACGATCTTCGCGCCGGACAGGTGAGCAGCGAGAATCTTGCTCTTGAGCCCGCCGATCGGCAGGACGCGTCCGCGTAGCGTGATCTCACCGGTCATCGCCACGTCCTTGCGGACCGGAATGCCGGTCAGGGCACTCACGATCGCCGTGGCCATGGTGATCCCCGCGGATGGGCCGTCCTTGGGTGTGGCACCCGCTGGCACGTGAATATGGACGGTGTTCTTCTCGAAGGTCTCGCGGGGAATGCCGAGTGCCTGGGCATTCGCCCGGGTCCATGACAGGCCGGCTCGAGCCGATTCGCGCATGACCTCGCCAAGCTGGCCGGTCAGGATGAAGTCTTCCTTGCCTTCCATCCGGGTGACCTCGATGGCAACCACGTCGCCACCAACCTCGGTGACGACGAGGCCCGTGGCGGCGCCCGTCTGATCCTCCGACTCCAGCTCTCCGTACTCGAAGCGCTGCGGGCCGAGGAGCGCGGCCAGTTTCTTCGGGTCCACGACGGTCTTTGCCTTGCGGCCCTCGGCAACCTGGCGCGCGACCTTGCGCATCACGTTGGCCAGCTCACGCTCAAGATTGCGGACGCCGGCTTCGTGGGTGTAGGAGCGGACGAGGTCGGTCAGCGCGGCGTCCGTGATATCGATGTGCTTCGCCTTGAGCCCGTGGTTGGTCATCTGCTTGGGCACGAGGAACTTGCGGCCGATGCCGATCTTCTCCCGTTCCGTGTAGCCGGGCAGCTGCACGATCTCCATGCGGTCGCGCAGCGCCGGCGGGATCGGGTCAGCGAGGTTGGCGGTGGCGACAAAGAGCACCTTGGACAGGTCGAAGGGCACCTCGAGGTAGTTGTCCTGGAAGGTGTTGTTCTGCTCCGGATCGAGCACCTCGAGCAGCGCGGACGACGGGTCGCCCCGGAAGTCCATGCCGATCTTGTCGACCTCGTCGAGCATGAACACGGGGTTGTTGGAACCGCCCGTCTTGATGCTCTGGATGATCCGGCCGGGGAGCGCCCCGATGTAGGTGCGGCGGTGACCGCGGATCTCGGCTTCGTCGTGGATGCCGCCCAGGCTCATCCGCACGAACTTGCGGCCCATGGCCCGGGCGATGCTCTTGCCCAGGCTCGTCTTGCCTACGCCCGGTGGTCCGATGAACGCCAGGATCGGGCTCCGGATCTCGTCGGCGAGTGTCCGCACAGCGAGATACTCCAGGATCCGTTCCTTGATCTTGTCGAGGCCGTAGTGGTCTTCATCGAGCGTCCGGGCGGCCAGCTTGATGTCGAGCTGGTCAACCGTGGAGACCTTCCAGGGCAGGCTGATCAGCCAGTCGACGTAAGTCCGGATGACACCGACCTCCGGGGAAGCCGAAGGGATTCGGCTCATCCGGTCGATCTCCTTGATCGCCCGGGTCTTGACCTCGTCCGGCATCCCGGCAGCTTCGACCTTGTCACGCAGCTCGTTGATCTCGGCCTGCTGCGGGTCGTCCTCGCCGAGCTCGCGCTGGATCGCCTTCAGCTGTTCGCGCAGGATGTACTCACGCTGGGTCTTGTCCATCTCGGACTTGACCTCGGACTGGATCCGGCCCTTAAGCTCGAGGATCTCGATCTGGTTGGCGAGGAAGGTGGAGACGAGCTTGAGACGCTCGACGACATCGACCGTCTCGAGCAGCTCCTGGCGCTGCTCCGTGCTCATGTCCGGGCTGTACGCGACCATGTCCGCCAGCAGCCCCGGCTCGCTGATGTTCCTGGCCGCAACGGCGGCCTCCGGCGGGACCGGCGCGCCGCTCGCGACGTAGTGCTCGATCTGGGCTTGCACGGTCTTCATCAGGGCCTGGACCTCAAGGCCCTCGGGGACGAGGTCCGGCAGATCCTCGATCGTCGCGCGGAGATAGGGATCCGTGCTGGTGAACCCGTGGACCCGGATGCGACCCTGGCCCTGGACGATCGCCCGAACCGTGCCGTCGGGGAGCTGGACAACCTGGGCGATCTTGGCCAGCGTCCCGATTGGGTAGAGCTCCGAGGGATCGTCGATCTCCTCCTGCTCGGCCCGGCGCTGCGTGACGAGGGCGATGGGTCCCCCCTCAGCCACGGCGGCATTGAGCGCATTCACGCTCTTCTCGCGGCCGACCTGGAGCGGCACGATCATCTCGGGGAAGATGACCGTCTCGCGCAGGGCGACGAGCGGCAGCTCGCGGCGACCGCCGGGTGCCGTGGGCTGGTCCTTGTCTGCGATGGACCGTCGCTTGGCCATGAGGGTCTCCTAGGTGTGCGGCTTGGCCGCAGGGTTCGTGGAGGTATCGGTTGATTCTGCCTCGGCCATCGCTTCGGCGTAGAGAGCTTCGAGGATTCGAGCGCCGAGGCGCTCCTCGAGTTCAAACAGGATCCGGATGCCCGCGAGGTTAACTCCGCGGACCCGGGTCAGGTGGCGAATCCAGGTGATCCTTCTGATGTCATTTTCGCTATAGAGCCGAATGTTGGATGGAGTTCGAGCCGGACACAGCAGACCCTCGTCTTCGTAGATTCGAAGCGTTCGCGGATGCGCGCTGACGAGCATGGCCGCCACACTGATCACATAGACGGGTTGACCGGGATCTCGCTCCAGCCGGCTTGACCTCATCGGGTCACGCGGCCGCCCGTGCGGCGGTCTCGGCCATGGCTGGGGTCGGCTGCGGAATCTCCGTTGGGCCAATCACGAACATGCCGCATCCTAGAACCATGACAACGCCATTGTCAACACTATTACTATTCTGCGCAGCGCTGCCATGCTGGGTGGGGTGGTCCCGTGCGAAATTGCTCCGTTGCGCTTCTCCCAGGCGCAAATCCCACAGATCTCAGCGTGACCAAACCCAGAAATCGGCAGAACGCGTAAGACCTCGGCCGCGGCTGTGCTCAAATATCCCAGACGTGCGCCTGACAGACGCGCCCGCACTGTCCCAGGCTCCTCGCCACCCGATCCCGACTCGCCCTCGGCCGCCGTGGTGCTCCTGTGACACGCGGCTCAACTGTGAGTTTCATGCCAGCGATGGGTGAGCGTGGTCCTCTGCCCACGCTGCCGTCTGGTCGTTGGTCCGTGCACGTTCGTGGCTTTGCATCAATTGGCAGTTGAGCGCCGCGCCCCTCGCCGGCCGCGAGCCGCTCCCCCCGGCCGCGAGCCGCTCCCCCCGGCCGCGAGCCGC
>CAYRTS010000060.1:0-18629 GCA_964427285.1 uncultured Anaerolineaceae bacterium
TCATCGTCGATGCCCTGCTCGGGACCGGCGTCCGAGGCGCCCTGCGCGAGCCGATCCGCTCCGCCGTCGAGGTCATCGATCGGGCCCGGGCGGCCGGCGTCCCGGTCGTCGCCGTCGACACCCCGACCGCGGTCGACCTCTCCAGCGGAGAGCCGTCTGATCCGGCGGTCCGTGCCGATCTGACCGTGACGTTCCACCGACCAAAGACCGGCCTGACGACCCGACGCGGTGCCGCCTATGCCGGCAAGGTCCTGGTCGCCCCGATCGGGATCCCGCCCGCGGCCGACCGTGGCTGAACCGGCCGCCGGTGCTCCCCCGAACCGTCCCGAGCCGGGCGTGCGGGAGGTCGTCCTCCTCGCCGCGGCCGTGGTTGCGCTGGTTCTCGGTGCAGCCGTGCTCACCAGTCTGCTTCCGGCGGCCCTGCAGGAGATCGTGTTCCAGACCCCTGTCGCGATCGGGGTCCTGGTGATCGGCACGGGCTGGGTTCTGTGGCGCATCTCGAGGCGCGGCCGCTCAGCCCCGGATTCGTGACGACCGAGCCCGCCCGACCCGCCTCGCCGGCCAGGCCCATCTCCAGCAAGCCCGGCCCCCTCGATCGCCGTCGCGCGGATCTCGCACTGCTCGCGGGCCAGACCTGGGACGTCATCATCGTCGGTGGTGGGATCGTCGGCGCGGGAGCCCTCCTCGATGCGGTGTCGCGCGGCATGCGTGCCGCACTCGTCGAGCAGGACGACATCGCTTCGGGCACCTCGTCGCGCTCGTCGCGATTGATTCACGGCGGCCTGCGCTACCTCGAGCAGTTTCGGTTCGGACTCGTCCGCGAGGCCCTGACCGAACGAGCGCGGCTGCTCGACCTTGCCCCACACCTCGTTCGGATCGAGCCGCTGCTCTTCCCGATCTACGGGATCCCGTACCTGTCGAAGGCGTTCTACGACGCGGGCCTCACCGTGTATGACCTCCTCGGCGCTCGACATGATGGCGGCTGGCACCGACGACTCTCTCGCGTCGATACGCTTGACCTCGCGCCGACGCTTCGCATCGAGGGGCTCCGCGGTGGGCTGATCTACCACGACGGGGTCGAGGACGACGCCCGGTACACGCTCGCGGTCGCAAGGACGGCGCAGGCGGCCGGTGCCACGGCGCTGACCCGGGTGCGCGCGACAGGGCTTCGGGCCGAACCGCAGACCGGCAGGCACCTGCTGCGGCTCTCCGACCTGGTGACTGGCGACGACCTCGAGGTCGCGACGCGCGCCGTGGTCGATGCGACCGGGGTCTGGGCAGCCGCGCAAGATCATCCTCTTGGCGGCACATCAATTCGGATCCGTCCCAGTCGAGGGGCGCACCTTGTCGTTCCCCGTGACCGGATTCCGAACAAGGTCGGATTGACGATCCGCGTGCCGGGGAACGTGATGTTTCTGGTTCCGTGGCCCGGCCACTGGCTGATCGGCACCACGGATTCTCCGTTTGACGGTCCTGCGGCGCGCCCGACGGCCGCTGGCTGGGAGGTCGACCGGCTGCTCGCCATCGCCAATGCGACGTTGGATCTGACCCTGACGCGCGAGGATGTCGTCGGTGCGTATGCCGGCCTCCGGCCGCTGGTCGCACCGGCTGACGGTTCGACCGTCAAGGCGTCCCGGGAACACCGCGTGACCGTGGAGCCGAATGGCGTGGTCCGGATCGGCGGCGGCAAGTACACAACGTATCGGGTCATGGCCAGCGACGTGATCGATGCCGTCCTGGGGCCGGCTGAGGCGAGGGCGCGCCCGTCGGGGACTGCCGAATGGCGGCTCGTTGGTGCGGCCGAGGCGGATGCCCGGGCGCGGATCGCCGGTGAGCTGGCGACGATCAGCGCGGTCGGTTCGGTCGACGGAGCGGCCCCGCAACTGGTCGCACGGCACGGCACGGAGGCGCCCGCGATCGTCGCGCTGGGGGCGGAGCTGGACCTGCTGCGTCCATTGCTGCCCGGGCGCGCGTTCCTCGAGGCAGAGGTGGCGTGGGCGGCTCGTGCGGAGCTGGCCCTGTCACTCGACGACGTGCTTGCACGCCGCACCCGGCTTGCGCCCGAACTGCCCGATCGCGGTGCCACGATCGCCCAGAGGGTGGCCGCGATCCTCGGCGCGGAGCTCGGCTGGGGAGAGGCTCGCCGGGCAATCGAAGTCGAGACCTACCTTGCCACCGCGCGGCGCGAGTTCGATGTCCCGGCCGGTGAGTTCGAACCGGTCAGTCCAGGCGTCTCGCCTATCCACTGAGCGGGCCGTCATCGGTCCGTCACAGGCGGTGGCCATCCTCCGGCCATGAACTTGATCGGGGATCTCGAACGCCTCTTCGCAACCTCCCTCTATCCACTTCGCGTCCCGATTGCGATCGCCGTTATGGCCGCGATCGCTGGTCTCCTCGTGCTTGCCCGGCGACGTGGCTGGTTCGCGGCGGCGCGGCGACATCCTCGGCGAACGGGGTCGGTCTTCGCACTGGCATTGGTGGTCGGCCTGCCGCTGACCTGGTACCTCGCCTCGCCGCTGTTCATTCGGACGACCTTGATCGAACCACCGACCGCCGCCGCCGCGGATTCGTCGCCGAGCGAGCCGGGGGCCTCGAACGGCGCGACCCAGTCGACCGGGTCGGCTGATTCGACCGAGGAGCCCGAGTCCTCCGACGCCGGATCCCGACAGCCGGTACCGACCGCGGCGACCGCAGGGGCCGCGGCGACCGCAGGGACCGCGGCGACCGGCGGGGCTGGGTCGCCCCCGACCGAGCCGGCCGCGACCCAGCCGACGCCGACGCCAACCGACGCTCCGGCTACGCCAGGCCCAACGCCGTCGCCTACCGCATTCGAGCCGGTCGTCGCCGCCTCCGGGACGTTCCGCGGCGCGGATGACTTTCACTTCGGCCAGGGGACCGCCTCGATCATCGAAACCGTACCTGGCCGGTTCACGCTGCGCTTCGAGGCGTTCTCGGTCCGCAATGGCCCGGACCTGTATGTCTACCTGTCGCCGAGCGCCGAAGGCTACGCCGACGGCGTCCTCGAATTGGGCACCCTCAAGGCGACCGATGGGTCCTTTGGGTACGAGCTGCCCGCCGGGATCGACCCGGCCGATTTCGCCAGTGCGGTGATCTGGTGCAAGCAGTTTGCGGTGCTGTTCGCGGTCGCTCCGTTCGAGGCTCGATGACCCGCCAAAGGTCCCGGCTGCCCGCCGAAAATCGGGTCTATGCAAGCGCAAACGAATTGCGTACGATCCCGCTGGCAAATGCCACGGAAGCGTTCGTGGCCAGAACGTAGCACGACGCAAAACTCGGACTCCTCTCACGGCTGACGCGAGAAAACCCGAAGGGCTCGCGCCGGCTACCGAGAGGAGTTTCAGTTTCGTGTACAACGATAAGAACCTTACGTGTGCGGACTGTTCACAAGAGTTTGTGTTCACCTCGTCCGAGCAGGATTTCTACTCGCAGCGCGGCTTTACCGAGCCGCGTCGCTGCCCATCCTGTCGAGCCAGCCGCAAGGCCGCGCGCAACAGTGAGGGTGGTGGCGGAAGTTCGTACGGCGGCTACGGTGCCGGTGGCGGGTACTCCGCTGGTGGCTCCGGTGGCTCCGGTGGCGGGTACGGTGGTGGCGGTGGCGGTGGTGGTGGCGGGGGCTACGGCGCCCGTGATCGCGGGCCGCGTGAAATGTTCAGCGCGACCTGCTCATCGTGCGGCAAGGAAGCCCAGGTTCCGTTCCGCCCGACGAGCGGCAAGCCCGTCTACTGCAGCGATTGCTTCCGCACTCAGCGCGGCGGCTGATCTCGACCCTCTCGGTGCGGGCCGAATCACGACCCGCCGAACCAATGTGAACCCCGATCCGGGCCGTCAGCCGACCCGGATCGCTTGATTCAGCGGGCGTTCCCGCCAGGCCGGCTCTGGCCGGCGAAGCTGCCGGGTCCAGAACGCGACCAGCAGTCGACACCTACCACCCAAGCCGCGGCGCCGACCCTCCCTGATCTCCTACGTCGTTCACCAGTCGCGGATCAGGAGGTTCGGAACCTGGCCAGATTCCCTCGATCAACGGCGTCGCCTGGGAGTCGCGCCGGCCTCGAAGCCGGAACACGGCCGGCTGCTCCGCTCAGCCTCAGCTCCCGTCGGAACGCTTCCCGACCAGCAGCGCAAGGTCGAACTTGCGCTCCTTGCCGTGGATCAGGCGATCGATGTTGTCTGAGTGAGCGAGCCAGATGAATGTGGCTCCGACCGCCGCATAGACGACATACGTCAGCGGCGTATCTGGCGCGACTAGAAAGAAGAGGAGCATCGCGGGTAGCATCGCGGCGGAACCGAGCAGCGACCCGAGCGACACGTAGCGCGTCAGCAAGATGACTCCGATGAAGACGGGCGCAGCCAGAAGAACCGCCAATGGCTGGATCAACAGCATCGTGCCGACGCCGGTGCCAACGCCCCGCCCGCTGCGGAACCCGGCAAAGACGGACCAGATCGCCCCCGCGACGGCCGATGCGGCGCACAGCGCCTCGATCAGCGGGTCACCGCCGGTCACCACACGTGCGATCACCACGGGCAATGCGCCCTTGAGCAGGTCGCCGCTCACCACCACCGCGGCCCATTTCCGGCCGAGCGCCCGCAGTGCATTGGTGCCGCCCGTTCGTCCCGATCCGATCGTTCGTGGATCCGTGCCGCCAGCCGCTCGAGCCACCAGCACGCCAACGGGTACCGACCCGGCGAGGTAGGCGACGAGCATGAACGCGGCGGTGCGCAGGACGAGCGCAGGGTCCAACAGCACCTCCAACGGCGGTTCGGGGACGCCGCTCTGTTCGACGCCAGCGGCCGGAGTCTAGCACTGGGCGGCTCGCGGTCGGGCGACGCCGGTCGGGCCACACGGGTCGGGCCACACGGGTCGGGCCACCACGGGTCGGGCCACTTGCCGACCTTCAGGCAGCGTCGTATGGCCGACGCTGGTTGCGCGTCGGCGGAGCCCGCGCGTACCATCGATGGCGATGACCCACCCGCCCAGCCGGTCCTTCGACGGTATGCCCGGCACGCCCGCCGCGGCGACCTGCGCCGCGGCGACCTGCGCCGGCGCCTCCCCCAGGCATTCTGAGGCACCCTGACCCATGGCCGTCGGCTCGTCCAATGATTTCGATCTCGTCGTGCTCGGCGCCGGGACCGGCGGGTACGCCGCAGCGTTCCGGGCCGCCCAGCTTGGTTTGAAGGTTGCCCTCGTCGATGAGGACAAGATCGGCGGGACCTGCTTGCACCGGGGCTGCATCCCGACCAAGGCGCTGCTCGAATCGGCTGCCTTCGCGGACAAGGTCCGCCACGCGAAGGACCACGGAATTACCCTGCCCGGCGAGCCGATCGTCGACTATGCGTCGATGGCTGCCCGTCGCGACGCCGTCGTGAAGCGGATGTGGACCGGCCTCAAGACCCTGATCGACAAGAACAAGGTGACCTGGGTCGCAGGACGCGGCCGCCTGGACGGCTCGGGCAAGGTCCGCGTCAGTCAGCACGGTGAAGACGGCCAGCCCGGCACGGGCGGCGAGAGGATCCTCAATGCCACGGACGTGATCCTGGCCACCGGTTCGCGGGTCAAATCGCTAACCGGGCTCATTCCGGACGGAACCAGGATCGTGACCAGCGACGACATCCTCACGATGGACGCGCTCCCGAAGGACATCATCATCGTCGGCGCCGGCGCGGTCGGGGTCGAGTTCGCCAGCATGTTCCACGACGTAGGCGTGAAGGTCACCCTGTTGGAGTACCTGCCCGGGATCGTCCCGCTCGAGGACGCCGAGGTGAGCAAGCTCCTCGAGCGCAGCTTCGCCAAGCGCGGCATCACGGTCATGACCAGCGCTCGCTTCGACACGGCGTCGGTCAAAGCGGACAAGACGGGCGTCAGCCTCACCGTTGGCCCGGACGGCAAGGAAGCCACCGAACTGCGCGCCGAACTCCTGCTCGTCGCGACCGGCCGCGCCGCCAACATCGAGAACATCGGGCTCGAGACCACCAAGGTCGAGACGGATCGTGGCGTGATCAAGGTCGACGGCCGAATGCGCACCAAGGAGCCGCACGTCTATGCCGTCGGTGATGCCATCGGCGGGTTGTGGCTGGCCCATACAGCAGCCCACGAGGGCCTGATCGCGGCCCACGCGATCGCCGGCGACGCCGACGTCCACGAGATGGACTACACGAAACAGCCAAGAGCGACCTACTGCCGGCCGGAGATCGCCTCGATCGGTTTGACGGAGGCCCAGTGCGTCGCCCGCGGTCTCAGGACCCGCGTCGGCAAGGTCCCGTTCCAGGCCGTCGCCAAGGCGATCATCGGTGGCGAGTACGAGGGGTTCGCCAAGGTCATCGAGGACGCCGACACGCACGACACGCTCGGCGTCCACATCATCGGGCCGCATGCCACCGACCTGATCGCCGAGGCTTCGCTCGCGTTCGAACTGAACGCGACGCCGTGGGAGATCGGTCGTGCCACCCACGCGCACCCGACGCTGTCGGAGATCCTCGGTGAGGCTGCGATGGCGGTCGAAGGTCGATCGATCAACTTCTAGCGAGTTGTCGCCGCGCGGCGGCGCACCCGAAGCCGCCCGGGCGGCAAACTGAATCCGCAGCCCTGGGAGCGAAGGCGTTGACCGGAAGTCGCGACTCGAAGCTCGGCCTCGGCGCAGCGGTGGGTCTGTCCGACACTGACCTGATCGCAATGTATCGCCTCGTGGCGCTGGCTCGCGCGATCGACGAACGGATGTGGATCCTGAACCGTGCCGGCCGGATCCCGTTCGTGATCAGCGGTCAGGGCCATGAGGGTGCCCAGGTCGGGATCGCCTGGGCACTCCACAAGGGCCATGACTGGATCGCGCCCTTCTACCGATCGATCGCGACATGCTTGACCTTTGGCATGAGCGCGCGCGACATCCTGACCAATCAATACGCGACGGCGGATGACCCTTCGTCAGGCGGTCGGGGCATGGCCGGCCACTACGGCAGCCCGAGGCACAACCTGCTGTCCGTCTCGTCGCCCGTGGGCACCCAATTGCTGCATGGTGTCGGCATCGCGCTTGCCGCGAAGATCCGTCGAACTGGCCAGATCGCGATGGCCATCATGGGTGAGGGCTCATCGAACCAGGGCGATGTCCACGAGGGGCTGAACTTCGCGGCCATTCACCGGCTGCCGTTCATCTTCGTCGTCGAGAACAACGGCTACGCGATCAGCGTGCCGGCGGCTCGGCAGCTCGCGATGCCGGACGTGGCGGACCGGGCGCCCGGCTATGGCATTCCGGGCGTGGTGGTCGACGGCGGGGACGTGCTCGCCTGCTACGCGGCGTCGCGCGAAGCCGTGGCCCGTGCGCGCGCCGGCGACGGTCCCACCCTGATCGAGGCCAAGGTGACCCGCTTGACCGGCCATTCATCCGACGACCAGGAAACCAAGTACCGCTCGGCCGAGGAGCTCGCCGCCGAGCGCGGACACGACGCCCTGCCACGGTTCCGCGAGCAACTCCGCGGCGCCCGCGTGCTCACCGATGAAATTGCTGAGCGTCTGGCGGCGGAGATCACGGCCGAGGTCGAGGATGCGACTGAGTACGCGGAGGCCCAGCCGGCACCCGACCTGGCGAGCGCCACCCGCTTCGTTTACGCCGAAGCCGGCGAGGCCGGCGGGGACGGCGAGACGGCGGGGACCACCGAGAGCGCCGGAACCAGCGACTGATGCCGCCCCGCACGTTCATCGACGCCATCCGCGAGACCCTCGCCGACGAGATGCGCCGAGATCCCAGCATGATCGTCCTGGGCGAGGACGTCGGCAAGAAGGGCGGCGTCTTCCTGGCCACCGACGGCCTGTGGGCCGAATTCGGCGATGACCGGGTCATCGACACGCCCCTGACCGAATCGATGATCGTCGGCGCCTCGATCGGGGCCGCCCTCAACGGCCTGCATCCGGTCTGCGAGATCCAGTTCGCCGACTTCATCTTCCCGGCCTTCAATCAGATCGTGTCCGAGGCGGCGCGGATGCGCTACCGCTCCAACAATGGCTTCAGCGTCCCGCTGACGATCCGGGCGCCGTACGGTGGCGGCGTCCATGGCGCGCTCTACCATTCGCAATCGGTCGAGGCGTTCTTCACCCATGTGCCCGGGCTCAAGGTGGTCATTCCGTCTACGCCGTACGACGCGCGCGGGCTCCTGCGGTCGTCCATCCGCGACCCGGATCCGGTGCTCTTCTTCGAGCACAAGAAGATGTATCGATCCGTACGCGGCGATGTCCCGGACACGGACTACAGCGTGCCGCTCGGGGTGGCCGCGATCACCCACCCCGGGACCCAGGTCACCGTTGTCGCCTACGGGCTGATGGCCCACTACGCCCTCGAAGCCGCCGATCGGGTGGCCGAGGAAGGGATCAGCGCCGAGGTGGTCGACCTTCGCACGCTCCGCCCGCTCGACACCGAGACTCTGCTCGACTCCGTCCGCAAGACCGGCAAGTGCCTGGTCGTCTACGAGGACAACAAGTTCGGCGGCTACGGCGCGGAAGTCGCCGCGATCGTTGCCGAGGAGGCGTTCGACTACCTCGATGGCCCGGTGACCCGCGTCGCCGGCCCCGAGGTGCCGGCCATCCCCTACAACCAGGTCCTGGAGGACTGGTTCATGGTCAACCCCGACAGGATCGCGGACGGGATTCGAACGCTGGCAGCCTACTGACGCCCCGAAGGAGGACCCCGTGCCCCGCGAGCGCCACGACCCGACCCCAGAAGCCCAAAGCCGAGTTCGCCACCCTCGATCGCCGCCTGCGCGAAATCCTGGAGCCGCTGCGGGAGCGAGCGCGAGTCGATGTCGCCCGAGCTGCGCCGCCGCATGCAGGGCAAGTCCTGCTTCAACTTCACGACCGTCGACGAACCCCTCTTCGCCGAACTCGCCTGCGTCGTCGAGGCGGGGCTCGACGGATACCCGAAACTCGCCGGCGAGGTCCCCAATCAACAGCGTCCGGCGAGATCACGCTGAGTGACCCCGATGTGTGATCGGATTGATCCTTGGAGGCATTCCCTCAGGATGTGTCGCGCTGCGCCATCGTCGCCACCAGTGGCATCGCGGGGGATCGCGCTGTCGGAGACGCGGCGGCTGGGCTCCAGATCGTGGTGCGTGGAGGCTACTTCTCGTCCGGCGATCGGATGTCCGTCCTCCAGACACGGAACGGAACGCCGGCGGACTACGCCTTCAGCATCGTCGCCTACTGCTGAATCATCGTCGCCCGAGGGCCGCGAGCCTCCGCCCGATCTAGCGGTTGGGGGGCGTCCTCCGTCGTCTCGAACTCTCATCCATGCTTCAAGTCGCCACGTCCCACGGGCGCGTCCTCACCGGCACTCGAGCCGTTCTGGCCGCCGGAAGCCCGGTGCCTGTCGCGTCGCGTCGCCGCCCCCACCAACGCGCCCCGCGCCCGATCGCCAGATGGGCGACACTAGCGCTCCAAGCCAGCGGAGGACTGCAAACGTGGCCAAGGTGACGATGCCCCAGCTCGGCGAGAGCGTGGCCGAGGGGACGATCGGGAAGTGGCTCAAGCAACCGGGCGACCATGTCGACAAGTTCGAGCCGCTCGTTGAAGTGATCACGGACAAGGTCAACGCAGAGGTTCCATCCCCCTTCGAGGGGATCCTCCGCGAGATCCTGGCGGCGGAGGGTGCGACGGTCCCCAATAACGCCGAGATCGCCGTGATCGAGACGGCCGACGAAGCCGGAAGCACACAAACGACGCCAGCGCCGGCCGCACCGATGATGGGTGAAACCACGGCCGCGCCCGCGGAGCCAGCGCAGCCCTCGGCCGCATCGCCAGGTGCTCCGACGCCGGTCGCTGCGCCCGTCGCCGCGCAACCGGCGATGGCCTCCGTTCCGCGTTCGCCCGCGGTTTCGGGCGCCCCGGCCGGTGACGCCGATCCGGACGCCCGAATGACCCCGGCGGTCCGCCGGCTCCTGCGCGAACACGACCTGTCGGCCGTCCAGATCAGGGGCACCGGCGGTGCCGGACGAATCACCCGCGAGGACGTGATCAAGGTCGTGGAATCGATCCGCGTCAGCGCGATCGGCGCTCCCGCGCCCGCCACCACCGCGCCCGGTGCCACCTCCGCGCCAGCCCTGTCGCCGGCCGCCGCTCCCACGCCAACCAGGCCAGCCGCGGCGCCGGCCACCTCGACGAGCACGCGGGCCGTCGGCAGCACGACACCTGCCGCGGGCAGCCGCATCGTGTTTCCTGATGGCGCAGACGAGGTGCTCGTTCCGCTGACCCGGATGCGCAAGGGGATCGCAGCCCAGATGACCCGTGCGCTCGCCGTCCCGCACGCCTACGTCCACATGGAGGTCGATGCCAGCGGCCTCGTGCGGGCCCGCGAAAAAGCGAAGCGCGACTACCAGGCCCGCGAGGGGATCTCGCTCAGTTATGTCCCGTTCGTCATCAAGGCCGCCGTCGACGCGTTGCGGCGCTTTCCAACGTTCAACGCCCACTGGACCGATGCCGGCCTTCTCGCCAAGCGGCGCATCCACATGGGCGTGGCGGTCGCCGTCGACGACGGGCTGCTGGTCCCGGTGGTCCGCGACGTCGACCAGCTGTCGATCAGTGGCCTGAACCGGGCCATCGCGGAGGTCGCCGAGCGTGCCCGGGCCGGCAAGCTGCGCATCGACGACTACGGCGGCAGCACGTTCACCCTCGACAACACCGGCTGGTTCGGCTCCAACCTGACGATGCCGATCATCAACGTGCCCGAGGTCGCCATCCTGACCATGGAGGCGATCACCAAACGGCCGGTCGTTCGCGAGACGCCCGAGGGCGACGTGATCGCCATCCGCCCGATCATGAACATGGTCATCGCCATCGACCACCGAGCCAACGATGGCGCCGGCGCGGCCGACTTCCTGAGGGCGATCAAATCCGCGCTCGAAGCTGTCGGGCCGGAGACGCCGGTCTACTGACCATGGCTCGCGAACTCGCGATGTTCAGCGCGACCGAGACGCCCGACCCGTCGATGGCGCCGCGCCGCCACCCCGACTGGATCCGGGCACGGATGCCGTCCGGAGACAACTACCACGACCTCAAGGGCATGCTCCGCGGCCTGAACCTCAACACAGTCTGCGAGGAGGCTCGCTGTCCGAACATTGGGGAGTGCTGGGATCAGCGCACCGCCACGATCATGATCCTGGGCGACACCTGCACCCGGGCCTGTGGGTTTTGCGCGATCAAGACCGGCCGACCCACCTGGTTCGATGCCGATGAGCCGCGCCGTGTCGCCGAGGCGATCGGGACGCTTGGCCTGGAGCACGTCGTGGTCACCAGCGTCGCCCGTGACGACCTGCCCGACGGTGGCGCGAGCGTCTTCGCGGAGACGATCCGCCAGATGCGCGCGACCTCGCCCGACATGGGGATCGAGGTCCTGATCCCGGATTTCAACGGGAACGCGACGTCCCTGCGGGTCGTGATGGACGCCAGGCCGGACATCCTCAACCACAACCTGGAGACCGTGCGGCGGCTCCAGAAACCGGTCCGCAAGCGAGCTCGCTGGGATCGGAGCCTCGGCGTCCTCGGTCACGCCAGGTCGATGGCCCGTGAGATCGGCTACCCGGTCCATACCAAGAGCTCATTGATGGTCGGTCTCGGCGAGGAGCGGGCCGAACTCCACGAAGCCTTTGTCGCGCTGCGCGAGGTCGACTGCGACATCCTGACGATCGGCCAATACCTGCGTCCCTCGCTCGACCACCTGCCCCTGGAGCGCTACTACCACCCGAACGAGTTCGCCGAGATGAAAACCGAGGCCCTGGCGCTCGGGTTCAAGCATGTCGAATCCGGCCCACTGGTCCGTTCGAGCTACCACGCGCGCGACCAGGTGCCCGGCGCCGAGCTGCGCCGGCTGCGACGACAGGCCACGATCGATGCCGAGGGCCGGATCGTCCCGCTGGCGGGCTGACTTCGCTCTCGGATGAGCGCTGAATCTGAACCGCGCGTCAGCGTCGATTTCGAACCGGTCCTCCTCGGTCGGCGGAGCCGGCGGACCGATCCCATCGTCGCTGGCCTGGTGGCGGTCGTCGTCGCGTTGACATTGGCCATTGCCAAGCCGTGGGGGGTCGACGATGTCGCGATCGGTCAGGTCCCCGCAACCGCTTCGCCGCCCGCTTCGCCGCTGCCATCGCCGTCCGGCCCGCCGTCCAGCCTGGCTGCCTCGCTTGCCGGGTTGCCCGCGGAGGTGCCGCCGCCGACCTGGTCCGCCATCGTGCCGGCGATCTCGCGTCGTCAGGTGTGGGGCGTTCGAACGATCGTCATCCCGCCTGCCGTGGAGGTTTCGCCTGGTGCGCCGCCCTATGCCGAGCGGTGGTTCTCGGTCGCGCCGTCCGGCACTGGCGGACGGAACGTCGTCGTCGACACGAGCGGAGCCGCGATCGTCGCGCTCGGCGTCACGACTCCGCGCGAGGAGACACCGCTGGCGGTGAGAGTCTGGCGGTACCACGTGGGTGGCGAACTCGAATGGATCGACGCACAACCGCTCAACGGGGACCCGGCTCAGGGTGCCTACCTGTTCGTGCGCGCGCCTGGGGCGGCAGATGGAGCCGCTCCACCCGCGAAGACCGCCTTCTGGGAGCCTGGCCGATATCGAGTCGATGTCCTCGTTGGCGACGGCATCAGGCGAATCGAGATCGAGATCGTGAACCGGTCCGGGTTCGTGCCCGATGCCGAGCCATGGAATCGATCGTCGCCGTCGAGCTTCCCGGAAGGCGGATTGCCGCTTGGGGCGCTACCGGTCGGCTTTTTCGCGGTCGTCGATGATGACCTCATTTCGCTCGACTCCACGCCAGGCGCGGCGCTCGACGAGACCGGTGCGTGGCTCGACATCGACCGGGAGCCGCCTGACGGATTGTCCCGATCATTCACTGCCCGGACGTATCAGCCCGCGGCGAGCTGGCTCAGCGTCATCCTCCCGCCCACGTCCCTGGTCCGGTCGGCCAGTCTCCGCCAACTGGCGCCGCATGGCGGGCCCATCCAGTATCTGGGCGAGGGGTCGCTCGGCCGCGTGCCGGTCGTTGGGTTCCGGCCCGCCGGCGGCGGCACGTGGCCTCCGGGTGTCTACGCGCTGACCGTCGATTGGCTGGACGGCGCCAGGGAGCGGGAGGGGACCTGGCATGTCGAGCTGCTGCCGGGACCCCTTCGCGAGGAGCCCGTTCTGTTGACGGCGACGCGCACCTGGGCTCGCCACGTCGGCTCGAGCGGCATCCTCCTCGGCACCCCTGAGAACTGGGCGCTCTACGAGGGGTTCGACGGGTCGAACGTGATCGGTTGCGGCAAGACCGGCGTCCGCGGGCGACCGACCGTGATCGGGTTTGTCGGGCCGGGCGACGCGGTGCTGACCCCGGTGAGCTCGACGATGCTGTTCCCATTCTCCGATGCGGGGCCACTGCCGCTCCTGACCGCGTCCGGCTCGGTCCCGGGCCTGACGATCGTGGCCCCGGTGCTCACGGCGGCGTTCGGCGGCCCGGCATCATACGGATTCCGGGCCGGGAGGACGGACGCTGCGCCGGGCTATACGGTCTGCATCGGGCTGGTCGCCCCGGCGGGCTGAACGACCCCGTTTGGCGGCCCGGACGGGGTCGGGCGGACCGGACCGGCCCGCGGCGGCCGGCTGTACGCCCGGAGTCCGCTATCCTGAACCCACGATGCCCCGACTCCTGTCACGCAAGACCCCGCTCGCGGAGCTCCACTGTCACCTCGGCGGCGCCGTGACTCCGGCGATCATGTGGGGGATCGCTCACTCCCAGGGGATCAAGCTCCCGACCAAGGACTACTGGGAGTTCCGGAACATGATCACGGTGTCGCCAAGGCGGAACCGATCCTTCGACGGCTACCTCCAGCTGTTCCACTGGACCGAGATGATCCAGAGTTCTCCGCTCGCCGTGGAGCGTGCGGTCTACGAGGTGGTCGGCGGCGCGTACCGCAAGAACAACGTGACGACGATGGAGCTGCGCTTCAACCCGATGAAGCGAAATCGGGGAGGGGAGCAGGACCTCGACCATATCGTTGCCGCCGCGGTCCGCGGGATGGACAAGGCAAAACTGGAATACCCCATCAAGCCCGGGCTGATCTTCTGCCTGGACCGTGCCTTTCCGTACGAGCTGAACGAGATCATCGCGGAGAAGGCCATCGCGTGGCGCGATCGGGGCGTGGTCGGGATCGATATCGCCGGGCCGGAGTCGTCCACCTTCCGCGTTGCCGATTATCGACGGCTCTTCCGTCGTGCCCGGCAGTTCGGGCTTGGACTGACCGTCCATACCGGAGAATCCGGCCCGGCCGAAGAGGTCGCTCGGGTCGTGGAGCAGCTCGAGCCGGATCGGATCGGCCATGGCGTCAAGGCCGCCTACGACCCGCGCGCGATGGACATGATCCGCGACCGGGGCATCGTCCTGGAGATCTGCCCGACCTCCAACCTGAACACCCGGGTGGTGTCGGGCTGGGATGAGTTCCGCTGGATCCTGGACACCTTCCGCCGAAACGAAGTCCGTTTCACCATCAACACCGACGGCCCCGAGATGCTCAAGACCTACATCCGCGACGAGCTGGCCCAGCTGGGACGCCTCGGGATCCTGTCCGTCGCCGACCAGGAGATCGTCGCCGCGACCTCGCTTGCAGCGTCGTTCGTCCCGAACGTGAGTGACGTCGCTGCGCCCCGCCTGGAGCCCGCGTCGCGGGTCTCAGTCGAGCGCGAAGAGGCGTGATCAGCTAGTCGCCGGCCCGCTTCGAGATCCAGGCCGGCCCTCGCAGGCTCTGCCAGTACCGGGACGCTCATCGTGAACATGAGGAGCCCGGGTGCGTCGACCTCCCGGCTCGTACCGGGCGCAGCGCTAGTTCCCGATTCCGGCGGCGGCGCTGAGACCCGCCCGCATGGCGGCCTCGAACTCGGCGCCCCATGGTCCCTGGCCGGCCACGACGAAGGGCGATTCTTCGATGGTCTCGAATGTCTCGGGATCGGTCACGAAGCTGGTAGCGCAGCCGTCGACAGACGCACGCAGGCGCTCGAAGGCATCGCGATTGCGGAAGATGTACAGGTAGATGCGGACGTTGTCCGGCTGGTCCAGCCCTTTCGCGTCAAAGGCAATCGCAGTCGGAGTGAGAGTCGGATCAGGACAGCCGGCATCGCCCGAGACGAAGTGGTTGACGAGCACGCCTTGTTTGGCGAGGGCCGCGGTGATGCCGGGGAAGTCGGCGGGCGTTGCCGCCGGTGGGGTCGTCGAAACGATCCCGCAGCCGTGGAGGGCCAACCCGGCCAGGCAAACGGCGGCAATGGTGCGGAGGGCGGACGCCCACGAATGACCGAGCACCCTGCGAGGCTAGCACCACCGAAGCAAGGGGCTATCTGCTGACGACCCGGACACCCCGGACGCGTCCCGGTGGCTACGGACGCGATCCGCGCCCGCGGGCTCGACGCTTGGCTTCCTGAAGGCGTTCGATCGTGTCCGGCGCGCCTGCTTCCGACGAGGAGGCCGGCGATGACCGATGGACCGACCCGCCGTCGACCAGGCCCGACGGTACGACAGTCGAGCCGATGTGGTCGGCTGGAGCCGGCTCCGCGACCGGCACCGCGATCGGCACCGCGACCGGCACCGCGACCGGCACCGCGACGACCCGGGTTTCGGAGCCGGCCAGCATGGCGGCACGCGCCTCGCTCGATCCGGCCCGTTCCCGGGCCGTTAGGAGGCCCTCGCCGGTCGCCGAACGACGCGCCGTGACCCGGCGGCGACGCCCGATGCCGGCGACCCAGCCCCGCGCCGCCGCGAACTCACGGCGGCCAAGGGACATCCGGCGAAGCGCGATGTCCAGCGGCCAGAGCAGCAGCGTCAGCACGAGCAGCGCGGGCCAAAGCTCGGTGAATCGATCCGTGGCGGACAGATCGTGCCGCCATGGATCGAGCGGTGTCACGATCGCGGTGCCCCCGCCGGCGGCACGCAGCGCGGCCAGCACGGGCCCGTTCGCGCCCAGGACGCGATACTCGGCCGACGTCGGCGCGACCAGTCCCACGGTGCGGCCCAGGGGAGAGGAGCCGGGCCGGGTCTGGGTGATCCGTACAGCGTAGGCGCCTGGCTCGACCTCCCCGAGGGGTGCCTCATACACGCCGGGGGCCACCTGGACGAGATCGATCGTTCGGGGTTCGAGGTCGGGCCCGACCACCACGGCACTGGTCGAGTAGAAGTCGCGCGGTGACCCGTCCGCTTCGACGCTCTCAACATGGAGCAGGGTGGCGTCGCCGGCGCTCGACTCGAAGGTGGCTTCGATGCCGCCGGTCTCCTCGCCCGGGAATGTCCAGCTCACGAGCTGGCTGAAGAAGCGGTTGAACCCGGGCCAGGCGATCCAGTCCTTGGCCCAACGACCGGTCGCGTCCGACGTCCACGCCACGGACCGGCCAAGACCGTATTGCCATTGCGCGAGGAGCGGGTCGTCGCGAGCGGTGACCAGGACGACCTGGGCGGCGGGCTTGATGGTCGTGCCGTTGTAGCCGCGGAGCTGGGGAAGTCCATCCTCGAGGCCGCGGAGGATCGGCGATGAGGACGTCTGGATCGGAAAGAACGCCTCCTCCACGATCTGCTGGCCCGACACCTGCTGGGTCTCCTTGAGGAAAATGTCCGGGATGCTTCCCGGATTGGCCGCGTTGTAAAAGCGACCGCCGCCCTGCTGCGCCAGCGCCTCGAGGAACGGATTCGAGCCACCGCCGGCACCCACCGTCGAGAGCGTGATCCCGGCCGCCTTCATCCGCGCCACGATCTCGTCGTACTGCCCAGCCGATGACCAGCCGTCAGTGAGCAGGATGATGTGGCGGCGAGTCGCGGCCACGCCCTCCAGCGATTGGACCGCCTGGTCGAGCCCGGCAAAGATGTTCGTCTGGCCGTCCGGCTGGATGGCCGTGATGGCGCCCTGCAGGTCCTCGATCCCTCCGAGCGGCTGGGTCCGGACCACCCAGTGGGCCGTCTCATTGAACGCCACGACCCCGAGTTCATCGCGCTCGGTCATGGCCGCGGCGGCCCGCAGGATGGCCTCCTTGCCGATGTCCACCTTGCGCACCCCGGCCATCCCCGCGCCGCCCTGGTTGAACGTGTTGCAGTGGCAGGCCGCCATCGAGCCCGACTGGTCGATCACGACCACCAGCGCGATGTCCGGCTGTTTCTGGCGGTCCCGCACGCCCATGTCCACCGGCAGCGTCTCCTCGAGCGGCGTCTTCTGGTAGCCGCCCGCGCCGTAGCTCCGTGGCCCGCCGATCATCACCAGGCCCCGCCCCAGGTCTCTCACGTAGACCTGAAGCGCGGCGAGTTGACGGTCGCTCAGCCGCAGCCGGGCGACATCGGCCACCACGATGCTGTCGTAGCTGGCGAGGCTGGCGAAATCGGTCGGCAGCGCCTCCGGGATCATGGTGTCCACGAGCTGGCGTTGACTGACGAGCGCTGCCACGAGCTCGGCCGCCACCGTGTCGTCGCCCGCCAGCACCAGCGTCCTTGGCTCGCCCTTCACGATGGTGTTCGAGTCGGCGCGATCGTTCTGGCTGAACGTGTCACGCCCGGCTTCGACGACGGCGCGAAACGTGTGGAAGCCAGCTTCGGTCGGCACCACGTCGAACGTCACACGAGTCACGCCTTCCTGAAGCTGGAGCGGCTTTGTGGCGACGAGCGCGCCATCGACGTACAGTCGGACCGTGGCCGGCTGGGCCACGCTCGATCGGATCTCCGCGACCGCCCCGACCGACTCGCCAAGCGTCGCTGTGGATGGGGTTGTCAGGCGCTCCATGAGGACTTCGTCCACGTTGCCGGGCCCGATCTGGCGGGTCTCGACCTGGACACCCTGCGACGCGGCAAGCGCCGCCTCGGTCTGGCCGCTGCCTGCGGTGTCGTTGCCGTCGGACAGCAGGACGATCCGCTTCTGCGAGTCATCGGGGAAGAGGGCGGTGGCGAGGCGGAGGGCGGCTCCGATATCCGTGGCGGTCCTGACCGGTCTGGACGCGATCGCTTCGATCTCGGCGAGATCCGACGGCAGTCGCTCGACGAGGGCCTCGCGACCAAAGGCGACGATGCCGGCGACGTCGCGTTCTGGTTTCTCGATCAGCGTTTCGCGCAGAAACGCCAGGGCTTCCTCGCGCCCGGCCGTTCCCACCGAATCGGACAGGTCCACCACGAACACCGTCGCCAACCGGTCGACCGGAAGGACCAGCTGCAACCCCGCCAGCGCGAGCACCAGCGCACTCAGCAGCAGGCCACGAATGGCAAGCGCGAGCCTGCGCCGACCCACGCCTAGCCGCCGCCGCGAGGCCAGGTGCAGTCCAAGTGTCAGGGCGAACGCGGGAACGAGGAGCAACAGGGCGAGCGGTGCCTCCAACGCGACGCTCATCAAGTGGCTCCGTCGGCCGGGCCGTGTCCGCGTCGAGCCGTGATGGCCCGCCCGATCCGGATCACCGCATCACGGTGGTAAACGGCCCACTCCAGCGAGAGGACCAGCAACGCCACCAGGACGATCGGGATCCAGAGTTCATCGCGGGCGAGCGGTCGCTCGGTCACCGGCGTCTCGCCCGGCGCTCCTTGTGGCGTGCCCGACGCGCCGAGGGCCTCGATCGTCGCGCCGGACCCCGGCGCAATCGTCGATTCCCCGACATCGAACA
>CAYRTS010000061.1:0-15349 GCA_964427285.1 uncultured Anaerolineaceae bacterium
GGTCCGTCGGTACGATAGCCGCACTGCCATGACTCCTTTCGATCGCCTCGGCCGGTTTGTCGTGCGCCGCGCATGGTGGGTGGTGGGCGCGTGGGCCGTGATGCTGCTCGTGGCGCTTCCGTTGGCGCCACAGCTGCCTGGCCGGCTGAGCGCCGGTGGCTTCATTCGCGATGACCTCGAGTCGGCGCGGGCGAAGGCCATCCTGGGAGCGGAGCTGGGTCTCCCGCCGTCGGCGCTCGTCATCGTCATGAGCAGCCCCACGCTTGAGGCCGGCACCCCGGCCTTTGAGGCAGCGGCGGCCGAGGCAACCGCCGATATCGCCTCGGCACCCCACGTCGCCCGCGTGATTTCGCACCTGCTGGCTCCGCGGCAGATCTCCTCCGACCGACATATGGCGTATGACGTCGTCCTGCTGGACCTGCCGCCCGATGACTCACCGGTAGCCGTGCCGATCCTGCGAGAACGCCTGCGCCACCCGCCCGGTCTCACGGTTGAGCTGGCCGGCGGCCCGGCGTTCTACGGCGATGTCCAGACCGTGTCGGAGGCGGACCTGCAACGCAGCGAGCTCATCTCGCTGCCGCTGGCCGCTCTGACGCTTCTGCTCGTGTTCGGTTCGGTCGTATCCGCCGGCGTGCCGCTGGTCGTGGGCGGATCGGCGGTTGTGGTCGCCCTCGCGGTGATCTTCGCGGTCGCGTCCGTGTCCCCGATGAGCATCTTTGTGCTCAACCTGGCAACCCTGCTGGGCCTCGGGCTGGGGGTGGACTACTCGCTGCTGCTGACGAGTCGCTTTCGCGAGGAGCTCGCGGTTCGGCCGGACGTGCCGGATCGCGTTGGCGAGGCCGTGGTGGCGACCGTAGCCACCGCCGGCCGGGCGGTCCTGTTCAGCGGTCTGACGGTGCTGCTCGGCCTGCTTGGCCTGGTCCTCTTTGATTTCATGATCCTGCGTTCGATCGGGATCGCCGGCGCGATCGTGGTCGGCCTGGCGGTGGCCTCCGCACTCACCCTCCTTCCTGCGGTTCTCACGATCGTCGGCACCAGGATCGACCGGCTGGCCATCCGACGTCTGGCACCGACATCGGACCGGGAGGGGGCCTGGGCTCGCCTGGCGCGATCGGTCATGCGCCGGCCCTTCGCGGTCCTGCTGCCAACCCTGGCCGTGATCCTGGTGCTCGGCTCGCCGTTCCTTCATGTCCGTTTCAACGCCCCGGATTCGTCGATCCTGCCGCCGTGGGTCCCATCGCGGGTCGCCTTCGATCGTCTCAGGGCGGAGTTTGGGGACGGCGAGTTCGCCCCGATCGTGCTGGCTGTGCGGACCGCGGGGCTGGCTACGACGCCGGACAACCTGGCCGCGTTGTACGACTACTCCCGCCGGCTGGCCGGGGACCCGCGCGTGGGCCGCGTGGAGAGCCTGGTTGACCTTGACCCGCGGCTCACGCTGGACCAGTACGGTCTCCTCTACGGCGCCCCAGGAGGACCACCGGATCGCTATGCCCAGACGGCGCTCGCGGCAACGACCAGCAGGGACCTGACCGCCTTCACGATCTACACCGCCTTCGGCCCAAATCGCGAAGAGGGAGCGGCGCTCGTCGCCGACCTTCGCTCGCCCGTCGGCCCCCTGGCGCCACCCGCCGACACCACCGTCCTCGTTGGTGGAGGAGCCGCAGACGTGGTCGACGTGGTTGCCGGCGTCACCGCCGATTTCCCCAGGACGGCACTGTTCATCGTCGTCTCCACGTACCTGGTCCTGTTCGTGCTCCTGCGCTCGGTGATCCTGCCCGCCAAGGCCCTCGTCGTGAACACCCTCTCGATCGTGGCCAGTTTCGGGGCCATGGTCTGGATTTTCCAGGACGGCAACCTCTCGGCGATCCTCGGGTTCCAGCCGGTCGGGTTCATCGAAACGACCCAGCCGGTCATCCTGTTCTGCGTCCTGTTCGGGCTGTCGATGGACTACGAGGTCTTCATCCTGACCCGGACCCGCGAAGCCTGGGATCGCACCCATGACAATGCCGAGGCCGTCGCCCACGGGCTCGAACGGAGCGGGCGGATCGTCACGTCGGCTGCGCTCGTGGTGGTGGTCGTGGCCGGATCATTCGCGTTCGCCGACATCGTCCTGATCAAGGCCCTCGGCATCGGCATGGCCATCGCCATCGCCCTCGATGCGACGGTCGTCCGGGCGCTGCTGGTGCCCGCCACGATGCGCCTGCTGGGTCGCTGGAACTGGTGGTTGCCGGCCTCACTCGAGCGGCTGTTCGCGCACGGCCATGCATCTCCGCCGGCGGCGAAACCGGAGTCCGCGCCATGACTCGCCGGCGACCCGCGCTTCAGGGAGCGGCCGTCGTGGTACTCCTCGTGACGATCGCGGCCGCATCGGGTGGCTGCTCCGGGGGAGGCCCGATCCTCGCCAACTCGCCGGCCCCGCAGCCCTCGGTCGCGCCCGCCACAACGGCCGCCCCGGCCCCCGCCGATCCGCAACCGATTGACCTTGCCCGCGACGACGCCCCGCACGATCGACTGACCGAGTGGTGGTATTACACCGGCCACCTCCGGTCGGCTGACGGTCGCCGGTTTGGCTTCGAATACGTGATCTTTCGGGCCGAGCGCGGCGCGTTCCCTGTCTCGTGGGTTTCGCACCTGGCGATCACCGATGAAACCAACGGCCGCTTCCACTACAGCCAGCGGCTGGAGGTGGGTCCGGGCGTGGATCGTTCCACCCCCGGCACGGCCGCGACGGCGGCGGGCTTCGACCTGGCGATCCGCGGGATCGCTGCGACCACGACCCAGGGAGGCGAAGTCCCGGCGTGGACGATGACCGGCGCCGCAGGGAACGACCGGCTGAGCGCCGCCCTGGCCCCAGATGAGGCGGCGCGCGCCGGGTCACCGGGGGGTCTGGGTCTTGACCTTCGGCTGCGAGCCACCAAGCCTCCGGCCCTCCACGACCGCGACGGCTGGATCGACTTCGGGCCTGCCGGCGGCTCGTACTACTACTCGCGAACGGCGATGGAGGCCGATGGCACCTTGACCGTGGGTGGCTTGACCCTGGACGTTGAGGGCATCGCCTGGTTCGACCATCAGTGGGGCGACTTCATTTCTGTAGGCGGCGCCGGGTGGGACTGGTTCGCCATCAATCTCGACGATGGCACGGATCTGACCCTGTCGCTCGTTCGCGATCTGGCTGGTGGCTATCCGTTGATCTACGGGACCCTGGTGGGTCCCACGGGCGAAGTGCGCCACCTGGATCGCGACGCGTTCAGCGTCACCGTCACCGCCTCCTGGATCAGCCCGGCGACCGGTGCGGAGTACCCGGCCGGCTGGACGATTGAGGTCCCCGGCCACGAGCTGACGATCCACCTGACCCCGACCGTTGCTGCCCAGGAGCTCGATACCCGGGCCACGACCGGGGTCATCTACTGGGAGGGCTCCCAGGTCGTCCGAGCGACCCGGGCAGGTACGCCACTCGGCGGCGAGGCCTACGTCGAGCTTACCGGCTACGCGGGCCACGAGTCACCGTGATTCCGGGCCGTCTGGCCCATCACCGCCACAGGGCGTTGCTTTTACCATCCACGCAACCCGGAGCATGTTGCTCCGAGAACGTCGCTCCGAGCCCATGACGAGGTCCCCATCATGCACAGGCCTTCCCGCCTCCTGATCACCACCATCGCAATCGTGGCGATCGCCGCCGGGTGCTCAGGCCCTGCCCAGGTCACCTGGACGTTCCCGCCCGGCGGAGGGGCGACGGCCGCTCCGGCGACGTCCGGCACCGGGTCCCCGGCGCCGGCGCCTTCGAGTGGCCCCGTGGTCGCGGCGGATGAGGCGATTGATCTCGAAGCCTTCGATCTCGGGTTCACGCCCGGTGCGATCGAGGTGGAGGCGCCGGGTCGCTACGCAGTCACGCTCAAGAACATCGGGGTGATCCCGCACGACGTGACGTTCCCCGACGGGACGACCACCGGCCCGGTTGATGCCGGGGCGTCCGCCACCGTCGAAGTCGACGTACCGGCCGCGGGACTCACGTTCATCTGTTCCATCCCGGGGCACGCCCAGGCGGGTATGCAGGGGACGATCACGGCGAAGACCGGCGACACCGCGGCCGCCAGCCCGAGTGCCGCCGCGGACGACCACGGCGGTCCCCTGCCGAGTGCCGACGTCACGGCAGACCCGGCTGCACCTGCCCATGTGACCTACGACGCGACCGCGCCCGCGCTTCTCCCCGGCGACGTCCACGACATTGACCTCGTCATCACCGAATCGAAGATGACCGTGGCCAAGGGGTTCGTGCAGAGCGTCTGGACCTTTGGTGGGACCGTGCCCGGACCAGTGATCCGGGTCAAGGTGGGTGACACGATCCGGGTCCACCTCAAGAACCCAGCCACGAACCAGCTGCCGCACTCGATCGACTTCCACGCAAGTCAGGTCGCCTGGAACGACGAGATGACCTCCATCAACCCGGGCGAGGAGAAGCTGTACGAGTGGACCGCCGACTACGCCGGGGTCTGGATGTATCACTGCGGCACGTCGCCGGCGCTCCACCACATCGCCAATGGCATGTACGGGATGGTCATCGTCGAGCCCGCCGAGGGCCTGCCGCCGGTCGACAAGGAGTTCGCCCTCGTCCAGAGCGAGTGGTACCTGGGACCGCAGGGCGAGATCACCGACCTCGGCAAGATGTCGGCCGGCGCCCCGGCCCCGGACTTTGTCGTCTTCAACGGGGTCGCCAACCAGTACCTGGATGCGCCGCTGGTCGTCGGAACCGGGGAAACCGTGCGGATCTTCGTCCTTGATGCCGGACCGAACATCGACAGCTCGTTCCACATCGTGGGCACGATCTTCAACACGGTCATCAAGGAGGGCGTCGCGCTCAGCAAGGGCAACCCGGGGTCGTGGGGCGCGCAGGCCCTGGACCTGTCGCCTGCGCAGGGCGGGATCGTGGAGTTCACGACCGCGGAGGACGGCCTCTACCCGATCGTGACCCACGCGTTCAACTTCGTCGGACGGGGCGCCTTGGGGCTGGTCCAGGCGGGCGACGGGGATCCGCTCAACTGACAAACGCGCTGGAGAGGCCCTCAGGCTGCGGCGTGCTCCGGCGGCGGCTGGCGCACCCAGATCGCGAAAGCCACCACGAACCGGAGGATCAGCGACACGCCGTACGACGTGCACCAGATGCATACCGCGTGGATCACGAAGACCTGCAGGTACATGAAGTAGACCTCGAAGATCACGCCGGCCAGCGACAGGCCGTAGTGGGCGAGGAGCAATCCGTAGAGGTCCGTCTTCCACCAGGCAACCGACCTAGCCGGTCATGGTGCTGTTGAGACACGATCTCATTTGTGATAGGGTTCGGGCGATGGATGCCACGCCGATCGTTACCGCCCTCGAGCGCGCCGGTTATCGCCTGACGGCCCCGCGCCGTTCGCTGGCCGAACTCATTGCTGGCCGGACGGGCCACTTCACTGCGATCGACCTGGCGAACGAGGCGCGCGCGAGGCACCTGGCCATCGGGCGCGCCACGATCTTTCGAACCCTCGAGGTGCTCGAAGCCCTCGGGGCGGTTGAGCGCCTCGACCTCCCGTCAGGCGAGCACGCGTATGTCATGTGCGAGCCCGACCACCACCACCACGTCGTATGTTCGCACTGCGGGCGCGCCGCCGAAATCGATGACGCGGGCCTCCGAACCGTCGTTCGCGAGGTCTCCCGCCGGACCGGCTATCGCATCGACGAGCACCGCCTGGAACTCTTCGGGCTATGCCCAGCCTGCCGTGCCAGCCAGCCGGGTCCCGTCGGGGTCATCGCCTGAAGATGGAGCTGACCGCGATCGCCGTCTCGGCGGGTGCCCTGCTCTCCGCCCTTGCCGGTGGGTACCTGGCCCTGCGTGCTGCGCAGCACGTCGGGATGATCATCGCGGTCGGTGCCGGCATTCGGATCGGCGCGGGATTCTTCGACCTGATCCCCGAAGCCGCGACGTTGCTCGGCGGTTCGCTCGATGCGGTGATGCTCGCGACCGCAGTCGGCTTCCTGGCGTTCTACGGGATCGAGAAGCTCACGGAGGTCCATGTCGGACACGAGGCCGCCGCCGAGCTCGATCACGGCGACGCCGCCCATCGGCACGTGGGCCTGGTCGGGGCGGGCGGCATGAGCGTGCACAGCCTGCTCGACGGCGTGGCGCTCGCGGCGGGTCTCGCAGTCGGCGGCGGGCTGGGCCTGGTCATTGCGGCCGTCGTCATCGTGCACCGGTTCAGCGATGGCATCTCCGTGGTCAGCCTGCTGCTCGCCAGCCACACACCGCCCCGGGTCGCCTATCGGTGGGTCGCGGTCGTCGCCATTGCCCCGGTCATCGGCGTCCTGTTCGGGCTGTTCATCACCGTACCGGACGACATGCTCGGGGTCATGCTGGCAGTATTCGCCGGCTTCTTCCTGTACGTAGGCGCCGCTCAGCTGCTGCCGGAGGCGCACCGGTCGGACCGCTCGCGCTTGGTCGTCCTGGGAACGCTTGGCGGCGTCGTGGCGATCTACCTGTTCTCGGTGGCGACCGGCGCGATCGGCTGAAGGCCCCGGGCGGGATCGGGCCGCACCTGGCCTCCGTCGCGCCTACGAACCGGTGATGAACTCGCCCCCGTCGACGCTGATGATGTCGCCGTTGATGAACTCCGTGCCATCGCCGGACAGCGCGAGGATCGCGTTGGCGACGTCCTGCGGCGTGGTCATGCGGCCGGTCGGGTTCCGCTTCATGGTGATGTCGATCATCGTCTGCGCCTCGGGGATCTTGAGGAGCGCGGGCGTGATCGTGACGCCGGCCCGGATGGCATTCGCAGTCGCGCCCGTGCCGAGACGGGCCAGTTCCATCGCCAGCTGACGGATATGCGATTCGAGGGCGGCCTTGGCGGACGAGACGACGCCGTACGAAGGGATGACCCGGGTTGACCCCTCGGAAGTCATCGCATAGATCTTGGACCCCTGGCCGAGAAAACCACCGCGCCACAGGTCCTGGACCCAGTAGACGAGGCTGTTGGCCATGACGTCCTGGGTCATCTCCATCTTCTTGCGATCGACTGCTCCCTTCGGATCGTCCGACAGGAAGGGCACGAGTGAGCCGAACGCCAGCGAATGCATCACGACCCGGACGTACGGCTCGCGACCCTCCGCCTTCGATCGCTCGAACCGCTCGCCCAGGGTCGCGAGCGCGGCCGCGCGTTTCTCGTCGTCGGCCGCGTTCATGTTGATGTAGAGCGCTTCCGAGCCAGCCGCCACGATTTCTGCCTTGACCTCCTCCACGTGCGCCAGGGCGGCGCGGAAGTCCAGGTGGATCCCGCAGATCCGGTAACCGGCCTTCGCCAGGGTGATGGCGGTCGCCTGGCCCATCCCGGACGACCCGCCCAGGATGAGCGCCCAGCGCTCGCGTTCGTCGGTCATGGGGTTCTGGCCTCCGCAAGTGGTTGTCGGTCGAGTTCGCGGCCGAGTCTAGCAGCGGTCGCGCCAGCCTCGGACCAAGGTGCATGCGTGCTTGCACCAACGCATTGGGTTACCCCCAGGTGGTGCCAGCACGATGCGCATGTTGTAATGCCCCAGTTGATGGAGCGGCTCAGCGAGGAGAGATACTGTGTCGGCTAACCCGAAGCTTGACCTTTTGCGGCGCGTGCCCTTGTTCGCCCAATGCCGGGGCGGCTCTTTGGACCTGATCGGCAGGTTGGCTGACGAGGTCGATGTGCCAGCTGGCTATACGCTGATGCGCCAGGGGGATCTCGGCCACGAGTTCTTCATGATCGTCGACGGTCAGGTTCGAATTGAGCGAGATGGGATCGTGGTCAACTCGTTGGGCCGCGGCGACTTCCTGGGTGAAATCGCCCTTCTCGGGGAGGGCCGGCGCACCGCGACGGCGGTGACGGAGGGCCCCGCCAAGTTGTTTGTGATCAGCCACCAAGGCTTTAACTCGCTGCTCGATTCGTCGACGGACGTCCGGGCGGCGATCCTCCAGGGCCTGGCCGACCGGGTTCGGCAGCAGGAGCCAGACGCACCCGGTTGACGTAGATCACACGACCTGGCGATCGCGCAGCTCGGTGATCTCGCTCGGCGAGTAACCCAGCTCGCCCAGGATCTCTGCTGTCCCTTCGCCGAGCGCCGGCGGCGGCGTACGGATCGAGGCGGGCGTCCCGGACAAGCGGAACGGGATCCCGACCTGTCGGATCAGGCCCCAGGCGGGATGCTCCTGTTCCACCGTCATGTGCAGCGCAACCGCCTCCGGTGAGTCGAACGCGGCGACGATGTCGTTGATCGGCCCGCAAGGCACTTCGGCCGCGTCCAGGGCATCGATCCAGGCCATCGTGTCGCGCTCCAGGAACCGCGAGGCAAGCATGGGGCGGAGCTCGCGGCGACGCTCCACCCGGTCCCCGTTGGTCGCGAACCGTGGGTCCGCCGTCAATCCCGGCAGATCCAGCGCCGTGCAGAACCGAGGCCATTGCCGCTCCGATCCCACCGCCACGGCGATGACTCCATCGGCCGTGGCGAACGTTTCGTAAGGAACGATGTTCGGGTGGGCATTGCCCAGGCGGCCCGGGGCCACGCCGTTGGCAAAGGCATTCTGGGCCTGGTTGACCAGGCTCGCCATGGTGGCGCCGAGCAGGGAGATGTCGATCCGCTGGCCGCGGCCCGGGGATGGCCCGGCACGGCGGTCGCGGCCCAGGAGCGCCGCCAGGATGCTGACCGCCCCGAGCATCCCGGTGACGACGTCACTGATCGCAACACCCACCTTGGTCGGCCCTCCACCCTGAGCGTCGGGCGCGCCGGTGATGGACATCAGGCCACTGGCGGCCTGGACCACGAAGTCGTAGCCTGGTCGCGCCGCCGCAGGGCCATCGGGACCGTAGCCGGAGATCGCGAGGTGGACGAGCGCCGGGTTCAGCCGCCGCAGCGCGTCATCGTCAAACCCGAGCCGGGCAAATCCTCCGACCCGGAAGTTCTCGACAAGGACGTCTCCGCGCGCCAGGAGACGGCGCAGGATCTCGCCTGCCTCCGTGGCCTTGAGGTCGAGCCGCAGGCTGCGCTTGTTGCGGTTGACCGCCAAATAGTACGCCGCAGTCCGGGTCCCGTCGGCGTCGGAGCCAACCCAGGGCGGGCCCCAGCCGCGCGTTGCGTCGCCCTCAGGCGGCTCGATCTTGATAACGTCCGCACCCAGGTCGCCCAGGAGCATCGTGCAGTACGGCCCAGCGAGCACGGTCGAGCAATCGACGACCTGGATGCCCGCGAGGGGGCCAGGCGCATGCGGTCGCCCGGCAGTCGATGGCATGGACCCGATGGTAACGGCACGTGGCTCGGGTCGAGAGCTTGCGGCCCGCAAAGAATGGCGCGGTCGCGGGCCGACATGTCGCCCGAAGGTACTGGTTGCGGTAGCATCCCGGGCCATGCCGACCGATACCCTGGGCCACCGCCCGACCCTGATGACCGTTCATGCCCACCCGGACGACGAGACCATCGGCACCGGCGGCGCCATGGTCAAGGCGGTGGCCGCTGGCCATCGGGTCGTGCTCGTGACCTGCACCCGGGGGGAGATGGGTGAGATCGTCGTGCCGGCGATGGATACGCCGGATAACCATCGCCGGCTTGGCGAGCTGCGAGCCGTCGAGCTCGAACGAGCCATGGCGGTTCTCGGCGTCACCGAGTGGGAGAACCTCGGGTACCACGACTCGGACATGATGGGGCGACCGGGTAACCGCGACCCGCGTTGCTTCTGGCAGGCAGACCTCGACGAGGCCGCCGGTCGCCTGGTCTGGATGATCCGGCGCTACCAGCCGGATGTCATCACCACCTACAACGACTTCGGCGGCTACGGGCATCCGGACCACATTCGCGTGCACGAGGTGACCGTCCGCGCGTATCCCCGCGCGGGCGACCCGGCCTGGTACCCGGAGCAGCTGATGCCGGACGCCGGTGGGACGGGGCCGGCCGCGGAAGATGGCGGGCTGGCGCCCTGGACGCCGTCCAAACTCTATGAGCAGGCGATCCCGGCCTCGGTCCGCGCGCGTCTGGAAGAGACGCTCGCCAAGCTCGGTCGGAAGACCTTCTGGGCCGCGCCGGACGATGCCACCCCTGCGCAGGTCGCCGAGATGGAAGCGTTTGCCACGAAGATGCTCGTTCCGGATGAGCGCGTCACGACCTGGATCGACATCTCAGGAGCCCCGGTCGAGGCCAAGTGGAATGCCATCCACGAACATGTCACTCAGATCAGCGATGACAGCCCGTTCATGCTGATGGGCCTCGATGGCTGGCGCGAGGGCTGGTCGAGTGAGGCCTACATCCTGCGCGAATCGCGGGTTGCGACGACCACCCCGGAGACGGACCTGTTCGCAGGGATCGTCTAGGCGACGGCGACGGCGACGGCGGGGCGCAGCCGCTCCCCGGGTATCACCAGGGCAGCAGGCCGTTCGAGGCCGCGAACACCTGGTTCATCACGATTCTGCCATCGCCCGCCGGGTCGAGGAAGTTCGGCTGGGCGCGGTCGAGGATGATGTGCGGCCGCATCCGGACCTGAAGCAGTTCCGCGCCGCTGAACGTCAGCTCGAGCGTGATCCCTTCCGAGGTGGGCTCCGACCAGGTCTGATCGAATACGAAGTTGCCCAGGGCGTACCAGATCGGCTTGCCCTTGTAGACCTCCATCGCGGCCGCCCAGTGCGCGTGATTGCCGATGATCATGTCCGCGCCGCCATCGAGGATCGAGCGGGCCAGCCTCCGCTGTGCCGCCGATGGCGTGGCGCGGTATTCCGTGCCCCAATGTGGGAAGACGATGACGAGTTCGGCGCCCGCGGCTCGCGCCGCCTTGACGTCCGCCCGAACGATCGAGGCCGCGAACGGGGCGCTGCCGATCCTGTCGTCGGTGGCGTGGTAGGAGCCGGCGATCGCGTCATATCCCAGGACGACGACCTTGACGCCGCCCGCCTTGAGCATGGGCGGCCGCCGCGCTGCCGCCAGATCCACGCCCGCGCCGCCAACTTCGATCCCGCGCTCCCGGATGTTGGCGATCGTCTGGAGGATGCCCTGACCACCGGCATCGCGGATGTGGTTGTTGGCGAGCGACACGAAGTCGAACCCGGCGTTCGCCAGTCCATCGATCAGGGCGGGATCGGCCGAGAAGACGGTCCCCCTCGTGTGATACCGCGGATTGTCGGGTGCCGGGTTCTCGAAGTTCGCAATCGCCAGATCCGCGCCGCTGATCAGCGCCCGGACGGCCCCGGCATTCCCGGTCCGCTTCGTCCGTGGCTGTTCCCAGCCAAAGGCCGAGCAGCAGGTCCGGCCGACGATGTCGGCGGTGCCGCCGTCGAATGGGAAGTCCACGCCCTTGCCTTCGATCACAGCGGTCTTGTAGACGCCGCGATCGAGCAGGATGTCGCCGCCGGCAAAGAGCGTCCAGGTCGCCGCTGAATTGAAGGTGTCGGCTGCGCTGCCTGCCGGGAACGCTGCAATGAGCGGCCAATCCGCCTGCTCGGTGACCCGGTCGACGCCGAAGAGTGCGGTCTTGCCCCAGGCGAGTGCCCGGACTGACGGCCCAACCGCGTCCGCTCGCAGGAAGGCGAGCCGCTTGCCGGACTTGGCAAGGTCGGCGGCCAGGGTCGCGGCGTCGGGCGCCAGGACCAACCGGGCGGGGTCAGTCGGACGGGTCAGGCCGAGCTCCGCCAGGATCGCATCGGCCTCGGCGGCGACCAGTTCGAGCGCCTCGTAGCGATCGCTGGTGCCGGCCAGGACGGCGGCCAGTTCGCGCCAGCCCGTCGCTGTGGGGGTGGCCCGGAAATTCGTCACCGGGACAATCGCGACGGCGACCCTCGGCAGCGGTGTCGCAGTCGGCGTTGGCGTCGGCGTCGATGTCGGCGTGGGCCTGGGCGTCGGATCGGGCGTCTGATCGGCCGAAGGGCCGCCAGACTCGACCGCCGTCGAAGCGTTCCCGGGTGGGGCGATCGACCCTTCGCGAGCGATTCCACCAGGGGACGCTGCCGTCGCGCCGACGCCGGGCGAGGGGACGCCTGCGCCGCTCGCCGTGAACCGGGCCGGAGCGGCCAGCAGCGCCAGTAGCGTCAGGGCAATCGCGACGGCCAGCACTGCCAACGTCGCCGGGAGCGGACGCACCTTCACCTGCCGATTCTGCCAGACCGCGACCCCAAAACCGTGGCGCGCCGTTCGTGGGCAGAGGAACGCCCCGTCCGGGCGGGCGGACGGGGCGTAGATGTAAGCGCTTGTGGCGGACCCGACCGGATTCGAACCGGCGATCTCCAGCGTGACAGGCTGGCATGTTGGGCCGCTACACCACGGGTCCAGTTGTGGCGATGGCGGAGCATAGCAGAGGCAACCCGTCGTCGCCCGGAACGATCCTCCGGGTCGTCGCGGGGCTATCCGACGGAGTTGCGCCGACGGCGGAATGTGGCCACAACTCGAAATCGGCCCAGGAGAGGACGGTCCATTGTTGATGCACGTCGAATGCATACCGGCCGGGGCTGGTGGGGGCTCGCCGGCGCTTATGCATCCGACTTGAATAGCGCCTGGGAAGGTGCCCCGCGCGCCGCGCTCACCGGCCACGGGAACCGCCTCCCCTATACTCCCCCCTCATGCCCATGATCGATCTGCGCAGCGACACCGTCACCAGACCCAGCCCGGCCATGCGCCGGGCCATGGGCCAGGCCGAGGTCGGCGACGACGTCTTCGGTGACGACCCGACGGTCAACGCCCTCGAGGCTCGGGCGGCCGAGCTACTGGGCAAGGAGGCGGGCCTGTTCGTGGCATCGGGGACCATGGGCAACCTGGTCGCCCAGATGGCGCACCTCGGCCGGGGACAGGAGACGATCGCCGGACGTGAGCAACACGTCGTTCTGGACGAAGCCGCCGGTCATGCGGTCATCGTCGGCACCAGCATCCGCGCCCTGCAGGACCGGCCCGATGGAACGCTCGATCCGGCCGAGGTCGAGGCGGCATTCCGGGATCCGGAGGACGTCCACGAGCCGATCACGGGGCTCGTCACCTTCGAGAACACCCACGGCCACTCGATGGGCCAGCCGTTGAGTGCCGAGTACACCCGCGAGATCGCCGACATCGCCCACGCCCATGGCGTCCCGCTCCATATCGATGGAGCCAGGTTCTGGAACGCCGTCGTCGCCCTGGGCGTGAGTCCGCAAGATCTCGCCGGGCCGGCCGATACCGTCACGTTCTGCCTGTCAAAGGGGCTGGCCTGTCCCGTCGGAGCCCTGCTGGTCGGGAAGCGCGACGTCATCTGGCGCGCACGCCGGGCCCGCAAGATGGTGGGCGGCGGCATGCGCCAGGCCGGGATCCTGGCCGCCGCGGGCCTCGTGGCGCTCTCCGACGGCCCCGATGGAATGATCGCGCGCCTCGCGGATGACCATGCCAACGCTCGTCGCCTCGCGGAGGCCCTCAGCGTGATGGCCGGCGTCGTGAGCGCCGGGGGCACCGCCCAGCCCGGGGACGGCCCGCTGGATCCCGCCCGTGTCCGCACGGACTTCATCATGTTCCGGGTGGAGCGCGACCGCGCCGCCTTCCTGGCAGCCCTCCGGGCGCGGGGCGTCCTGATGCTCGAGTACCCCCACGGGCAGGTCCGGGCGGTCACCCATTACGGCGTGACCGTGGAGGACATCGAGACCACAATCGTCGCCGTCCGGGCGGCTCTCAACGAGACAAGCCCACGCCCGGTCTCATCGGGTTCGCTGGTCGCCGTCGGGTGACCGCGCGCCACTCCCCCCAACAGCCATACGGCCTGCCACGCCCGGACCAGGCCGTTGACCTGGGCCCGCTCGACGATACGTTCTACGACCTCGTCGAAGCCCGTTTCACGCGCCTCGTCGACGCCAACCCGGTGCTCGGGACCGCCCTGGGTCTCCATCGGGACGATGACCTGCTGGGCGACGGCAGTCGTGAGCACCTCGTCGGCGAGCTGGCAGCCGATGGGGCGCACCTGGCGCAGATCGAGGCGCTCGACCCAGCGGGCCTGTCATTCGAGGTGCGCTTCGAGCGCGACCTCGAGATCCACAACGTGCGCCGCGACATCTTCGATACCGATGTGCTGCGGATCTGGGAGCGTCGATCGTTCGCGCTCGATACGGTCGGCGACAGCCTGTTCCTGCTCTTTGCGCGCGATCACGCCTCACTGCCCGAGCGATTGGACGCGATCGCCGGCCGCCTTGAGGCCATCGGGCTGTTCCTCGAGGAGGCGAAGACGCGGGCGACCGTGCCGCAGGTCGGGCGCTGGCAGCAGCTGGAGATCGATACCGCCGCCGATCTCCCGAACTTCTTCGACGAGATCGTCGCCGCCGGTGCCAACGTGCTCGTGGGCCCTGACCAGCGTCGCCTTGAGCGAGCCGCCGAATCGGCCAAGGTGATGGTGGAGCTGTACAGCACGTGGCTCGAGGGAACGCTTGCGACGGCAGGCGATGGCTGGGCGATCGGACGTGCACGCCACGACGCCATGGTCGCCCTACGCGACTTCGATGGGTTCGATGCCGATGCGATCCTCGCGCTCGGCTGGGAGCGCCTTGCCGAGGAACGCACGGCCCGTGCGACGGCCGCGCAGGAGATCGATCCGGACGCCTCCGAGGCCGAGGTTCTTGCCCGCGTCAAGGCGGACCAGCCAGCCACCTTCGCCGGCGCCCTCGATGCCTATCGGGACGCGGTGCTGCGTGCCCGCGGCCACCTCATCGAGCACGACCTCGTGACCGTCCCCGACGACGAACGGATCGACGTGATCGAAACGCCCGAGTATCTGCGCCGAGTGCTGCCGTTCGCGGCCTATTTCGCGCCGGCGTCGTTCGATCGCGACCCGAAGGGGATCTATGTCGTGACGCCATCGGTGGACGGCGACCCGGGCGCCATGCGCGAGCACAACTTCGCCTCGATCAGCAACACCAGCATCCACGAGGCCTACCCGGGCCACCATCTCCAGCTCGACACCGCGCGCAGGCATCCATCGCTGACGCGCCTGCTGACCGACGCTCCGGAGTTCGTCGAGGGCTGGGGGATGTATTCGGAGCTGATGATGCGCGAGCAGGGGTTCGATGCCGATCCGACCTTCCGCCTGATCATGCACACCGATGCCATCTGGCGCGCCTGCCGGATGATCCTCGATGTCCGGATGCACCGGGGTGAGATCGGCGTGGACGAGGCGACCGACTTCCTGGTGGAGCAGACCGGCTTCGAGCGCCCGAACGCCAGGGCCGAGGTCGGCTGGTACACGTATCGACCGACCTACCCGCTGTCGTACCTGCTCGGCCGAACCTTGTTGCTCGGGCTACGCGCCGATGAGCAGCGTCGGCTCGGCGACCGGTTCAGCCTGAAGGGGTTTCACGACACCCTCCTGCGCAATGGGTCACTGCCG
>CAYRTS010000061.1:15449-18255 GCA_964427285.1 uncultured Anaerolineaceae bacterium
GCGCCGCCGGCGGGTTGGGCGCGAGCTCTGGCCCAGCCACCCGAGCCTGAGCCGGGCGTGCAGATCATCCCCGCGATCGATCTCGAGGTGGGTCGTTCCCGTCTCGTCTACTGGCCCGGCGCCGCGGCCGGGATCGGCGCCCCGACCGATCGTCCGGACCGGATCGCGGAACGCTTCGTGGCCCTGGGCGCGCGGCTCATCCACCTCGTCGACTTCGAGGGCGCTCGAACCGGCACGCCCGGCAACCTCGCGGCCGTCGGTCAGATCGCCGCACGCGTCGCCGTTCCGCTCCAGGTCGCCGGCGGCGTGGACTCGCCTGAGGGCATTCGCCTGGCCTTCGCCGCGGGGGCGACTCGGGTCGTGCTGACCACGTCGATCGCCGACCGGCCCGACGACCTGCGGGCCTGTCTTGCCGTGGCCGGCGATTGGCTCGCGGTGGGCCTGGACCCACGTCCGGAACGCCTTGCAGCCTTTCCGTGGCGACGTGTGTCGCCGCCAACGGTCGTGAGCCTGGTCGGCGAACTGGTCGGGGCGGGTGTCGCGCGCTTCGTGCTGAGCCACGGCGGGGCGGAACCGGACCTCGATCGCACCCGCGAACTCGTGGCGTCGTACGATGTTGAAATCCTCGTCGCCGGCGGGGTGCGCGACCTCGACGGACTCCGCCGCCTGCGCGACATCGGTGTGAGCGGCGTCATCCTCGGGGAGGCGCTCTTCACCGGAGCCATTGACTACCCCGCAGCCCTGGAGGCCGTCGCATGATCGTCGCTGCGCAACGCCGTCGCCCTACCTTGCGTCTGGCCATGCTGGGACTGACCGTGACCGTGTTCCTGGCCGCGTGCTCGAGCGTCGGCGGGTCTTCCACGCCGACGCCTGCCGGGCCGCAGAGCGCCGCCCCGCCCGTGACGGTTGCGCCAACCACGACCGAGTGCCCCACCAGCCAGCCCGCTCCGCTCCCCGCCGGCGAGACTCGCACCGTCACGATCGAGACGGATCTGGGCGCCATCGCCATCAAGATCGAGGCCGATCTGTCGCCGATCGCCGCCGGCAACTTCGTGGCGCTGGCAGGCTGCGGCTACTACGACGGTGTGATCTTCCATCGAGTCGTCCCGGGCTTCGTGATCCAGGGCGGGGATCCTGACGGCACTGGCACTGGGGGTCCCGGCTACACGATCCAGGACGAGCCGGTCACCGCGGTGTACAGCCGTGGGACCGTGGCGATGGCCCGGACGGCTGCCCCCAACTCCGTCGGTTCGCAGTTCTTCATCGTCCTCGACGACGGCGCGCGTCCGCCGCTCGTTTCGGCAAACACGTACCAGATCATCGGCACGGTATCGTCCGGCATGGAGGCGGTCGATGCGATCACCGCTGCGGCCGATCAGGAGAACCCGTCCAACCCGGTGGTCATGACCAGGGTCACCGTCAGCACACCGTAGCCCAAACCCAGGACAGCCAAGGAGTCAGCCAGTGACGCGTGCCACCATCGCCACCGAGATCGGCGACATCGACATCGATCTGTTCGACCAGTCCGCCCCGAAGGCGGCTGGCAACTTCGTCGATCTCGCCCGCAAGGGCTTCTACGACGATGTCGTCTTCCATCGCGTCATCCCGGGTTTCGTCGCCCAGGGCGGTGACGGCCAGTACGGCAAGAAGTCGTCACTGGAGCGCAGCCGGGTCGGTACCGGTGGCCCCGGCTACAAGTTCGAGGACGAGAAGGTCCAGGGCGACTACCTGCGCGGGTCGCTGGCGATGGCCAACGCCGGACCGAACACCAACGGCAGCCAGTTTTTCATCTGCCACCAGGACCTGACCGGGAAGCTGCCCAGGAACTACACGCTTTTCGGGCAGGTGACCAAGGGGATGGACGTCGTCGACAAGATCGTGACGGCCCCGCGCGACGGGCGAGACCTCCCGGACCACCCGGTGGCGATGACGTCAGTCACCATCCACGAGGACGAAGGTTAAGGAATTTACACTCGCGGGCGTGCCAAAACCCTTGGAATAGGGCGCTGGGTCAAGTACTATCGCCTCGCTGCTAAAACAGCTAACGCTGCCCCAGCGACAAGGTCATGGGTAGGTAGGGTCAGGGTAGTCGGTTCAGCCGACGTGATAGATGCTCTTGACGCGTGGCAGAAGTGTTCGCTTCGGCGGGCACCGATACCGGGACAGCATCGAAGCGGCTCCTTCGGGAGCCGCTTCGGCATTTCCGGAGCAGCGCGGTCCCATTCCAACAGCTCGCGGGTTCAGGCTGGCTCGGATCCAGCAACCGGTTCCGGCGCCGCGCGGTGCCTGGCCCGTCGCTCGAAGGCCTCCAGAGCCACCGGCAGCGTGGGGAAGAGACGCTCGGGGCCAATGTGCGTCACGAGGCCGATCCGCTCCAGCTGGTTGCGCAGGTCGTGCTTCACCCGGGCCATGGCCAGCACGATACCGCGCTTCGCCAGTTCTTCATGGAGCGCGCCGAGCGCGTCGGCGGCGGTCAGGTCCACCTCCACGATCGCCTCGGCGTTGAGGAGCAGCCACTCCACCGGCTCCGGCTGCCGCTCCACCGCGTCGAGTGCACGCGTCAGGAAGTCGTTGGCGTTGGCGAAGCACAACGGTGCGTCGTAGCGAAAGACAACGAGGCCCGGGATGGTCACCGCGTCCGGGTAGTCGGTGATGTCGTGGAGCCCGGCGACGCCGGGAGCGCGACCCAGGATCGCGGCCGGCGGCCGGGCGACGCGCGCGAACAGCTCCAGCACGGACAGTGCGATGGCGATGAGGATCCCGACAAGGACGTCCACGAGCACGACCCCGGCAGCCGCGGCGATCG
>CAYRTS010000062.1:0-3152 GCA_964427285.1 uncultured Anaerolineaceae bacterium
CGACCCCTCTCGAGCAGGCTTGGTGAGCTGAGGCGGCCGGCTGGTACTCACGGGTGGACCAAAGTACGGCTTGGCGCGGCCCACCCCGCACCCCTACGATCTGCCTCCCAGAGGTCTGGTGTCCCCTCTGGAGCTCCGGATGGACCCAGACCCACCCTTCGCTCCGAGACGAGGCAATCATCCACATGGCATCGATGGTCATGCACGAATTGGGACCGATGCTGACGGCGACCGAGGTCGCCGACATGCTCCACCTGCACGTCAACACGGTGAAGCGCCTGGGCGATCGCGGCGAATTGCCGTTCTATCGCGTCTGCAAGCGGGGCGATCGTCGCTTCCGCCTCGATGACGTGATGAAGTTTCTGACCCAGAATCGGTAGGCCCAGACCCTCAGTCGCGCGCTAAGGCCGCGAGGGCCTCGCCGAAGATTTCCACGCCCTCGGAGATCTCGGCCGCGGTCACGTTGAGCGGCGGGATCCAGCGCACGACCTGGTGGCTGTGCCCACAGGTCAGCAGCAGCAGCCCCGCGTCCGCGCAGGCCGCGATCAGCCGATCGGGTAGCGCAGCATCGGGTTCCCGCGAGGCTCGGTCGCGCACGAATTCCACGCCAACCATGAGCCCGGGCCCCCGGATGTCGCCGATCCGGTCGTCCTCGGCGGCAATCTTGCCGAGGCCGGCGACCAGCTCCGCGCCGCGGGCACGTGCATTCTCGACCAGGCGCTCCTCGCGGATCGTCTCGAGTACCGCAAGACCGGCTGCGCATGCCACCGGGTTTCCGCCGTAGGTTGAACCATGCGCCCCGCGTCCCCAGCGCTCCTGGAGTTCGCGGCTGGAGATAATCGCGGACAGTGGCAGGCCGTTCGCGATCGCCTTGGCCATGCACACCACGTCGGGCACGATCCCGGCCGCCTCGAACGCCCACATCGTGCCGGTACGCCCAAAGCCGGTCTGCACCTCGTCGGCGATGAGCAGGATTCCGTGTCGGTCGCAAAAGTCCCGAAGCTCACGCAGGAATGCGGGTGGCGCCGGGGTATAGCCACCCTCGCCCTGGACCGGCTCGATCAGGATCGCGGCGACCGCCGAGGGCGGGATTTCCGTGCTCGTCAGTTCGCGCAGGCGGCTCATCGCCGACTCGGTCGCAGCCGCGTCGTCGCCCCCGTGGTCCCGATAGGCCGCCGGGAACGAGGTCAAATAGACCCCGGGCAGGAGCGGCTCGTAGCCCGCTCGGTAGTTCAGCGCCGAGCTGGTCACCGATGCCGCCCCGAATGTGCGCCCGTGGAAGCCGTGGCGAAAGGCGATGATCCCGGGCCGACCGGTCACCCGGCGGGCTAGCTTGAGCGCCGCCTCAATGGCTTCCGATCCGGAATTCAGAAACATGACCGAATCGAGCGGGTCGGGAAACGTGGCGTCGAGTTCTGCTGCCAGACGCGAGATCGGCTCGGCAAATCCGAGGGCGGACACCGGGCCAATGAGCCGATCCACCTGCGCATGGATCGCGGCAGTCACCCGTGGGTGGGCATGGCCAAGCGCGGTTACCGCGATCCCGTTGGCGAAGTCGAGGTACGCCTTGCCGGCGGTGTCGTACAACCGATGCCCGACGCCGTGGCTCCACGATCGCTGGAAATAGCGCCCCAGGACGGGGGTCAGGCTCTCCGCGGTTGCGGTTGCGGTTGCGGTTGCGGTTGCGTCGTCGGTCGTCATGGTCGGTCAGGGCTCCATGGAAACGGGATCGATCGAGTATACGGGGCACTCCGTTGGCGCTGCGCTCTCCTGCTAGCATCGCATCGTGGTTGACTTCACCCTGACGGACGAGAACCGCCTGGTCCAGGTCAGCGCGCGCGCCTTTGCCGAGGCGGAGATCCTGCCTCACATCCGCCGCTGGGACGAGCAGGGCGAGGTCCATCGCGAACTCTTCGCGAAGATGGGCGAGCTGGGGTTTCTCGGGGCCCCGATCCCGGAGGCCTACGGCGGCAGCGGGATGGACTACGTCAGCTTTGCGATCCTGTGCGAGGAGCTGGAACGCGCCGACACCGCCTTTCGGGTGGCGCAGAGCGTTCACGTTGGGCTGAACTCGCTGACGCTCCTCCAGTGGGGGACCGAGAAGCAGCGCCAGCGCTGGCTCGTGCCACAGGCACGCGGCGAAAAGCTGGCGACGTTCGGGCTGACGGAGCCCGGGGTGGGGACGGACGCGGCCAATCTGGCGACGACGGCGCGCCGGGACGGCGAGGTCTACCGGCTCAACGGCCAGAAGATCTGGATCTCGCTGGCCGACATTGCGGACCACTTCCTCGTCTTTGCGTCGGTGGATCGGGCGAAGCGGCACAAGGGTGTGACCGCCTTCATGCTAGAGCGTGGCATGCCCGGCCTGACCACGGGAACGTTGCACGGCAAGCTTGGCATTCGCGCCGGCAACACCGGTTTGATCAACCTGGACAACGTCCCGGTCCCCCTGGAGAACCGGATCGGCGAGGAGGGCGAGGGCTTCCTCATCGCGATGAGCGCAATCGACCAGGGACGCTTCACCGTTGCGTCCGGCGCCGTCGGCCTGGCCCAGGCGTGCCTGGACGCCAGTGTCAAATATGCCCACGAGCGTCAGACGTTCGGCCAGGAGATCGGCGAGCACCAGCTCGTCAAGCAGATGATCGCGAAGATGGCCGCTGGCATCGAGATCGGCCGGCTGCTCGTCTGGCGCGCAGGCTGGCTCAAGAACCAGGGATTGCGCAACACCCGTGAGACGAGCCTGGCCAAGTGGCATGCCACTGAGCATTCTGTCCAGAGCGCCCTCGATGCCATCCAGATCCACGGCGCCAACGGCTACTCCAACGAGTTCCCGGTGGAACGCTACCTGCGCAACTCGAAGGCGGCGGTCATCTATGAGGGCACGAGCCAGCTCCACACGCTGATCCAGGCTGACTACGCGCTGGGCTATCGCGAGGATCGCCCGCTCCGCTGCCAGCCGTGGCCCGCCCAGGGCTGGGAGCGAGGCGGCCAGGGACCGGCCGGCTCGAGCGTCTGACCGAGCATCGACCTCGCGCTGCGTGGATCCGACGGCGCCGGCCGCCTGCGGATGCCGTCAGGGCTCCGGCGACGGCAGTCGGGCGTGTCACGATGAGACGAGCCGCGAGGCGGGCGTGAGGAGCCCCACCGCGCCC
>CAYRTS010000062.1:3252-9408 GCA_964427285.1 uncultured Anaerolineaceae bacterium
GCGGCGGTCGCCGGCGCATGCAAGGCCGCGGGTCGCCCGGCTTGCTGGTCATTTCCGAGGTGGCTGCAGCCCTCGACGAGGACCATATCGAACACCTCGGATCAGGGGGTCGGGCGCGCGGTCACCGCCACAACGACGTCCGAGCCGGACGGCAGGCGTACTCTGCGAGGCCCCTGCATCCGCCCTCGAGCGGTGACGATGACCGCGACCGCGACGATGATCACAGCGCCGGCGACGAGCGTCCGCGGTTCGAGGGGTTCGCTCAGCACGATGGCGCCAAGGATCACTGCCACGATCGGGTTCACATAGGCGTACGTGGTGATTAGCGGTAGCGGTGCGACCCGGATCAGCCAGCCGAAGGCGGTGAAGGCTATGAGGCTCCCGATCAGCGTCAGATAGGCCGTCGCGATGATCGATTCCCTCGATACGGTCTCCATCCGAAAACCACCCAGTTCGCCGCTCAGGGCTGACATCGCCAGCAGGGCCAGGCTACCCGTGAGCATCTGGGCGCCAGTCGAGACGAGCGGCCGCGGCGGCAGTACGGCCCGGTGCGACGCAAACAGCGAGCCGCTCGACCAGGCGATCGGCGACAGCAAAAGCGCCGCCGCGCCGATTGGCTCGAGCGAGTCTGCCCCACCCCACGCCGAAGGTCCAACCAGGATCGCCACGCCGGCAAAGCCCAGCACAATGCCGACGGCGGCCAGGCGCGGCAGCCGCTCGCCGAGGAAGACCCGACCCAGGACGGCCACCCAGACCGGCATCATGGCGATAAACAGGGCGGCGATCCCGGAGGCGACGGTCTGCTCGCCGAACGCAACCAGGCCCATGCCGCCCCCGAGCAGGAGCGCTCCGACGATCGCGCTGTCACGCCACTCGCGAAGGGATGGCCATTGGAAGGCGCGCCCCGCACGCGCAAGGGACCAGCCGAACAGGATCAGCCCGGCGATCAGGAACCGGCTCGCGGCCATCAGGAACGGGGGGATCGTGTCGACCGCGACCGCGATGCCCAGGTAGGTCGAGCCCCATACGACATACAGGATCAGCATCCCGACCCAGATCGAGGGATCGCCCGGGGCGGGAGCCTGCTGTGTTGGCATAGGTGACTGGGCCAAGATCGGAGTGTACGCGACGGTCGGCCTGGATGCCGGCACGGACAGGTCCGCGGGAGGTCAGGCGGCCACCGCGCCCGCGACCGGCCGGCACTCGCGACAGGCTCGGTAGCCGGCGGCCAGCGCGTGGCCCATCGACCGGAATGCGACGCGGTGCGCCGCGCTGATTCGCCTCGCGTTGTGGCAGGTTGGCAAGCACACGATGTGGGTCGTGTCCGAGCCGAGGTAGCGGATCCCCGCGCGAGCCTGGGTCTCGAGGATGTCCGGGTCGAGGCCTTCGGCCGCCAGGATCGTCCGCTTGTTTTGGGGTCCGCCCAGTGAGTACTGGCCGATCATCCCGTCGGAGCGGACGACGCGGTGACAGGGCACGACCAGAGGGACCGGATTGTGGCCCAACGCCGTGCCCACGGCCCGCACGGCCCTGGGCCGGCCGATCTCCGCGGCGATCCAGCCGTACGGTCGGACCTCACCGCGTGGGATCTCGAGGGTCTTGCGCCACACATCGCGTTCGAATGCCGTGTGTCCCCTGAGGTCCAGGTCGATGCGGACTCGGCGGTCGCCCGCAAGACGGCGCCCGATTGCAGAGGCCATTTCCTCGGGCAGATGGTCCGTCCGGGTCGCCCATCGGCCTGTCCGCTGGTCGTGCGACGCCTCGAACGCGGCGTCATCTGCGGCCGCCTCAATGGCCGACACGCCCAGACCGTTCCAGGCCACGAACAGGGGGCCGATCGGCGAGTCCATCAGGGCGTACCGATCCGCCAGCCCGATGTCCACCATGACTCCCAAGCGCAACGATGCCGGGGCACTCGTCGCCAGCCCGGCCATGGCCGCTTCGAGGTCATGTTCCACGTTCGTCATTCGGTCTCCTCCTCGTGCTCGTTGCGATCTGCGGCTACGTACGCCGCCCGGAGCAGAGCCAGGCCGCGGTGGACCTGGGCCTTGACGGTTCCCTCGGGCCGGTTGAGCGCCTGCGCCAGCTCCGGGTAGCTGAGCCCATCGACATGCCGCAGCACGATGGCGCTCCGGTACGCGGGTGCCAGGGTCAGGAGCAGGGTCGCCCACTCTCGCCCGGCCTCGCGACGAACCGATGTCGCCACAGGCCCGGTCCGCTCCTCGGCCGCAACGTCCAGCGGGCCGGGCGGCGCCGCATCGAGTGACAGCGGGGACGGTCCGACGGCGGCCCGTCTGCCGATGCGGGAGCGACACAGGTTGAGCACGATCGTGGCCAGCCACGGGCGCAGCCTGAGCTCCTGGATGCGCTCCGATGGATAGCCGGCGAGCGCCCGATAGGCTCGCACCAGGGCATCCTGGGCGGCCTCTTCGGCGTCACGCGGGTCGCCCAGCATCCGTAGCGCAATCGAATACAGGCGGTCCTGGTGGGCGAGGACCAGCGCCTCGAACGATGCGTCGAGGTTCCCGGCGATGGCGTGGATCAGGGGGCCGTCTGTGTCCATCGATCACCAGAACCATATGTCCCCCTGGATCGTTGCGGCGAACCCCCCCCGCGCTCTCGAATGCCACCCAGGTGGGCCTGCTCGTCCGGACCCTTGCCATGCGACAATCCGGCCAACGATGCGCCTCGATGACCGATTCGATGAACTTGTCGACACACTGGCCGGGTTTCACCGCACCTGGCTGGTCTATCTCGGCGTTGAGCTGGGGCTGTTCGCGGAGCTGCGTGCGGCCGGCCGGGATGGCCTCACGACGGACGAACTGGCGCAACGGGTGGGCTGTGCCACGGGGCCCATTGAGGCGTGGGTTTCGGGCGCGGATGCCCATGAACTCGCGGAACTCGTCGGCGACCGCGTCGTGCTCGACGACGACTCGGCGGTGGTCCTGCTCGATGAGGCGCGGCCCGAATTCCTGGGTGGGCAGTTTGTCCACTCGGTCGTCGCTTCGCTCGACTGGGCGGGCATGATCGATTTCTTCCGAACCGGCGAGCCCATCCGGCAGCGCCCGGACCGCTGGCGACAGTCGATCGAGCGGCTGACCGTCCAGGATGTCGCGGTCTTCTTCCAGGAGGCCCTCGCCGAGCTTCCGCAACTGGTCAGCGACCTCTCTCGCGGGGGCCGTGTCGTCGACATTCACTGCGGCGGCGGTCGCTGGCTGATTGCCATGGCCCAGCGGTTCCCGGCAGCCGAACTGGTGGGACTCGAACTCGAAGCGGACTCGGCTGCCCGAGCAACGGCGGCGGTCCACGCTGCGGGATTGACCGACCGAATCCAGATCCGGCAATCGGACGTCAACGGTCTCGATCGCGCCGATGGCTTCGACCTGGCCTATTTCCAGTACGCGCTCCACGTCCTGGGTGATCCACCGACCGCCCTTCGATCGGCTTCGGCGGCGCTTCGCCCAGGCGGTCGTCTACTGGTCCTCGATTGGGCGCTGCCGTCCAGCACGGAGGAGTTCCGGAGCCGACAGGGTGAGTTGATCGCCGGGGTGCAACTCGACGAGCTGTTCCAGGGCACGTCGCTGGCGACCCGCGAACGGGTCCGTTCGTGGTTCGAGGAGGCGGGACTCGCGGAACCGGTGACGATTGAGTTGCCGTCGGGTGCGACCCTGTTCGTCCTGGAGCGCGGCTGAGCGGTACCGGCTCTAGCTGACCGTGATCGTGCCCGTCATGCTTGGGTGGATCTTGCAGTGGAACGGATAGGTGCCGGCAGCGCTGAAGGTGAGCCCGGCAGCCAGCCCCTGCGTCAGGTTCGGTGTCGTGCACGAACCCTCGTCCAGGGTGGCCGTGTGGGGCGCCGCATCGTTGTTCGTAAAGGAAACCGTCTGACCCACGCTGGCCGAGATCTCGGCGGGGTTGAACGTGAAGTCCTCGATCGCCACGGCGACGTCGCCCGCGGCCGATCCCGGGGTGCATGCGGCGGCGGCCGGTTCTGCCGTGGGCTCTGGGGTCGGGGCGGCGGTTGGCTCCGCGGTGGCCGCCGTCGACGGTGCGGCCGAGGCCGGCGCTGGCGGTGACGTGGGCGCCGCGCCTCCCGAACACGCCGCGAGCGTCAGAACGGCGCCGACGCCAAGCGCGAGCAACGGACGATGACGATGATGCACCTGGTCCTCCTTCAAACAGATCCTGGCCTCAGCCCTTCCTACGCCGGCTGCGGCCGTTGGGTTTCGCGGGCTATGGTGTCATGGTGACAGTCGAGATCACGCCTGAGGTGATGCGCCGGCTCCTGGTGCACGAGGCGCAGGTTCATGCCGTGCCCGGTCGACGACTTCGCGATCTCGGCGACAGTGTGCTCCTCAGCGACCCGATCGATCCCGAGCCATTCTGGAACCGCCTGGCCGCAGTCCGCTGGCCAGCAGACCCCGACGCCTTCGATCGGAGGCTCACGGAGATCCTTGTCCTGTTTGCCTCGATGGCGCGCCAGCCGCATGTCTGGCCGGCTCCGATCCACGACACGCCCACGGATCTCATCGCCCGATTGATCGTCAACGGGTTCCGCGACATGGGCCGGGGACTCGTGATGGTGCTGGCCGACCCATCCGGGGTCGCGACCTCGCCGACCGCGTCGCTGCCGCCCGGCGTCGCTATCGAGCGGGTGGTTGACCTGCATGGGTCGCCCGCGGACGAGCGGTCCGGGGAGATCGCCGCCGTGCTGGCCGACGCGTTTGGCATCGTCCCCGAACGTCAGGCCGCGGTCCAGGCGGAGACGACGGCCTCACTGGGCCACGGCTGGTTCACGCACTACCTGGTTCGCTACGACGGAGAGCCCGCCGCGGTGGCTCGTCGTGCCAGCTTTGACAACCTGAGCTACCTGTCGTCGATTGGCACGGCCGGCTGGGCGCGCGGTCGCGGCTATGGGCGGATCGCGGCCGCGGCCGCGGCCCGCGACGCCCTCGGTGCCCGGAGCGAGTGGACCTATCTGGGCGTCCTCGCCGAAAACGCCTCGGCGATCCGCCTCTACGAAGGGATCGGCTTCCAACAGGTCGGCGACGCGAGCCCGGATCTCCTGCTGACGTGACGGCTCCGACGGCGCTCGATCGGATCGTGGTCCTCCTCGCCCGGGCGGCCGAGGTCCAGGCACAGCTCCCGACCGGGGTCCACCATGAGCCGATCGCGGTGGGCTGGGCGACCGTGGAGCTCGATCGGGCAGTCGTGGAGTTGGCAGCCGAATTGGAATTGTCGCCGGATGGCTTCCGGGCGGCCTCGGAGTCGCCTGTCCTGGGTGCCCGCTGCCTCGTAGCCAAAGCGGTGCTCCCGGGTCGTCTCGCCTTCGCTCTGTTGGAGCCTTCGATGGAAGGACGCCTGGCCGCCTCGTTGGCTCGCTTCGCCGAGGGACCGGCCGTCGTCTGGCTGGCCGCGCCCCGGCCGAGCGCTGGGTTGACCGGCGATCGTGCCTCGGGAGGCGAGTTGCCCAGCGCCGAGGTCGGGCCATTCGGAGCCGAGCGGCTCATCCTGGGCGGCCCACGCCACGGGCCGTACTGGCTGGTGGTCGACTCGGTGGGTATCATCCCGCCATGACCGACGCGCTCTTGATCGCCCTGCGCCCGGCTCGGCCAGTCGATGCCGGTGCGATCGCTGCGCTCTTCACCGACGAGGGATATCCGGCAGGACCGAGTGACATTGAGGCTCGCCTGGCTCGATTTAGCACGCCCGAGTCACACGTGATCGTCGCCGAGCACGACGACGCGATCCTGGGCTTCATCGCGGTCCACGCCATGGCCCGCTTTGAGCGCGATGACTGGATCGTGCGGGTCCTCGCCCTGGTGGTGGACGCCGGAGCGCGCGAACGTGGGGTCGGTCGGGCGCTGCTCGGTGAGGCCGAACGGGTTGGCGCTGAATTCGGCGCGGCGTTCGTCGAATTGACCGCCGGTCACCACCGACCCGAGGCGCGCCGCCTCTATGAGTCGCTCGGCTACGACGCCAGCGTCGCCGCGTACCTGCGCAAGAAGCTCTGACGGACCCGACCGCGAGCGCCCCTCCGAGCGTGCCGCAACTCCGGCTGCGGGAACGTGGCGCCGCGCTGCTCGAGCTGCCCTGGGAGTTGCCGCTCGACGCCTGGCCGACGGCGACGCTCGAGTTCCGGGACCTGCCGGTCGG
>CAYRTS010000062.1:9508-18207 GCA_964427285.1 uncultured Anaerolineaceae bacterium
GGCGACTGCTCGCTTGCCAACACCCTGTTCCGTCGGGACGGCGACCGCATCCAGGCCTACCTCGTCGACGCGGAGACGAGCGAGATCCATCCGTCGCTATCGGACGGCCAGCGCGCCTACGATCTGGACATCCTGGTCGAGAACGTGGCCTTCGGTCTGGCCGATCTCGGCGCGATGCAGGGTCGTTCGGACGCCTTCGACGATGCGGTGATGGCAGCCGAGATCGTGCGCGCGCGGTACGAGGCAGTCTGGGAAGAGCTGCATCGCGAGACCCGGGTGGCCCCGGGTGATCGGCAGGTGATCCGGGCGCGGATCAGGCGGCTGAACGACTTGGGGTACGCCATCGACGAGGTGGTCCTCGATCCGGTATCGACGACAGCGAACAATACCGTCAGCTTGCGCATCGCGGTGGCAAACCGCCGGTTTCACGCCCACCAGCTGGCCAAGCTGACCGGGTTGGTGGCACTCGAAGGTCAGGCCCGCCTGCTCCTGAACGACCTGCGCGAGTACCAGGCCTGGCTGGAATGGTTGGAGCGCTCGTCCGTGACCGCCGAGGCCGCCACCGGCCGCTGGCTCGCGGAGGTGCTGGAGCCGGCTTTCTCCGCCCTGGTTCCGGTGATTGGACCGCTGCGGGATCCAATCCAGGCGTACTGCGATGTGCTCGAGACCAAATGGCTGCTGTCGGAGGCGGCGGGGCGAGACGTCGGACTCGAGGCGGCCATCTCGGCCTACCTGGATCAAGGGGCTCCCGCGCCTGAGGCTGGTGACGTCGCCGCCAGCGCCATCGCGCTCGATATTGACTGGTCCAGCGGCTTCGATCGGAGCGAGGTGGTCTGATCCCGGTCGTGCCGGGTCGGAGGTGCTCGCTACCAGCGCTCGTCGCGGACCATCTCGGCGATCGGGCGCCGGCCGCCGGGCCCTGGCGGGCGTGTGAGGTCATCCGGATTGGCCGGATAACCGAACGAGAGCAGGTATTCGCAGAACTGATCGTCCGGGTAGCCGAGGAGCCGCCTGGCCAGGTCGTGCTCGTAAACGGTGGCCGGAACGCTGCCGATCCCCAGCTCCCAGGCTGCCAGCATCATGTTCTCGGCCGCCAGCCCAAGGTCGAACAGGATTGAGCGCCCGTTGTCGCCAGGCGGAGCCACCGGCGCGACCAGGGCGATGGCGACGGCGGCTCCCGCGATATGGCCGGCAAACGGGCCAAGTGCAGACAGGTTGCGCAAGTGGTCGCGGTCGCGGCAGACGATGAAGGTCCAGCGCTGCCGGTTCTTGCTGCTCCCGGCATGACGCCCGGCGTGGAGGATTCGGTCGAGGTGTGCGGCCGACAGGGGCTGGGCGCTGAAGTTTCGAATGGCCCGCTTGAACGCGATCGCGTCCCAGACGGCGGTTCCACTCCTGGTCATCCTTCGGCAGCCATGGGCACGCGCGCCGCCGGCCCGACTTCCGGCCCGACTTCCGGTGCGGGCACGCGCACGGCCAGCCCCCGGAGGCCGCGTTGGCTCGCGCCCACGGCCGAGAACGGTGTCTCAGCCTCGGGGATGCGAATGGCCTGCGTAGCGGCGGCGATCTCGCCGGCGGTCTCGGGATCCAGCGGACCGCCCAGCGAGCGGGTGAGCATCCGAGCCACGGTCCGCCGATAGCCCGGATCCTCGTAGAGCCATGAATGCAGGCCGCCGGCCACGATCAGCGTCTCGACGGTTCCCTTCCGTGGATCGCGAGCCCTGGATCTGCGCCCGGCGCGCGCCAGTCGTGCCAGATGACTGATCGGCACGATCGCATCCTGAGCGCCATGGGCCAGCAGGACGGGCCCGTCGTATCGCTCGATGGCGTTGGATGCGCTGATGTCCGGCACGCGATGGCCACGCGGACGGAGGTAGACCCAGGTGGTCAGCCGAGCCAACGGTTGGGCGATCAGGCTCGGGATTGGCAGGCGCGCCAACCGGAAGGTCTGACGTGTCAGCGCGTATGGGTCGGACGGGGCGGATGTTGCCACCACCGCGGACACGCGCGGATCGGCGGCACCGGCGAGAAGCGCGCCGATGGCTCCCAGGGAGTGGCCGACGATTGCCCCGACCGTGACCTCCGGCCGGGCGATGAGCGCATCGAATGCCGCGGCCGCGTCGCGTCCGAACTCGCCGGCGCTGATCGGCAGCGCTTCGGGCGGATTGGCGCCGTGGCCGCGGACGTCAAAAGTGAGGCAATGGAATCCCGCTGCGTGGAGGAAGGCGGCCATCGGCAGTGTCCGGTCGCGCCCCGATTCCCAGCCGTGGACGAGGACCACGCCGGGGCCCGGGAGGCCCCCACGGGCCGGGATGAACCACGCCGGCAGCGCGAGCCCATCGGATTGGATGACCGCCGTTTGGAATGCGAGGCCTATCCCGGCAGGCGTGATCAGGGGCGGGTGGCCCCTGGGGAAGCCCGCCCGAGCACGGTAGGTGAGCGCAAACCGATAGGCGAGGCCAAGCGGAGCCGCAATAACAGCCACGGCCACGCCGGCCCGGCGAACGATTCTCATGTGGGTAGGGGACGGCACAAAGGGACCACCTGTCAAGTCGCCAGGCAGGCCCGTGCTACGGACTGCTCGTGCTCGTCGGTGCCCTACACTCGCGGGTGATGGCCAAACCGGATCCCCTCGTCGTCCTGGGTGTCGAGGCGGACGCGTCTCCGGCCCAGATCAAGGCTGCCTGGCGGCGTCTTGCCCGGACCAACCATCCTGACCTGACCGGCGATGACCCAGCGGCATCGCGCGCCGCAACGCGCCGCATGGCCGAGATCAACGACGCCTACGCGGCACTGACCCGGAGCGCGGATCGCCAGCGTGGGCACGGTCGCCCGGACGCTGCGGGCAGCGCAGACGAAGTCCCCTTCGCGCCAGATGGCCCTCGACGTCGTGGTGGACCGCCGGCCCCAAAACCGACTCGCCCGGTCACCGGGCGCGTCGATACCAGCAGTACGTTCCGCGTCCGCAATCAGGCCGTCGGAAACCGGGGGCGCCGGACGACGCTCCCCGGCCAGCCACCATTGCGCCACGATCCAACCAGCACGGAGCCGCCGCGGGCATCGACGCCAACGGGTCCCCTCGTTCGCGACCGGCTCCGCGCATTCAGGCGAGCGCCGGCCCCATCGCTCGAGGTCGCCGGAGCCACGATCATCGCGTTCGGCAAGTTCCACGACCACACCCTCGGCCAGATTGCGGCGTTTGAGCCGTCGTACATCGACTGGATCGCCGGAACGGTCAACCACGATCCCGACCTTGTGGCTGCCGCGCGCGTCATCCAGGCGGATCTCGATGGCCGTGGGGTCGCCCGTCGAACGTATCCGCCAGGAGCATCGCGGCGGAGGTCTGCCTGACCCGTACTTGGGCTCAAAATGCAGGATCGCCCCCCGGCCGGGAGGGCGATCCTGACGCGAATGGATCCAGAGGCGATAAGTGCTGCCGCCCCGACGGTCATCGGGCCTGCTGGCCGATGTCCAGTTACTCGGCTCGTGATCCAGGTCCGGGGTCCTCAATCCCGTACGTGCCTCGGGAAAGGAGGTCCATTCCTGGTTCCGTGACCGACACCCCAGGTGTCTCCCGGTACGATCGCGGGTCGGCGTGAGAGGAACGGTACGTCGTCCGCGCGATAGGAAGCAATGGCACCCTCGTCCCGTCCATGCCGGGCGATGGTCGGGGGCGCATGGGCGCACCGAACCGGGACGCAGGTACCAGGTGCGCCGCGGCACCGGCCCCGCCGGGACGTCGTCAGTCGGCTCGGCTACGCTCAGGTGAGGATGCCACCACATGTGACCAGATTGACGTTCGTGCTCGGGTTGGCGATTGTGCTGGCCGCGTGTGGCGCACCGGCTGGATCCTCGTTTGATCCGACCGGCAGCTGCGCTGCCGACGGCCGGGCACCCGGCACCTACCCGGAGCTGGAGGCCCGCATCCCGGAGACATATCGAGAGATCCCCCCGGAGACCCTCGACTCGGGTCGGAACTGCTCGCCCGCAAGTCTCGGCTCGCTGGCGGAGAGCGGCATCCCCGAAATTCACTTCGCCGGTGGAACCTGGTCCTTCGGGGCCGAGCGGGCCGTGGCCCTCGCAGTCTTCAGTGCGCCTGGTCTGGAGGCAGATCAGCTCGCCGACTTCTATGCAGCCAGCGCCCGGACAGCGCTCCGGACCGAAGTTCTTGCCGAGTCCCGGGAAACTATCGCCGGACGTCCCGCACGACGACTCGACACAAAGACAGGAGAGCGCCTCCAGACCGTCGTCGTGTGGCCGGCGGCCGAGCCAGATTTCGTGAACGTCGTCATCTCCAACGACCTCCCCAGTGCCCGAATCAGCGAAGCCGTCGCCGCATTTGGGGATCGCTGACCTAGCGGACGGCTCGTCCAGCAAGGCAGCCGTGGTGCGAATGTTTCGTCGCTATTTCCACTGCACCCCCGGACGGGCGCGGTGGCAAGATACGGGCCCCGGGTCCGATGAGGCCGGGGCCTCGGCTGGAGGGGTTATCGCTGGATCGACCGCAAGGGGGACGCGCCAGGCCGGCGGTGGGGGCGAACGCCTCCGATCGCCTATTCGTGGTGCCGGCGAAGATCCGGGTCCCAACCACCGCGGCGATCTCCCGTGAGCGACTCACCATCCTGCTTGCCAGCGCCTGGCGCCACCGCCTGACGATGGTTGTCGCACCCGCCGGGTCGGGCAAGACGACCTTGCTGGCCGGGTTCGCGGCTGACGCCGGTGTTCCGGTGGCGTGGTACCGCGCGGAGAGCTGGGACGCCGGTGAACTGGCACTGATCCGCCACCTGGAAGCATCACTCGCGGCCGCCTTGCCCGGCATGGACCGTGGCTGGAGCACCGTGATGGACGGGGCGACCGCGCTCGAGCGGGCTGGATCTCGGCGGGCGTTGCTCGTGATCGACGACCTCCACGCCCTGGAGGGCACTCCGGCGGAAGCGGCGCTCGGCCGGTTCGTCGACTATGCCCCGCCCTGGTTGGCCATCCTGATCGCATCGCGCGTCCAACCCGACTTCAACCTTTCGCGTCTGCGTCTGTCGGGCGAACTGCTCGAGATCGGCACCGAGGATCTCCGTTTCCGGGCGTGGGAGGTGGAGCACCTGTTCCGCGAGTTCTATCGAGATCCCGTTGCACCTGCCGACCTCGCGATCCTCGCCCGCCGGACCGAAGGTTGGGCGGCCGGCCTCCAGTTCTTCCATCTGGCGACCCGCGGCAAGTCGGCTGAGGAGCGCCGGCGCATCCTGTCAGGGGTTGCCACGAGCAGCCGGCTTGTCCGTGAATATCTGGCGCGGAACGTCCTGGCAGAGCTGTCCGGGGATCTGCGCACGTTCCTCGTGGAAACCTGCGTGCTTGGCCGCCTCACCGGCGACCTGTGCGACCAGTTGCTCGCCCGAACCGGAAGCTCTCGTCTCCTTGACGAGCTGGCTCGTCGACAGATCTTCACCGTCGCCATCGATGAGCAGGACGGTTCCTACCGGTATCACGAGGTCCTTCGTTCACACCTGGATCGGATGCTCGTGGATGAGGTTGGCGAGCTGGAGGCACGTCGTCGCCATGAGTTCGCAGGCACGCTGCTCGAGGAGGTTGGGGCATCCGCCGAAGCACTCGCAGCCTATTGCCGGGCGGAGGCCTGGCCGCGCGTCCGAATCCTGCTTGGAGGGCATGGGGAACGGCTTGCCGACGGTGGGCCTGCCTGGGTTGAGACGCTGCCAGCGGCCATCGTCCGGCATGACCCTTGGCTCGGACTCGCGTCGGCACGGCGCGCCCGCTCGGAGGGCCGCTGGACGGCAGCCCTCGACGCCTATGCCAGGACGGAAGTGGCGTTCGGAGAGGCGTCCACGGCGATGGTGTGTCGACGCGAGCGGCTCGCGCTTGCGGCATGGCTGGATCCCGTGGCGATTGCGCCGAACGATTGGACGGGTCTGCTCAGGGCGGGGCTGGTCCGCCAGCCGCTCGTTGCCGCGCGCGAAGCCGACCGGGACGAGACCGCCACTGCGTCGCTGGCCCGGGGCCTCCTTGAGCTGGTAGCCGGCGAGATCAATGACGGGCGGATCCACTTGGCAAGAGCCCTGGCGCTGGGCACCGGCACCGTGATCCTTGACGCCGTGACCCGACTCGCGATTGGGATTGCGGCGCTGCTGGCTGGGGACGTCACGGCCTGTCAACTGCTCGATGCCGCGGTCGATCATGCCGACCGTGCGGGCGCGTCGTGGCTGGCCCGTCTCGGGAGAGCCGCTCGCCGCATCGCCCCCGGTGCGGTTGATGACGGCATGGCCGCCGCGGAGGCCGCATTCGCGGAGGAAGGAGATCCGTGGGGTGGCGCCATCCTCGCCATGCTTGAGGCGTGGGCACCCATCGAATTGAACGATCCGAATCGCCCAACCACATCGGGCCCGGAGATCCGTCTTGCGGCGGCAGACCGGGCAGCTGCCGCGTTCCGACGGCTGGGCGCCGGTGTCCCCGAGGCGTGGGCTCGCGGCCTTGCAGCGATTGCCCTCGCGGAGGCGGGTGCCGAGGATGCGCGCGAGGCGGCATCGAGTGCGGAGAGCTTTGCCCGGGCGACCGGCACGCCCGGGGCGCGGCTGCTTGCCTATCTGGCCATGGCGACCGCAGAGCCCGCCCGTGCCGTCGAATACCACGAGCTTGCGGCGGTGGTCCGCGCCGAAACAGGTCTCCGTGCGCTCCCCGTCATCGCGTCCGCCGGGCCGCCGCCAGAGTTGAATCCCGAGCCGTCTGACCGGGGACTGCGGGTCCGGACGTTCGGAGGCTTCGCGTTTGAGGTGGATGGGCGGCTTGTTTCCCTGGACGGCGTCAAGCCGCGAGCTCGAGCGGTCCTGAGATTCCTCGCCCTGCACGTCGAGGGTGGCGTGCATCGCGAGGTCATCTGTGAGGCCCTGTGGCCCGCTGCGGACGCCCAGACCGGCGGTCGGAGCCTGCACGTGGCAATCTCCGCGCTTCGCGGGGCGTTCGTGGCGACGATGGGCCCCGATGGTGCCCGGGTCATCGCTCGTGATGGGGACGCCTACCGCCTCGCCGTCCCCCTCGTATCGGTGGACCATTGGCGTTTCGATCGGGCGCTCGCCGCGGGGCGTGCGGCCAGGGTTCGAGGGGAAGTCTCGCGAGCCGCATTCGTGGAGGCTCTCGGCGCCTACGCGGACCTGTTGCCGGAGGACGGACCGGCCGATTGGGTCGTCGATCATCGGGAGCGGTATCGGGCGGGAGCCGTCGAAGCCGCGCGGGCGATCGCCGAGGACGCTGCGGCGTTGGGCGACCTCGCCGAGGTCGTTCGTGTGTGTCGCTCAGCCCTCGCGATCGATCGGTACCAGGACTCGCTCTGGCGCCTGCTCATTGATGCGCATGAATTGGCTGGCGACCCCAGCGCAGCCACCCGCGATCGGCGCGACTACGCGGCCGTCCTCGATGGACTCGGCGTGCTCGAGCGCTGACGAGCGCCTCGAGGATCAGCGTTTCGCGAAGAACTCCAACTCCGAGATCGCCAGGGGCGCACCGTCGGGCCCGAACGTCGCGACGACCCGGATGGTCAGCACATCGCCGGCCGGTCCCGACACATCAAAGCTCTGCGGGTCGTGGATGTCCTGGATGTCCAGTCGCTGAACGGAGCCGTCGGCGAACACGATCTCGATGGCTTCGGCCCGCCGTAGCTCGAGGAAGGCGTCTGCACTGGCGCCGTTGTGAACAATGATGGCACCCAACTCAAATGGTGCCTCGAACCGGAGCGTGAGGCTCGGAGCAGGTGCGCCCGCTTGCCAGTCCGTGTTCGTGAATGTGTCGACGGCGTTGCCGATCGGATGACCTTCGACCTCCTCGCTCGCCTCGGCGCTGATCGGGCGCATCGGTTCCAGGCTTGGCGTGGCGACGCGTTCGACCTGCTCGACGGCGGTGCGGATGACCCGGTTGATGATGCCCCCGATCGACGGAATGGCGACGTACCCGACAAGCCCCAACGCGAAGAGGATCCCGAGTGCCCATCGAATCGCATACGTCACGCGGATGCCGCTTGGTCGACCTGACGGATTGCCCTGTCGCATGCCCTTGGTACGTTCACCGGCCTCGTAGCGTCGCTTGGGCTTCCGCCGGAAGATGCGGCGCCACCATGGGAGCTTGACCTCGAGGACGACAACTGCTTCCTGGAGGCTGTTGCCACAGCGGCGGCAGAACTTGCGAGTCGGATCGTTTGGCTCGGCGCAGGCACTGCAGATTCGATCGCCCGGCTGGGCAACGCGACGCTCCACGGTGGATTGCGGACGGGGCTTGGGCGCAGTTTCCGCGGTGGGTTTCCGGGCGATAGGCTGCACCGCCGGTGGCTGCAATGGGGTGACGCCTGGCGCTGCTGATGCTGCTGCCCCCGGCAAGCGCGCGGGAGGCTGCGCGGAGGGCAGGCGGGCCGGTGGCAGTGCCGGTGCGGGGCGAACCGGCGCCGGCTGGAACGGCCGAGATGTGTCGGAGCGGGGGGCGATCGGCGGCGGGGCTGCGATCGGAGTTGGGGCTCCGTAAGCCGAAGAAGGCGCGATCGGCGGGGCAACCGGCGGCGAGGTTGACGGGACGATGGCCACTGGGGCCGGCGTGCTGCCCGGCGGCGGCAGTACCGGCTCGTCGATCAGCGATTGCTCGGCAAACGTGCCCGAGGCGGACCTTGAGGGCCCGCCGCGTCGCGGCTTCGGCACCGTGGGTTCAGGTTCAGG
>CAYRTS010000063.1:0-18177 GCA_964427285.1 uncultured Anaerolineaceae bacterium
TGCAAGTGCATGGTCGCGAGGTTGAGCAGGGCGTGGTCGCTTTCGGCGGATCCGGGAACGGCGCCCTCCAGCACGGCACTCGACAACTTGATGGCCAGGGTGTACTGGCCCTGCTGCATGGCCATCCGCGACTCGATCAGGTGCAAGGCGGACGGTCGTAGGTCGGTCGGGATTTGCTCGATGTAGTCGGCGGCGACGACGTATTGGCCGCTGCCCATGATCTCGGGGATGGCCGCGGCGACCACGGTGGCGACACGGTCGATGTCACCGGCCTCGCGGAAATGGTGGGCGGCGACGCGCCAGTCGAAGGCGGAAGCGGCTTCCGCCGCGCGCCGGTGCAGTGCGGCAACCGCCGGCCGGCCGGCAGATGACAGCAGCCGTGCTTCCAGGAACTCGCGGACGAGCGGATGGAAGCGTTGCGGGGTCGTCGAGTTCCGATCTGGTCGGCTGAGGAGGGTCAGTCGTTCTGCGGCGAGCGTGAGGCGCGCCGTTTCGGCCGGGTCAATCTCGGCAACGACCGAGGCGAGCCCAGCGGTGACCAACTGGAGGATGGACGTGCGCATGAGGAATTGCTGGAGGTCCTCGGGCAGGTCGCCCACCACCTCCTCTGCGAGATAGTCATACAACTCCTGGTCGGCGCCGCTCAAATTTCGAACAAAGCGTCGGATCTCGGAGGGCGACCGGTCGCGCAGGGCCGCGTGGACCAGTTGCAGCGACGCCGCCCAACCCTCGGTCCTTGCGGCCACATCCGCCAGCACGTCCGGGTCGAGCGCGCGACCGTAGGTCTCGCTGAACAGGCGACCCGTTTCGGCCGCGTCGAAGCGAAGGTCGTCGGTCCCGAGTTCCGCAACTTCGCCCGAGGCTCGCATCCTGGCCAACGGGATCGTGGGGGCCCGTCGACTGGCGAAAACGATCGACAGGCGCTCCGGCGCCCGCGCCACGAGTTCACGCGCGATCATCTTCACGTCAGGCGAGTCGTCGACGAGGTGGAAGTCGTCAAGAATCAGGATTGCACCGTATTCGGCGATCGCCGGCAGCTCGCGGAGAAAGACGTCGATCGCGGCGTCGCGCGTGGGGCTGCCGACGGACATGTCGCTGAGCATCGACGCGGTCGTCGGGGCGAACGCCGGGTCGTGCTCACGACCCGCCGCGACGAGGTGGTTCAGGAAGGCGATCCAGTCCCGATCGTCGTCCTCGAGGCGGTACCACAGGGTCCGCATCCGCGTCCGTCGCGCAAAGTCGGCGAGTAGCGTGGTCTTGCCGTAGCCGGCGTCGGCGAGCAGCAGGATCACCCGGCTGTGGATCTTGGCGGTCAGCCAGTCCAGCAGTCGATCCCGGGCCAGCGTTTCGTCGCGCAGGGACGGCGGCTGAACCTTCGACAGCTGGATTGGGTAGCGGTTCAAGGCGTCGCTTGTGGCTCCGTGCGACGGGGACCCGAAGAAGGCCGACCGATCCGGACCAGCGGTCATCGGTGCCCACGAATTGCCGATCCCCGTGCGCGGCGCGTAGTGAGGTGGCACGAACGATACGGAGCGTCCGGGCGCGATGTCAATGCTGGCGCGGGAACCTGGCATGCCGGTGATGATGGCGCGCGCCGCTCACCTGCCGATTAGCTGCGGCCCACCGCGCGCTTCACCCGGCCCCTCACGGGCCAGCTGCTACCCATCAGGCCTCGTATTCGAACCCGATCTTGACCTCGACGTGGTACTCGACAATCTCGCCGTCACGGACGACCGCCGTGGACTTCACAACTTCCACGGTCACGATGTTGCGCACCGTCCTGGATGCCGTGGCGACCGCCTGGCGCGCCGCGTCGCTCCATGATCGAGGGCTGGTTCCGACCATCTCCCGGATGATGATGACACCCACCCGCTGCACCTCCTTGGACCATCATGACATGAGGCCGGCCCGTTGCCGGGCCGACCTCGTGGCTGCTCAGGTAGAGTCGGACGGATGTCCCCCGGGCTCGGATGGACGCTCGCGACCGCGCCAGACTGGGCAGGGACCCCCGTTGCTGGGCAGGGACCCCGTTGCTGGGCCTAGCCGCCGACCGACGTCCCGGTCAGCGTGCCGGCGCGAACCTTGTCGAAACACGTGCTGCAATAGACCGGCCGGTCGTTGCGTGGCGCGAATGGCACGACGGCCTGACCGCCGCACGCGCCGCAGATCGCGGCGTGAAATTCGCGTGGACCCTCACTCGAGCGGGCTCGCTTGGCCACGGCACGACAGGCCGGGCACCGTTGCGGGTCGTTGGTCAACCCTTTGGTAGCGAAGAAGGCCTGCTCGCCGGCCGAGAAGATGAACTCCTCGGAGCAGTCGCGACAGGTCAGACTACGGTCCTGGTACACCCTCTCCAGACCCTCCTCGGCTCGCACGCTCGGCTCGGACGCCATGTCGATGGAGCCCCGCGTGGCCTGCTAACGGGTCGGCGAGGGCGCACCTGATTGGGCAGGGCCAACGCTCGGCCCGGGGCATGACCCGGAACTCGTAGCGAGGAAGATACCCGTGCCGTCAAGCCCCCAACAGCCCCCAACTTCGCGCTCCCCGGAACCGATCCAGACAGCTCGGCGTCGGGCGGCCATGTCTACCACCCCTCGATCCCTGTCTATGGCCGTCCTGATCATCGCCCTCGCCGCCTGCTCCGCCGGCACCGCAGGGGCCCCACCATCGAATCCTTCGCACTCCCCGACCGCCGGATCCGGGGCCTCCGGGGCGCCTGGTGAAACGCCCGACTTCGGCACCATTGACCATCCGACCGGTCCCACGGACATCGTTCTCCAGATGGAGGACGGCGGCGGCTTCGTGATGGCGGGCTTCCGCGCCGCCGAGGCGCCGATCTTCACGCTCTACGGCGACGGAACGATCATCTTCCGCAACCCGATGCTCGATCCGCTGCCGTCCATTGGCTCGGTCATGCCGCTTCACACGTTCCGGACGGCGAAGCTGACCGAAGCCCAGATCCAGGATCTTCTGGCCTATGCGCTTGGCGAGGGTGGTCTCGGAATCGCCCGACCGGACTACCCAAATAACCAGATCTCGGATGCTTCGACGACCGTCTTCACGCTCAACGCGGGCGGCCTCACGAAGACCGTCGCGATCTACGCGCTCGGCCTGGAACTCGACGGAATGGCGGATGGGCCGGCACGTGCGGCCTTTGCCAGGCTGTCGGAGCGCCTGCGGACGATCGATGCCAATGGCGTCATCGCGACGACCGAATTCGTACCCGAGCGTTACCGGGGCGCGCTGTTCGAGGGCCAGGTCGGTGCCCCCGACGCGCGGTCATGGCCGTGGCCGACCATCGCGCCTTCGGACTTCGTCGTTGACGCCGACCCCAATGGACTCCAGATGCCGGTCCGGATTCTCACGGCCGCGGATGTCGAAGCCCTCGGGATCGACCCGTTCGAAGGCGGCTTCCTTGGTGTCACCCTGATCGGGCCAGACGATGGCAGGGTCTATTCGTTCTCGCTGCGGCCCCTGCTGCCCGGCGAGTAAGCGGCCCCCAACCGCGGCCCGTCGCCCCCCAACCGAGGCCCGTCGCCCCAACCGCGGCCAGTCGGATCCGGTCGCAACTCCAGCCTCATTGGCGTACGCGACCGATTGCCGGGTGTCTTGTCTGCGCAGCCGCCTCTTACCGTACGCCGCCGTCTTCTACGCCTCCGCGTAGCGCTCCGACGCGTACGAGACAAACCGGGTCTGCTTCTTCTTGAACCAGAGGTCGATCTCACCGGTTGGTCCGTTGCGATGCTTGGCGAGCTTGAGCTTGATCAACTCGCCGTCCTGCTCCTGGTCGTCGGCGCCACGCTCCTTGTCTCGCCAGAGGAAGAGGACCAGGTCCGCATCCTGCTCGATGGCGCCCGATTCGCGCAAATCCGACAAGCGCGGTTCCTTGGACTCGCGCATCTCCGGCTGCCGTGACAGCTGGGATAGCGCAACGACAGGAACCGAGAGTTCGCGGGCGAGTGCCTTGAGCCCGCGCGAGATCTCCGAGACCTCCTGGACCCGGTTCGCGTCGCGGTTTGTGGTGGTTGCCTGCATCAGCTGGAGGTAATCGACGATGACGAGGTCCAACCCGCTTTCGGCCTGGAGCCGGCGGGCCTTGGTTCGAAGCTCCATCGCCGAGATGTTGGGCGTGTCGTCGATGTAGATCGGGGCTTCGGACAGGGCGTTCATCGCCGGGGCGATCCGGGCGAAGTCCATCTCCTCCAGGAAGCCGCTGCGCAGCCGCTGGGAATCGATGTTCGAGACGCTGGAGAGCAGTCGGAGGACGAGCTGCTCCTTGCTCATCTCCAAACTGAACATGCCCACGCTCTTGCGCTCGCGGACGGCGGCGTGCTCGGCGATATTGAGCGCGAAGCTCGTCTTGCCGACCGACGGGCGGGCCGCGACCACGACCAGGTCGCTCTTCTGGAGACCCGTCGTCAGGGTGTCCAGGTCCGTAAAGCCGGTGCGCACGCCGCTGATCTCGCCGCGATGGGCGTGCAGGTAATCGAGTCGGTCATAGGCATCGTGGAGTAGCGTCTTGAGGGGACTGAAGCCGGCGTTGACCCGTTTCTGGCTGACCGCAAACAGCTCTGCTTCGGCCCGATCGATGGCTCCCTGGACCTCCGGCGGGTCCTCGTAGCCGATCCCGGCGATCCGCCCGGCCGCCCTGATGAGCCCCCGTAGCACCGCCTTGCGCTCCACGATCCGCGCGTACTGGGTCACGTGGACGGCGGTCGGGGTCTCGTTGGACAGGCTCGAGAGGTAGGCGCGACCGCCGACGGCTTCGAGCTCGTCCCGCCGCTCCAGCGCTTCGGCGACCGTGACGATGTCGATCGGCTCGCGGCGCTCGAACAGGTCCAGGACCGCGGTGTAGATCCGCGCGTTGGCCTGGCGATAGAAGTCAGCCGGCCGCAGAAACTCGGCGACCTCGATCACGGCGTCGCGATCGATCAGGATCGCCCCGAGGACGGATTGCTCGGCTTCAAGACTCTGGGGCGGCAGTCGATCGATCACGCGCAGCGAACTCCAACGGCGGATTGAGTCGTCATTGTGTGCAGCCAGGCTCGTTGGCCGATCAACGAAGCCGGCCCGCGGAGTCCAGTCGATCCACGAGTTTGGAGCCACGGTGGACGCGTTGTGGACGACTCAGTGGATATCCACGATCAAGAAACAGCGGCCGCTACGCGAGCAGCGCGGCAGGTGTCATGAGAATCGGCGCGAAGCGCGGTTCAGGCGAGGGCGGCCAGCGAGCACGATGAGGTCTAGAGAATCGGCGTCCCGGACGGCCCGAGGGCAAGGCGGAGGCGAGCAGGCGAGCAGGTGAGCGCACTAGTGGTGCGTGAGCGAGCCCGCGGAGCCGACAACGACGGCATCGGCCGGTCCAGGGCACCGCTATCAGTCCAACCGGCGTATTACCCCGATCAATTTGCCTTGAATTCTGACGTCGTCGTAGAGCTGGGGTGGATATGCCGGATTCGCCGGTTGGAGGCGGATCTGGTCCTTCTCCTTGAAGAATCGTTTGAGCGTGACCGCGTTCTCTTCCACCTGGGCGACGACGATGTCGCCATTGCGGGCCGTCGTCTGTGGCCGGATCAGGACGTAATCCCCATCGGTGATGTGCGCCTCGATCATCGAATCTCCGCGAACCCGCAGGACGTACGCGTCACCGCCCGGAGCGAGCACATCAGGGACAGCCATCGTTTCCGTCGCATCCTGATAGGCCTCAATCGGACCGCCCGCGGCGATCTCTCCGATGATCGGCAGGACCCGCGCGTCGGCGGCGGTGGCCTGTGGGACCAGCTCATTGCTCAGCCCGAGACGGATCGCGGCGGTCGGGGTGAGTCTGATCGCCCGCGACTGGGCCGCCCCTCGTTCCAGGTAGCCCTCCCGCTCGAGGATCTGGAGATGGTGATGGACGGCCGACGTCGACGCCAATCCGACCGCGCGAGCGATCTCGCGGACAGACGGCGGGTAGCCGCGCGATCGCAGGGTAGCGGCGATGAAGTCAATGATTCTGAGCTTGCGTTCGGCGTCGTGTTTGGTCACTCGCGCCTCCTTGTCAGCCATGATAGCGAACGGACGTTCGATGTCAAGGTGGGACGGAGGGTCATCGCGAGGGAGCGGCCAGCCGGGAGTGCTCCCACCAGGCGCACTTCCTCGACATGCCAGCGCGGCCAGACCCGAAAATCTGCAGAATCGGTACGACATCAGGTTCGGCCATGCTCATTTGTTCAGGATGTGCGCCTGCGAGGCGCGCGCCATCTCCCGGCGCCCGACGGCCTGCCCCGAAGGCCTACCCTCGACCGCCTGCCCCAGCCCAGCAGGCTGCTAGACTCCGCCACCCCAGTACAAGGAGGCACCCGGCGGGCGATGGTGCGCAAGACGGCACAGCACAGCCGAGGATCGCGTGGTCGCGCGGGCTTCAGCCGCGCCCTCAAGCTCGCCGCGTTCCTGCCCGTCGCGCGCCGAATCCCGACCTACGCCCGGCTCGTAACGGCACTTTTGCTCGATGATCGAATGCCGGCCAATCGCAAGGCCCTGCTCGCCGCCGCAGCGGGCTACCTGATCGTCGGGCGCGATCTCGTGCCAGACTATATTCCGGTCATCGGCGGGATCGACGACCTCGTGGTCGTGGTCCTCGCAGTGGATCTGTTCCTCGACGGCGTCCCGGTCGACCTGCTCGATGAGAAGCTCACCGACCTTGGGATCGACCGCGCCGCATTCGATCGCGATGTCGCCCAGGTGCGGCGCTTGACGCCGGGTCCGGTCCGACGGACGATCCGTCGGGTTCCGGGCCTGATCGCTGGCGCCGGAGATGTCATTGGCCAACTCGGTCTGGGGCCCCGGATGCGGGCCTGGATCACCAAGGAGGAACGCAGCGCGTGAAGGTCATTCTGACGAAGGACGTGCCGAAGCTGGGCAAGAGCGGCGAGATGCGGATGGTCGCCGACGGCTTCGCGACCAATTTCCTGATTCCCCAGCAGTTGGCCGTGCCCGCGGCCGGCGGCGCCTACCGCGCCTGGCAGCACGACATCGCGAGCCGCGAGGACAAGCGGGTCCGCGAGCGCGCGGATGCGGAGATCGCGGCAACCCGGATCGCCAGCACCACCCTCACGATGGGCGTCAAGGTTGGCGACGGCGGCAAGCTCTACGGTTCGATCACCAGCAAGGACATTGCCGACGCGCTCGGCCGCCGCGGGATCACGGTGGATCGTCACAAGATCGATCTCGAGGATCCGCTCAAGACGCTGGGCACCTACAAGGTGGCGATCAAGGTCTTCGCCGGGATGACCGCCGAGGTCACGATCATCGTCGAGCCCAAGGGCTAGGACCAACGCCTGCGCGTCCGCGCGCCAACAGCCACCGCGTCGCGAAGGAGTAGCGGCTTGCCCGTGGCGCGCTCGGCGCTCATTCGACTGCTGGTCGGGATCGCGATCAGCGCCGTCTTCCTCGCCGTCACGCTGTCGCGGGTCAACCTCCCCCAAGCCGCGGAGGCGATCGGGCGAGCCGCGCCGGTTGGCATCGTGGCCGCGTTCCTGATCGTCCTGGTCGATCTCAGTCTCCGAGCCCTTCGCTGGCACGTCCTGCTGCTCAACGTGGAGGGCGCCGCGGTCCGCCCGCCCTACCGCCTCGCGTTTGGCTACCTGACGTTGGGTTTCGCGGCGAACGCGGTGCTGCCGGCTCGTCTGGGTGACGTCGCTCGCGCGGTATTGGCGGCCGGAACCTTCAAAGCGCCCAGGCTGGCCATCTTCGGGACAGTGATGATCGAGCGGGTCAGCGACGGCCTGACGATGCTCGGTCTCGCGGTCCTGTCCAGCTTCATCATCGCCAGCGCCTCCGAGCTCCAGGCGCTGACCGGCTACGCCATCGTGCTTGGCGGGGCGGGGGTGGTCGTCGCCGTCGGCGGCTGGCTGGTGATCTCCAGATCTGCGCTGGCATCGACCCGGATCGCGACGGCCATCACCGGAATCGCCGGGAGGCTGGCGGCCGGCGCCGGAGCGCTGCGCCACGCTCCCTCGGCCGTGGCGTTCCTGGGCCTCACGGCGGTCCTGGCGATGACCGCCATCCTCGTCGCCTGGGCGGTCCTGCAGGCCGTTGGGGTCAACCTCGGACCGGTCCAGGCAATCCTGTTCCTGAGCGGGATCGCTCTGTCGCTCGCGATCCCGGCGGCCCCCGGGGCGATCGGTACGTACGAGTTCGTCGGTGTGGCCATCATCACCGGGCTTGGCTACACGCCCGAGCAGGGCCTGGCGACCATCCTGTTGATGCGGATCATCACCACGTTCCCACCGGCGCTCATCGGCGTTGGCGCGATCTGGGCGCTCCACGTCAAGCCGGGATCCATCGTGGACTCCACCGAGCCGCCGGGTGCCGAGGCCGAGGGGCGCTGACCGTGCCGCAGGATGACACCGGCGAGGCCCGCCAGGTGGCGATCCCGGTCCTGTCGCTTGTTATTCCTGCGTACAACAGCGCCGACTACATCGCCGCGACAGTGACGCGGGTCGTCGAAGCGTTCGCGGACCTCGGCATCGCGGGTGAGGTCATCGTGGTCGACGATGGCAGCCGCGACGGCACGCTGCATGCGGTACCCAGCCTGCCCGGCGTGCGCACCATCGCCCTGCCCCGTAACAGCGGCAAGGGCGCAGCGGTCCGTGCCGGCATGGGCGTCGCGCGCGGCGGGGTTCGCGGCTTCACCGATGCCGATCTGCCCTACGGCACCGAACCGCTGGCATACGCGCTCGCGTGCATCCGCGACCGTGGCTTCCACGCGGCGGTCGGCGACCGCACCCTGCCCGGATCATCCTATGCGTCGGTCGGTCTCCTGCGGACCGTGATGTCCGAGGTCGCCAGCCTCGCGTTTCGCACGCTGGTCACCGGTGGGATCTATGACACGCAGTGCGGGTTCAAGCTGTTTCGCGGCGATGTTGCGGAGGCCCTGTTCAAGGTGACCAGGATCGATCGCTTCGCCACCGATGTCGAGTTGATCTACCTGCTCCTCAAGTACCGCCTGGACCTCAAGCGCATCCCCGTCCGGCTCGAGGACAAGGGCGACCTGTCGGCGGCCCGCACGAAGGTGGCATCAGGCTAGGGATCGACGAGTCGCCATACCGAGACGCCATTGACGTCATAGATCGTCTCGAATCGAGGGCTCCCCTGGAAGTTCGTGGGAGGGCCGGCGCAGGCTGGTGTGCCGCCTGATGAGAGAACGTGGGTGGCGCCGTAGGTGGCCATCCGCTCGGCGGCTTCATCCGCACCATCGCAATAGATCGCCAGGGTGTCGGCCTCCCGCTGCTGCGGCTCGTAGCCCAGGTTGGCGACGTACGGTCCAAACGTGGAGATTCGGCGGCGGCCGGCGAGATCGATCGGGCTGTTGATGAACGCTTCCGTGACGAAGACGGCGCGCTCCGGTGTGTTGGCCTCGATCCATCGCGCGGCGTCAAGTTGCGCCTGGGGCATTACCAGCGACGGACTCCACGTGTGCCACAGCCCGACGAGGGCGGGAGAGATCGAGGAGAAGAGAAGGACGGCTGCGATGGCGGGTATCGGCCAGCGGCGGATCAACCCAGCAGCGAGGATGGCCACGGCGATCCACATCATCTGGAAGTACTTGTTCATGTCGAACTCGACCGCGCTTACGACGACCAGGTTTGGAATGAAAAATAGCGTGAGCGTCCACGCCGCGAGGAATCCTCGACTCGGCATGCTCCGCACCGCGACGGCCGCCACCGCTGCGAGCACGAACGGCAGCCCCAGGTTGGTGATGTAGAAGAAGACGACCGCCGCCGGCCCGCCCGCGAACCTCGCTTCGCTCCAGCCAAGGACCGGGCGGAACGCGCCGATGTCACCCTGTTGCGCGACCGCCCCTGCGATGAACGGAATCGCCAGCGCGGCTGGGACGACAAACAGCATCGCGTCACGAATGAGCGCGCGCGACGGTTTCGGTCTCGTCATGACGACGTACAGCAGCACGATCAGGTAGCTGGCCGGAAACGCGAAGAACTGAAACGGAGCGAGCAACCCAGCGACCATCCCGGCGAGGAGGATGCCGGCGGGCCTTCGGTTCAGGCTCGAGGCTACGAGCAAGACCACGGCGACCAGTCCAGGGAGGCCAAGTGTTGTCGCTCGATGCGGCAAGAGCCCGGTGCCAAGGATTGAGGCGATCCTGAAGAACGGCCAGTCGTCTTCCCAGGTGTTGTCATACGGGTGCTGAGTAATCAGATCGATCGGCGTGCCCACGCCGGTCGCCAGATCCCCGATGAGCCGGATCCAGCCCATCCCTCCACCGAAGCAGACGAGGATGGCCGCGATCGTCGCCACACGCCGCCGTCGCGTCAGCTGTAACGCCAGCGCCCAGACCAGCATGGCCAGAGCCGCCGAGAGCAGGGCACTCGTCATGAAGAAGACGGGAACAATCTCGACATCCGCTGCTGTCGCCACGATCGCCCCATGGAAATCGGCGAACCAGTGGTAGGTCAGCGGCTCGCCCGCGAAGTACGGCACCTCCGGCGGGAAGTTGCCGTGCTGAATGCTCGATCCAATCGAGACGTGGACCAGCAGATCGCTCCAGTTCCAGCCGCCCGACACGACACCGTCCGCCGTCTGGCGCCAGCCGTTGAACCCCAGGATGGCGAGGATCGTCAGCCCGACGGCTGCGGCGATCAGCCACGCTTCACGATCGCCGAGGAGACTCCGGCGGATCTCTGCGAGCGATGGCCGGGACGGGGCTGCCAACCACGGGTGGCGGACGCGGATGAGGATGACGGTCCCAAGGGCCAGGAGCACGATGGTCACAAGCACCGCGGCCCGGCTGAACCCACCTGCTCTCGCGACCACATTCGTCATGTGCGCGGACAGATAGACACTCGTGACGATGGCCAGGCCGACTCGACCCGGCGCAGCAAGATGCGGAACGCACCGGGACACGAGCGCCCAACCTGGCACCGCGAACAGGAACGGCCAGGCGACGATCACGCCTGCAAGGGGGACGAACCAGGCGAGGACGGCGCCGCTGGCCATGGTGAGCGCAACCGCCAGAACCTGCCTACCGCTCAGCGACTGCACGCCGGCCGGGGCGGTATCGAGCGCTGGTTCCGCTGTCTCGGGCTCCAGGAACTCCCGATCGCGATCCAGGGAGGTTGTCGGGTCGTCCGCAGCTTCAGTCGAAACACGCACAGCGGGGCGATGATAGGCCGGTGACCGAGCGGACGATCCTCCATGTCGACCTCGACGCGTTCTTTGCGGCAGTCGAGCAGCGCGACCGGCCGGAGCTTCGCGGGCGACCCGTGATCGTGGGTGGTGCGGGCGGCGAGGACGCCCGGGGCGTCGTGTCGGCGGCCAGTTATGAGGCCCGCGTGTTTGGGGTTCATTCGGCGATGTCACTGCGCGAGGCGTATCGGCGCTGCCCGGACGGCGTCTTTCTGCCGGTTGATGGGCGGCGCTACCAGGCGGCCAGCCGCGACGTGATGAAGGTCCTGGGCGCCTTTACCCCGCAGATCGAGCCGATCTCGATTGATGAGGCGTTTCTCGACGTGACGCGGTCCGCGGCGCTGTTTGGTGATGGCGAATCGATTGCACGCCAGATCAAGGCCGCCGTCCGGGCCGAGGTGGGTCTCACTGTGTCCGTGGGCGTCGCCGGCACCAAGCTCGTGGCCAAGGTCGCCTCGGACCTGGGCAAGCCGGACGGCCTGGTCGTCGTGCCGCCCGGCGAGGAGGCCGCATTCCTGGCGCCTTTGCCGATCGGCCGGTTATGGGGGGTCGGCGAAAAGACGGCTGCGGCACTGGCCGAATACTCGGTCCTCACCATCGGCGATCTCGCCGCACTGCCGGCGGACCTCCTGGTGCGACGGTTTGGCAAGCACGGTGCCTCCCTCATCGGGCGCGCTCAAGGAATCGACGCGGATCCGGTCCACGAGGGCGATCCGGCCAAGTCGGTGGGCCACGAGCACACGTTTGAGGTCGATACCAGCGACCCGGAGGTGATCGAACGCACGTTGCTGGCGATGGCCGATGGGGTGGCCAGTCGTCTCCGATCGGCCGGCGTCCGGGCCGGCACGGTGGCCGTCAAGATCCGGGACTCGGGCTTTCGCACGATCACCCGCCAGCGAACGCTCGACGAGCCGACGGATCTGACCGAGCCGATCTACCGGGCGGCCCTCGATCTGGCGCGACAGGAAGTGCGTGGGAAACGGATCCGCCTTCTTGGCGTCACGGCCTCGGGTCTTGGGGAACGCGAGCAGCTGGCGCTGTTCGAGCCGATCGAGCCACGGCGGCGCCGGGCCGTCGAGGCGGCGGATTCGCTCCGCCGCCGGTTTGGCGATCGAGCCCTCACCCGGGCGCGGCTGCTGGATGCGGGTCTGCCTGCACCGTTCGAGCGCGATCCGCGCAACCCGCTGGACCGGCGAGCCCGCGGCCATCCAACCGACCGTTCCGCGCACCCTGACGAGATGCCACCGAGTGACAGCCAAGGTGACACGGACGTCGACGAGATTCCGCCTGAAGACGCTTGACATCGAACAGGTGTTCGGTCTAGAGTCTGGGGTAATCGAACAGACGTTCTGTCGGACGCGTGCCCCGGACGACATCAGGCAAACCCCGGCGGCCTGCGCGACCGTTCCAGGACGGCGGGACGCCCTCGCGAAAGGAGTCGTCGCATGGCATTCATCAGAGTCGAACCGATCGAGGTCCAGGTCCGAACCAACTGGTTCAATGGCCGCCCGCGCGAGATCACCTGGGGTGAGGAGCGGTTGCCGATCACCCGACTTACGGTCGTCCGCGAGGAAGCCGCGGCATACCCGGTGGTCACCGGGCCGCGCACCCTGTTCGAAGTGGTCACGCCCAAGGCGCGACTCTCGCTGATCTACCAGCACCGGGCTCGCCGCTGGACGGTGAACGGCCTGGAGGACGCCGCGGGCTTGGCCGCCTGATCGTCCGATTTCACCTTCCCGGCAGCGGTGCCCTCCCGCCGCTTGCCGGCCCCACGCGTCGGCTCGGGGTGGGCGCGCCGGTACCGCGTCCGCCCCGCGCCGACACTCGGGTCGTGACAGGGAAGCAGGTCACACCTCCCCAGTGTCCTCGACGACACCACGCCGTATAGTTACGACGCTGATTGTACGTCTTGAGGTTCCGCATGAACACCAAGTTGACCCTTCGTCTTGATGACCGCCTGATCGACCGGGCCAAGCGCTACTCCGAACGCTCTGGCAAGTCGGTCTCTCAGCTGGTCTCTAACTACTTCGCCCTCATCGAGGCGGACGAGCCGATTCCCGGTACCGACCTCACGCCGCGCGTTCGCGCGATGATCGGCTCGCTCAGGGGTGCTTCGACAACGGAAGGTGACTACCGCCGCCACCTCGAGGAGAAGCACCGGTGAACGTCCTCTTCGACACCAACGTGATCCTGGACGTCCTGATGGACCGGGATCCGTACGTCGATGCGGCCTCGAAGCTGTTCGCACTGGTGGACAACGGGCGACTCAAGGGCTCGATCTGCGCGACGACCGTGACGACGGTTTACTACATCGCGGCGAAGGACTTCGGCCGCAGCCGGGCCCGCGAGCAGGTGCACGGACTACTCGGCCTGTTCGAGGTCGCCTTGGTTGACCGTGACGTGCTGGACAGCGCGCTCGACATCGCCTTCGTCGACTACGAGGATGCTGTGCTGCATGAGGCAGCACGCGCAATGGGTGCGACCGCGATCGTCACGCGAGATCGTCGCGACTTCGTCAACTCCGCGATTCCGGCACTTGATCCGCAGGAGCTGCTCGCGGCGGTGGCAGCGGCGCAGTAGGCGATCTGGGCCGGGGCTCGTCGATACCAGGCCAGCGCGTCCTGGTTCTGGTTCGGTGGCCCAGCCGCGCCCGTACAATCGGATCGTGGCTACTCCGACCCGGATCCGCGACATGACGCTCGACGGCTTCGTCGAGGCCCTTGCATCTGCGGCGCCCGTGCCAGGCGGCGGCAGTGCGTCGGCGGTCGCCGGTAGCCTTGGCGCAGGCTTGGTGGTCATGGTTGTCGCGCTGTCGACGGATCGGCCTCGGTACGCGCAGCACGCGGAATTGCTGGCCTGGGCAGCCCGGACTGGACAGGGTTTGGTGGGGCGCTTTCTGAACCTCGCCGACGAGGACGCCGCCGCGTTCGCCGTGTACGCCGCGGCCCTCAAGCTGCCGCGTGACACGGACGAGCAGCGCGAGGCACGCTCAGTCGCCCTGCGTGCCGCCGCCCGCCTCGCGGCCGAGGCGCCGCTGGGAGCGGTCGAGGCATCCCTCGAGCTGGTCGGCGCCGCCGAGGCGCTGGCCGGTCGCAGCAACGTCAACGCCTCGAGCGACGTGCTCGTCGCCGCCCTGCTCGGGGAGGCGGCCGCCCATGGTGCAGCCGCCAATGTGTTGATCAACGCACCCTCGATGGGGGATGGTGCCCACGAGCGGGTGTTGAACGAGCGGGTCGACGTGCTGCTCGCCGAGATCGGGCTCCTGGCGGAGTCGACCCGCGACGTCATCCGCAGCGGCCAGCCGCGCCAGCCGCGCGAGCCGATCCGGGCATCGGTGCGAGAGTGATCGAGTGACCGCCTCGGGCGCCAGGCTGCTCGAGGGCGGGGCGATCGCCGCGGAGATTCGCGTCGTTGTCGCCGAGGACGTGGCCAAATTCACGGTCTCCCAGGGCCGGCCACCGGGTCTTCGCGTACTGATCGTGGGCGTGGACGCGCCGTCGACGGTCTACCTCGAGCGGATCCTGCGGGGCTGCGCCAAGGTCGGGATCGATGCCGGTTTCGTCGAGCTGGCCGGCGAGGCGACCGAGGCGAATGTCACGGCCACCGTCCGGGCGCTCAACGAGGACCCGGCGGTGGACGGCGTCATCGTGCAGATGCCGCTCCCGCCGACGATTCGGCTTCGAGCGGTCATCGATGCGATCGATCCGGACAAGGACATCGACGGGATCCACCCGCTGAACGCCGGTCTCCTTCACCTGGGCTACGACGGCTTCCTGCCTGCCACCGCCCACGCGGCCGTCGAGATCCTGCGCCGCTCCGGGGTCGAGATGGAGGGGCGCGAGGCGGTCGTCATCGGTCGGTCCGCGGTGGTCGGGATGCCGGCGGCCGTCCTGTTGCTCAAGGAGGACGCAACCGTGACCGTCTGCCATCGGCGGACCCGCGACCTTGCGGGCCACGTGCGGCGCGCCGACATCGTCGTGGTGGCCGCCGGCAAACCCGGCCTCATCACGGGGGCCATGCTCAGGCCGGGGGCGGTCGTCGTGGATGTCGGGATCAACGTGGTCGACGGGCAGATCGTGGGTGACGTCGACTTTGCGTCGGCCAGCCAGGTTGCCTCGGCGATCACACCGGTCCCCGGCGGCGTGGGGCCGCTCACCAACGCGCTGCTGCTGACCCATTTGATCCGAGCCGCCGAGCGCCAGGCGAGTGAGCGCCAGTCCACCGACGATCGAGCGACCAAGCCGCTCGTGCCCCTCACCAACAGAGGAGACCGATGACCTTTCCATCCGATCTCGAGATCGCCCGCTCCGTCAGGCCGCGCCCGATCGTGGACGTGGCCCGCGACCTTGGGATCGCGGACGATGAACTCGAACTCTACGGGCCAACCAAGGCCAAGGTCACCCTGGAGGCGATCCGTCGCCTGGAGACCGAACGCCCGCGCGGCAAGTACGTGGTGGTCACGGCCATCACCCCGACGCCGCTGGGCGAGGGCAAATCGACGACCTCGGTTGGGCTGGCCCAGGGGCTGAACCACATTGGCCACAAGGCTGCGGTCAACATTCGGCAGCCGTCGCTGGGTCCGGTCTTCGGGATCAAGGGCGGCGCGGCCGGCGGCGGGTACAGCCAGGTCATCCCGATGGAGGACTTCAACCTGCATTTGACGGGCGATGTGCACGCGATCGGGGCAGCGCACAACCTGGCGGGAGCGTTCCTGGACAACAGCCTCCATCACAAGAACCCGTTGGGCATCGATCCGCACGGGATCCTGTGGCCGCGGGTCGTCGACATCAGCGACCGGGCGCTGCGCCACGTGGTCATCGGTCTGGGCGGTCGCGAGGACGGGGTGACCCGCGAGACGGAATTCGTGATCACGGTTGGCTCGGAAGTCATGGCGGTCCTGGCCCTGGCGACGGACCTGCACGACTTGCGGGCGCGGCTCGGGCGGATCGTGCTGGCCACCACGACCGACGGCAAGCCGGTGACCGCGGAGCACCTGGGCGTCGCCGGGGCGATGACCGTACTGCTGCGCGACGCCATCAAACCGAACCTGCTTCAGACGCTGGAGGGCGGGCCGGCCTTTGTACACGCGGGGCCGTTCGCCAACATCGCCCACGGCAACAACTCGATCATCGCGGATCGCCTGGCGCTGGCCACCAACGAGATCGTCTGTACCGAGGCCGGCTTTGGTGCCGACATGGGCGCGGAGAAGTTCTTCGACATCAAGTGCCGCGCCTCGGGGCTCTCCCCGGATGCGGCCGTGGTGGTCGCCACGGTTCGGGCGCTCAAGATGCACGGCGGGGTCGGCAAGATCGTCGCGGGCAAGCCGCTGGATCCGGCCCTGCTGGCAGAGAACGTGGATGCCGTCCGCCGCGGGGCTGCCAATCTCGCCAAGCAGATCGAGAACGTGACCATGTTCGGCGTCCCTGCGGTGGTGGCCATCAACTCGTTCCCAACCGACACGCCGGCCGAAGTGGCGGCGATCCGCGAGGTCGCCCTGGCGGCCGGCGCCGTCGACGCGGTCGTGGCCACGCACTTCAGCGATGGCGGGGCCGGGGCCGCAGCCCTCGCCGAGGCGGTCTGGGCGGTGGCCACCGGCGGCGGATCCGCGTTCCGTCTGCTCTATCCGGACGAGATGCCGCTGGCTCAGAAGATCGAAACGATCGCGACCCGGGTGTATGGCGCCGCCGGGGTCGAATTCCTGCCGGCCGCGGCGAAGTCACTCAAGCAGTTCGAGGACCTGGGTTACGGGCACCTGCCGATCTGCATGGCCAAGACCCAGTACTCGCTGAGCCACGACGCCGCCCTCAAGGGGCGCCCGACCGGGTTCACGGTCCCGATCCGCGAGATCCGCCTGTCCGCCGGCGCGGGTTTTATCACCCCGATCTGCGGCGAGATGCGCACGATGCCCGGGCTGCCGTCGCGACCGGGCGGCGAGAGGATCGACATCGACGCAGACGGGAACGTCGTGGGGCTGTTCTAGGGTGTCCGATGCCGCGACGGGCTGCGTCGTCTGCGGCGGCCGGGAGCGTCGGCACCAGCGCAGCCAGAACGGGTACGCAATCGTTCGTTGCACCGATTGCGGCCTTCGCTTCCTCGATCCGCAACCGACCGAGGCCGAGCTGACCGCCCTGTACGGCGAGTACTACTACGTCAGCCCCGATTCGCGCCAGCGTGGCTATGAGGGCTACGCGACCGAGGCCGAGAACTGGCGGCGGACGTTCCGCGATCGCCTGCGGGACCTGCCGGCGACGCACGGGCGGCTGCTGGACGTAGGCGCGGCCACCGGGTTCTTCGTCGAGCAGGCGAATGCGATCGGCTGGGATGCGGTCGGGATCGAGCCCAGCCAATGGGCGGCCGACTATGCCCGAACCGAGCTCGGCGTCGATGTCAAGACGGGCGACCTCGCGTCCATCCGCTTTCCTGACGCGGCCTTCGACGTGGTCACGCTGTGGGAGGTCATCGAGCACCTCCCGGACCCAGCAATGACACTCCGGGAGGTCCGGCGAATCCTTCGCCCGGGCGGCCACCTGATCCTGTCAACTCCGGACTCGGGCAGCCTCGCCGCCCGTGTATCAGGCAAGCGTTGGCTCGGCTGGCGCAAGGTCCCCGAGCACCTGTTCTTCTTCGATCGCTCGAATCTAGACCGCATCCTGATCCAGGAGGGGTTCGCGCCGGCCCGCCATCGATATGCGAGCCTGATCGTTTCCGCGGGGTTCGCGGTGGAGCGCGGGCTCGCGCTCCTGGGCCTCCTTGGCAGCTGGCGGGCTCCTGGCTGGCTGACTCGCCGCTCCTTGCGGGTCAACCCTGGCTACGACCTGCTGGTGGTCGCGCGGCGTATTTGAGGCCGGCGTGCCCGACGCGGCGCGGACGACGCGGCGTCGCTAAGCCGGACACGCCTGACGCGGCGCCGCTAAGCCGGACGCCGCGTCGCTGAGGCCGGCGCGGCCGCCGGAGCGGTCGCGCATCGCGCGGGCCAAGCTCAGACGAGGC
>CAYRTS010000064.1:0-2768 GCA_964427285.1 uncultured Anaerolineaceae bacterium
CAGGTTGGCTAGGCAGGGCGGTGCGGGCTTGGGCGTGTCAGGCTGGTGCGGGCGGTCGGGGCGGGCGGGTTGGGGGGGTTCGGGCAGCGCGGGGTGGGGGGGGCGGTCGGGGCGGTCGGGGGCAGCGTACGCCGCCGGGTCGTTCCGTGCGCGTCGGCGTGCGTCGCGCTGACGATCGATCGCGAACCTGGTTGCGGACGCCCTGCTCGTGATCTGGCGCTCAACCGGGAGTTGCACAATACCGACAGTCACGCAGCGACGTGCGCCCAGATGGCAGTCTCCGTGATGGTCCGTGTACGTTCATGCGTGGAGAGCAACCAGCAGTTGAGCGGCAAGCCCGCCCGGTCCCGGGCGCCGTGCAGGCGGTCGTCATGTATCCTCCGCCGGCAGCGCGGGAAGGCAGCGCCGCGGGGTCAGACGGCAGCGCCGCGGGGTCAGACGGCAGCGCCGCGCGGTCAGACGGCAGGTTGATGAGGATCGATTGCGGGTGTTCAGAGCGTGAGCCGGTCCAGCTTGGCCGCGACCGCAGCGGTGGGCGTGGTCGCCGTGTCGATCATTGGGGCGATCGCAATCGGAGCCTTCGACTTCGGATCGGAACCGGGAGCGACGGACCGGGTCGCCGCGGCCTCCCCATCATTTCGGCCATCACCAATGGCGAGCGCGGCGCCCACCCCGACGCCAACCCCGTCGCCCACGCCAGCCCCGACGCCAACGCCTCGTCCCACGCCGATCACCATCCCGGCGCCACTGACCGGCCGCCCGGTCAGCCCGCGCGACGCAGAACAGCACCCGATTGCAGTGATGATCGATGACTCGCCACGGGCTCGGCCCCAATCCGGGTTCAACGCCGCCTCGATCGTCTGGCAGGCACCGGCCGAGGGCGGCGTCCCGCGCTACATGATGGTGTTCCAGGAGACGGCGCCGATCGACGTTGGTCCCGTCCGCAGTGCCAGGCCATACTTCATCGCCTGGGCTGCGGAGTGGAATGCGGTGTACGGCCATGTCGGCGGCTCACCGCAGGCGATGGCCACGCTGCGCGCCGAGGGCAATGGGCAGCTCGTCTTCGACGCCGATGAGTTCCGCTGGGGCGGCACCTACTACCGACGGATCAAGCTCCGTTCATCGCCGCACAATGTCTATTCGGATGCCAAGTCGCTGCGTGTGATGGCGACCCGGGTCGGGGCCATCAACGGGCCGATCGAGCCGGTCTGGCGGTTCGGGCCGGACGCGCCGCTCGATGAGCGACCGATCGGCGGGACCATCCGGGTGGTCTACCCACAGAACACCGTGGTCTACGACTACAACCGCGCGACCAACACCTACCTCCGGGGCGTCACCGGGGCGAAGGAGCACATCGATGCCGCCGACGGCGGTCGGGTCGCGCCCAGGAATGTCGTGATCATGCTCGTGTCGTTCGGCCCGCTCAACGACGGGTCGGACAAGAAGCGACTTGAGGCCAGGGTGGTCGGGAGCGGCAAGGCGTGGATCGCCACCAACGGACGAACGATCGAGGGCACCTGGGAGAAGACGGCGCTGACGGACCCGACGCGCTTCTTCGACGCGGCCGGCCAACCGGTGACCCTGACGATCGGCCAGACGTTCATCCAGGTGATGCCGCTGGGTTCGTCCATCACGATCGAGGACGGTCCGCTGCCCGGCGCCGCCCCTGCGGCCTCGCCGAACTCGTCGGGATCGCCCTCGCCAGCGCCGAGTCCGTCCCCATCCTGAGTCGTGTGCTACGTCAGCGTGCGGGTGCCGTCAGCGTTCGTGCGCCGCTTCGGGTTGCGGGCCGCTTCGGGGTGCGCGCCGTCAGCGTGCGGGTGCCGTCAGCGTGCGGGGTGCGCGCGCCGTGAGGGTGCGGGTGCGGCTTCGGGGTGCGCGCGCCGTCAGCGTGCGGGGTGCGCGCGCCGCTTCGGGGTGCGCGCGCCGTCAGCGTGCGCCCGCCTGTTCGGGGTGCTGGCCGCTTCGGTGAGCTGGTCGCTTCGGGGTGCGCGCGCCGGTCGGCGAGCTGGCCACGGACACGCCGCGAGCCCCGGCCTGGGTGGCAGTCAGGATTCCTGGCTGAGGACGTCGACAAGGATCAGAGAACCTATGGTGGCCGGTCAGGGCAGGCGGAGTCTTTGTAGCCCCAACACAGGTGCGCCGGAGTCAGGCCGGGGAGGGGCGGGGGACGCGGGGACGCGGGGACGCGGGGACGCGGGGACGCGGGGGGGGGCTGGCTCGGGCGCGGGGGCGCGGGCGGGCTGGCTCGGGCGCAGGCCGGCTCCGGCTCCTCGTCGCTGGTGGCCTAAACCACCAGTTGCGAGATCCGGATGAACGTGGACGGCCGCGATCCCAGATCGCAATGTGGCGCCTCGGCCGAGCGCGTTCGTGCGATTCCCTCAACCCTGAGTTGAACGACCTGTTCGCGCCTGGCTCAGTGGCTCGCGGCAGGCCGGCGCCGCAGCAGGCCGGCGCCGGCTCCTCGTCGCTGGTGGCCTAAACCACCAGTTGCGAGATCCGGATGAACGTGGACGGCCGCGATCCCAGATCGCAATGTGGCGCCTCGGCCGAGCGCGTTCGTGCGATTCCCTCAACCCTGAGTTGAACGACCTGTTCGCGCCTGGCTCAGTGACTCGCGGCAGGCCGGCGCGCCGGCGCCGCAGCAGGTCGGCGCCGCAGCAGGTCGGCGCCCGGGCGCCGTAGCAGGCCGGCGCCGCGGCAGGCCGGCTCGCGGGCGCCGCAGCAGGCCAGGGCGCGGCAAGGTGGGAGCGCCGCTCAGCCCAGGC
>CAYRTS010000064.1:2868-4288 GCA_964427285.1 uncultured Anaerolineaceae bacterium
CGGGCGCCGCAGCAGGCCAGGGCGCGGCAAGGTGGGAGCGCCGCTCAGCCCAGGCCCCGAGCCCGGGTCCCGACCGTCGCGTAGATCGCCCGGGTCTGGGCGGCGACGTCCGCCCAGGTAGGCAGCGGGCCGGCGGCACGTTCGCGAGCTGCGCCCGCCACGCGGCGATGCACGTCGTCATCCGCCCAGATTGCGGCCAGCGCCACGGCCAGCCGCTCCGCGTCACCCGGCTCCACGAGCAGCCCGGCCCGCCCCACGAGCTCCGGCAAGGCGCCGACGGCCGAGGCCACGACCGGCGTTCCCGCAGCGAGCGCCTCCACGATCGGGAGCCCGGTCGACTCCGAGAGGACGGGAAGGATCACCGCCCGTGCTGAGCGCACGAGACCGGCCAGCGCATCTAGAGACAGCGTTGGCGCGTAGACAAGCGAGCTACCCACCCCATGCCGGAATGCGGCGCGTGCGATCGATGCCCGGTCAGCGGGGCTCGCGCCCGCCAGGACGATCTGCGGCGGCCACGCCACCGACGCGTCGAGACCGTCCGGACGCGGCCGGGCGGCCAGCGAGGCAAGGGCACCCAGGAGGGCACGATGGTCAAGGCGGGCGTCGTAGCGACCGGTGAACACCAGGTATCGCTCGCCGACACCCAGACGCCCACGAATCCCGGCCACCTCGCGCGCCGACTGTCGGGCGGACCCCGACGTGAAGGCGGGCCGGGGTGCCATGGCCACCACGTGAAGACGTTCGCGCCGAAGGTGCAGCACGCGTCGCGCGATCCATGCCACGCTCTCGGTCCCGACGATGACAGCCGCCGCATCGCGCAACAGCTGCGCGCGCAGTCGATGCCCAAATCTCCCGGCGAGCGAGGTCTGGAACGCCCCGGGCATCTCCCACGGCGCGAGATCGAGCAGCGTCACGACCACCGGCAGCCCCGGCGCGATCGGCAGCGGCCCCCCGCCGACCGCGTGATAGACGGCGCCGGCCGCCCCGCCACGCTCCGCCCGCCAAGCGACCCCGAGCGAGGCGCCCCGCAGGATGAATGGGTCGACGGTCATGCCCGCGGCCCCCAGGATCCGCGTTGGCGGCAGCAGCCGGCGGCCGACCACGTCGAGCCGGTCGTAGCGCGGGGTCGGATCCGACATATCGGATCGCAGAAAAAAGGCGAAGGATTCCCCGGTGAGGGGATCCGCGTCATAGGCGCCAAGCAACCCATCGAGGTAGGTCGCGGTCAGCGGCGCTCGATCTGGGGTTTGGAGCGGCCGAACGTCGAGGACGACACGAAGTCCCCGGGTGATCGCGGGCGCCTGGCCGCCGAGTCGAGCGACCGCGCCAGGGGCACTGACCGCGCCGGGGGCACCACTTGCGCCGGGGGCACTGACCGCGCCGGGGGCACCACTTGCGCCGGGGGCACTGACCGCGTCGG
>CAYRTS010000064.1:4388-10508 GCA_964427285.1 uncultured Anaerolineaceae bacterium
TCACGAGCGTCGTGGGCGTCGGAACAGTCGGTCGCGAAGCTCCTCCGCCCGAAGCTGGACCACGACGACGAGGGCCTCGACGATGATCCGGCGGTGCATCTTGGACTGGCCGACCCGTCGGTCCCGGAAGGTGATCGGGACCTCGCGGACACGGGCGCCCGCGCGACTGGCCCGGAACGTCATCTCGATCTGGAAGACGTAGCCACCCGCGTGGACACCGTCGAATGGCACCGCCGCCAACGTTGCGGCCCGCCAGGCCTTGAAGCCGCCGGTCAGGTCGTTCACGCGAAGGACCAGGACGGTTCGGGCGAACAGGCTCCCGCCACGCGACACGATGCGGCGCCCAAGGCCCCAGTCCACCACGCCGCCGCCACGGGTGTAGCGCGATCCGATCGCGAGATCTGCCTCGCCGCCCAGGATCGGCAAGACGAGCAAGGAGAGCGCCGCCGGATCATGGCTGAAGTCGGCGTCCATCTGGACAACGACCTGCGCGCCGCCCCCGAGCGCCTGGGCGAACCCGCCGATATACGCCCGCCCGAGCCCCTCCTTGGCGGCCCGGTGCAGGACCCGGATGCGCGGATCGGCCGCGGCCAATTCGTCGGCCAGGCGCCCGGTTCCATCGGGCGAGTTGTCGTCGACCACGAGCAATGTCGCCTCCGGCAACGCGGCCAGGATCGCCGCAGAGATCGGACCGATGTTGTCCGCCTCGTTGTAGGTCGGCAGGACCACCCAGACGCCAGACCCCGACCCCGCACCGGCCCCAGCCGCCGACCCCGCACCGGCCCCTGTCCCCGCCCCCGGGTTGATCATCGGCCTACGGAGCCTTGACCGTAACCGTGCGCGTCAGGCGCGACACACCGATCCAGCTGGTCGCGCTGATTGATGCCGTGTAGACCCCGGGCTCAACGAGCTCGCGGTGACCATCGCGGCCGTTCCAGGACCAGGTCCATGTGCCGGCCCCCATCGACTTGTCCACCCAGACCCGGCGGACGAGCGTCTTGCCGCGATAGATCGAGACTGAAACGGTCGCCGCCCTCGTGAGCTTGATGGCGAGCTGATCCTTCTGGCCCAGCTTTGGCTTGAACGACGATCGGGCCCAGGTGATGTTGGCGATCGTCCGATCAACCAGCACCGGCATCTGCTGCACCGTGCCGTTCCCGGCGGCATCGATGCCGTCAAGCCGGAAGCTAAACACGCCGTCCTTGACGAGCGTCCCGGTCGCGTCCGTTCCGTCCCACGCCCAGCTGCCGTCGGCCAGGGCGGAGAACTTCCAGGTCCGCACCGCCAAGCCATCCTTGTCGAGAACCCGGGCGCGCCCGCTCACCCCTTCGCTCGAGACCATGCCCAGCGTGGTCGAGTCGAAGCGGCGATCGCCGTTCGGCGAGATCGTCAGCGGGGCGGCGGTTGCGCTGAGCACGGGGAACGCCGAATCGAGCACGACCAGGTGCTCCACCGAAGCCCGGTTATCCGAGGCGTCGGCCGTCCAGACCGTGATCCGGTAGGCCCCGTCGGGGACCACGACGCCGTCGACGCCGCGGCCATCCCAGGTGAATCCGGGAACCGTGCCGTCCGCCAGGCCCTCCACGATCGCCGGGCCGGCGATCCCATCGATGAATGACTCGACGCGCCAGCCGTACCGGATGAGCCCAGTCGCGGTCAGGCCCACTGCGGTCACGTCCATTCGCCCGTCCCCGTTTGGCGAGAACGAGGCGGCACTGACGGTCGTGGCGGTGATCACCGGCGGCACCGTGTCGGTGATGAACTTGTCCTTGATGACCGCGTACAGCTCCGGCCGGCTGCCGTCGTAGCCGAGCGCCCAGATCCCGACCCCGCGCAAGTCGTAGGCGTTGACCAGGTCGTACTTTGCCGCCAGGGTTTCGGCGTCGTCGTAGTAGAGCCCGCGCCACGCGGTCACGCAGCCATAGGTGTTCGTGCAGTTCTCGCGCTGGTACGTGGTCCAGGCGACCCCCTCGACGGGGTCAAAGCGGCGGCCGTGGGTCGTCGCGAATTCGAGCGCCGTCTCGTACAACACGGAAACGGATGCACCGTACTTGGCGGCCGAAATGGTGGGCGCGTTCAGCTCCGGCGCCGCGATTGACCAGGCTCGCCCGTAATAGGGCACGCCCAGGATCAGTTTCGAGGCCGGCACGCGGCTGGTGTAGGCGGCGAGCGTGTCGGCGATGTCGTAGACCGGCCCCCCGATCGGGGCGATCGAACCGGCCGTGCCGGATGAGGCGCTCTTGTAGTCATAGCCCATGATCACGATGGCATCGGCGCCGCCGGGAGCGGTGGCGGCCTCGATCGGGTAGTTGCCGATGTAGCCGGTGGTATCGAAGGTCAACTGGTAGCCGGGGGCGACGGCATCGAGCTGGGCGCGCACAGCCTGGACGAGGGCTGTGAACTGGTCCGCGAAGCCCGCCACGATGGGCTCGAAGTCCAGGTTGACTCCGTCGGCACCGCGATCCCGGACGGCGGCGGCAATCTGCCAGGCCAGGTTGGCCCGCGCGGCCTCGCTGCCAAGCAGGGCCTTCTGGCGGGCGACCCCGGCCGAGTTCCAGGCGAAGTTCTGGATCGTGAGGACGACCCGGGTGCCGTTGGCGTGCGCGGTGCCGATGATGTCGGTCATCTGGGCGCTGGTCCAGCCGCTCCATCCGACCGTCGTGGACCCATCGTCGTTCGTGATCTGGAGGCTGCCGTCCGCCGCCGCGCCGACGCCGAAGTAGGCGATCGTGGACAGCTTCTCCCAGTCGAGCGTGGTCGAGGCGTCCGCCAGTTCCCAGTAGGGCAGGAATCCGAACACCTCGCGGCGCAGACCGCCCGGATCGACCGCCGCGGCCGGGTGGGCGAAAACGGCGCCACGGGCCGCCCCGATCGGGCTGTCGGCCGCGAGACCGCTGGGCCGACGCTCGAGTGATGGAGGTGGCGGGCCGCCGGCGTCTGGAGCCCGGAGTGGCGCGCTGCGAATCGCTGCGCCGCTCAGACGGCCTGCCGGCAGACGCCCCGGTGATGCCCCGCCGACCGGCCAGTCGTCCTCGAGGCGCGGCGCGAACCCGATCGTGACCCGCTCACCGGGGGGAAACTCGATTCGATCGTTCGCGTGCGCGACGGCATCCTCGTAGTGGATGGTGGGGCGGAGAGCACCGGAGGCCGCGTCGGCCGATGCCGAAGCGCCGGAATCCGCGGCACCGACACCCGCCAGGGGGGCGCTGATCGCGATTGCGAGCAGGCCACTGACCAGCGCGACGATCCGGGATCGAATGGGGCGCCTCTGCTGCGGGGCGGGACGACGACGCGTGATCGACACAGGGTTCCTCAGTGAGGCTGCCAGTATCGGGGAGTTTGGCTCGGGGCGGCGGGGGCGTCCATCCGGCGATGGTCCCGCTCGAGAGTAGTACGGGTTGGTCTGGTGCGGTCTGGTGCGGTTCCGGGCCGCCCGCGTGCGCCGCGCCGACGTTCCGGCCAGGCAGGCGGTTCCCTCAGTGCAGCGGGAAGCGCCGCGCCGTCGACTGCGTTGAACCGGCGATGTCCACCCCGGTCGCCTTGAACGTGACGAGTCCGGTCGAGCCCGCCTTGAGCTTGGCCGTGGCGCGCCATGTCGTGCTCGACAGGCGGACCGTTGCCACGGACCACGCGGCCAGGCCCGGCTGCGAGATCGTCACCCGCGGGTTCGCGGCGAGCGGCTCGGCGCTGGTGACCGTGATCGTGATGGACTGGCCGCGACCCGGTGTCGCGTCGCTTGGCTTGATAATGAATGCGTCGGCCTCAACGGCCACGGACTGCGCGGCCACGAGGGTCCCGTCCGTCGCCACGACATGGGACAGGTAGCGGCCCGGCGGCAGCATCGTCCCGTCGGACCGTCGGCCATCGAACGTCCAGGTGTGGGTCCCGGCATCGAGCGCGACGCCGGCCAGGTGGGTATCGATGACCTTCGCCGCGGCATCGCGCAGCGTCCAGGTCACCACCATCGAGCGCGACAGGCTGAACGCGAGTTCAGTGGTCGGGGCGAACTGGTCGAGGTCCTGCGGGAAGAAGACCGGCGCCGACGTGGTCACCGAGCTGAGCGCGGTGACCACGTTGACCGCACGATCCTCGCCCGGACCGGTGTTGCCGGCCGCGTCGCGAGCGGCGATGGACAGGACGTACGCGCCGTCCGCGACCGGCGCCCCGGCTCCGTCGCGCCCGTCCCAGGCCACGGCGGTGGCACCCGCCCCCGTGGTCACGGTCCACGACCTGTAGGTGCTGCCATAGCCGTCTCGAACCGAGACCGCGAACGTGCCCGGCTCCGAAGCTGTGGCCTTGAACGTTACCGTTTCGCGGTTGCCGTCGCCATTGGGCGACAGCCACGAGGTCGTCGCGGGGCCAGGGGTCAGGGCCAGGAGCTGCGCCGGCGTCGAATCGACCAGGATCTTCCGGGTTGCCGCGAGCGGATTGTTCTGCCAGGCATCCAGCGCCCCGATCGTCAGGGTGTACGAGCCGTCGGCCGTGTACTGGCCGGTGGCCAGCGGGTTCCAGGCCAGCTGGAATTCCCAACCCGCGCCGCTCGCCTCGTAGACCGGGTAGCCATTGGGATCCTGGATCGTTGCGGTCCACGTCACGTACTCCGTGAACCTGCCCGTGACCACCGCCTGGTCGGCGAGGCCGTCGCCGTTGGGTGAGATCGCGCCGCCGCCCATGTCCAGGCTGCGCAGCGCCGGCGACTGGCTGTCTCGCCCGACGAGGTCCTGTGCGGCCATGTAGCCCCAGATCCCAGGGTCGTCGATGCCCCCCACAAGGACGACCTGCTGGTCCGTCCAACCGAATGCCGACAGCTGGTCCTTGACCCGCAGCCGCGTCCCGGCCGGGAGCGTGCCCATCACGGAGCTCGCCGACGAATCGGCGAACAGGTTGGCCCCATCCGCAACCACCGCCGCATTGCCCGGGACGGTGACAGCGGGTGGGTCGATGCCCGTATCGGCGTCGCTCAGGCCGCCGCCTCCACCGGTCACAAGATCGTCGAGCGTCACCCCGGCCGTGCGGACCACCAGCGAGCGGTAGAAGCCCGAGGTGGGCGTGCGCGGATCCTGGAACGCCGTGGCGCCCGGCGTGCGAGCCGACGGGAAGGACACGATGTTCCCATTCGCGTTGTGCTGGCCGGCCCAGATCTGTTCGATCGGTTGCGCCGTGGTGAACAGAGCCCGGAGATAGGCTTCGGGCCCTGAGTGGCCGTCGGCGATCACGGCGGCGGCACCAGCCTTGAGGAACCCGGCAGCGTAGTTGTCGACCCGCTGGCGCGCGACGGACACGCTCGGCTCGGCGTGGCCCGGCTCGGAATTGCCGGCCGCGTAACACAGGTGGTGGAGCAGGATCACCGCTCCCGGCGCGAGGTCGAGCGTGGCGATCGATGGCTCGCCGTAGTACTTGTTGTTGTTGTCGCCGGCGCCCGCGGTGGCGTTGAGTCCGAAGCCGTCCTTGGTCGTGTACCTGGGGTCAAAGGTGTACGGGCTCGGCCAGCCGTTGCCGTGGCCCATGTAGATCACGACAGATGCCCCCGCAACCGCCGCCTTGACTCGCTCCCAGGTCGCGTTCGGGCTGTAGACCTTGACGACGTTCGAGGTGTACTGGATCGCCTCCGCGTAGGCCTCGTCGGCGTACGCGCGGTATTTGGGCGTGGTGCCATGCGTCGCGCCGACGATGATCACGACTTTGGGATCGCTGGCGGCAGCCTGGATCCCCTGAGCGGCGAGGGTCGGGGTTGGGGCAGCCGGGGAGGCGGCCGCGGCGGCGGGCGCGGCACCACCCAATGCGGCGAGCAGGACGATGACGAGCGCGAGCGCAGGCTTGTGCAAATACTGGCTCCGGGCGGATTCGCGAGGGCGGGAATGGGGATTCCTCGATCCCTGCTGGAACCCTCGCGGTCAGCCGGCCGCGACACAATCGCGGGATGGTCCCATCGCCGCTAGTCCGTTTGGGTCGCCGCGAGTTCAGTCGAGTCGTCACGTGTCCGGTCCAGGGGGCTGGGGATCGGTCGGCGATCCACGGAACGCGGTGCCCGCGGGAACCGCGTTTCGCATCGTTGCGCCCGACTTGCGCCCGAACGGCGCTCAGGCCCGCGAATGGTGCTCGGGCCGCTCAGGCCGCTCG
>CAYRTS010000064.1:10608-16483 GCA_964427285.1 uncultured Anaerolineaceae bacterium
GCTCGGGCCGCTCAGGCCGCTCGAGCCGCTCAGGCCGCTCCGGCCCGCAGGCTCGCGACCAGGGCGGCGAGCGTCGGGTTCGACCGATCACGATCCGACAGGATCGGCCCGCCGTCACGGTCACCCGCGAGCGCCGGCCATGGAACGCCAACCGCCGGGTCGTCCCAGGCGAAACCCAGCTCGTCCGATCCGTCGTACGCGTTGGTCACGAGGTAGAGCAGCTCCAGCGGCTCGAGGGCGAGGAAGCCGTGGGCCACGCCCGCCGGGATCACCACCCAGTCATCGGGTCCGATCTCGCGGGTTTCCACCTTCGGCGGACCGACCGATCCTTCGAGCAGCGGGCGCACGTCGACGATCGCGACAAACGCGCGGCCCGCCGAGACCACCCAATAATCGAGCTGGCCGCGATGGAGGTGGAGGCCCCGCAGGACCCCGGCAGCCGACGTCGAGTGATTCGCCTGGACGAATGGTGCCCCACCCGCCAGATCGACCACGTCCTGGGCCCGCCATAGCTCGCGAAAGGTCCCTCGCACATCAGCGTGGCGCGCCACGGCGCCATAGCGAACGCCGGGCAGCTCGGACGGTGGACGATCAAGGCTCACGCCCGAACCCTCGACTGGCGCAGCAGGGCCGGGGCGTAATCGGCCATCGCGTCTGGCCAAACTCGAAGCGGCTCGCCAATCGGAAGCGGGGTGGGCGCAAGAATTCCCCAGGTTGGCGGCGTGGATGGACGCTGCCAGGTCCGCAGCGGCACATCGACGACCTCGACGTCCAGGCGAGCTCGCGCGACCACGTCGCGCGCCCAATCGGCGCGGCTGGCGATCCCGCCGTTGACGACGTGATGGATGCCATCGATCGCGTCGGCAGCCAGGATCTCAACGATGGCCTCGGCAAGGTCGACCAGGTAGGTCGGCGATCCCCATTCGTCGGCGACGGCGCGAAGCGGCTCGTGCTCGGCGATGGCGCGCTCGGCGGCGGCCAGGAGTCGGCTCGGGAAGTCACCCCCTGGAGCCCCGAACAGCCACGCGGTCCGAATGATGCCGAGCTGGCAGGACGCGTTTCGCGCGAATGCCTCGGTCGCAAGGCGCTCTCCCTGGAGCTTCGAGGCTCCGTACGGGTTTGCCGCGGCGGGCTCGTCATCGGGCCGATACCCCCGGCGGTCGGTCCGTCGGCCATCGAAGACCTCGTTCGTCGACACCGTGAGCAGGTCGATCCCACGCGCGGCGCAGGCCTGGGCGAGGAGCCCCGTCGCGGTCCCGTTGCGCCGCATCGCCAGATCCGGATCAAGCGCGCAGCCGTCAACGTCGGTCCAGGCGGCTGCGTGGACCACCACTTCAGGTCGCGCGGCGTCCAGGAGCGCGCCGATCCGTTCGGGCGCGTCGAGGTCAAAGGCTGCCCGATCCCAGGCGATCGGTCCGGCCGGTCCGGTGAAGGGCGCGTCGCCCAGCGCGCTGAGGAGCGCCCGGCCGAGGCGACCTCCCGAGCCGGTGACCGCAACGCGCATCAGGCGCCCCTGGCAGAGACGCCGGACGCCGTGACCGGCTGGCCAGCCGCCAATCGTCGCCCATATTGGCGCTCATACCAGCCATCCCATTCGCCCGATTTGGCCGAGCGCCACCAGGGCTCATTGGCCCGATACCAATCGATCGTGGACCCGAGACTCGTGTCAAACGACATGCCTGGCCGCCAGCCCAGCCCGGCCAGCTTTGACCCATCCATCGCATAGCGCCGGTCGTGCCCGGGCCGATCCTCCACCTCACGGACCAGCGACCAGGGTTTGCCGAGCCGTTCCAGCAGCGCCGCCACGACCTCGCGATTGGCCCGCTCCTCGCCGCCGGCCACGTTGTAGATCTCGCCACTCGCACCGTGGCGAAGGACGTAGTCGACCGCAGCGGCATGATCGGCCACATACAGCCAGTCGCGCCGCTGGAGGCCGTCGCCGTAGAGCGGGAGCGGCAGGTCATCGAGCGCATTGGTGATGAACAGCGGGATCAGCTTCTCCGGGTGGTGATACGGGCCATACGTATTCGCACCGCGCGTCACCACGGCATCGAGGCCGTGGGTGATCACGTAGCTGCGCACGAGCAGTTCGCCGGCCGCCTTGGCCGCCGCGTACGGGGAACGTGGGGCGAGCGGCGCGTCCTCGGTTGCATGCCCGGTCTCGATGTGCCCGTAGACCTCGTCCGTGGAAACCTGGACGAGGCGCGGTCGGCGGATGGCGAGGCGGCAAGCCTCGAGCAGCACGTGGACGCCGATCACACCGGTCGCCAGAAACGCCTCCGGGTCGAGGATGGATCGATCGACGTGCGACTCGGCGGCGAAATTGACGACCGCGTCGGCCGTCTCGACGAGTGGTCCGACGACCAGCGGGTCGGCGATATCGCCGCGCACGAAGGTCAGCCGCGCGGCCATCTCCGGGTCATCCCGAACGGGCGCGAGATTCGCCTCGTTGCCCGCGTAGGTCAGTTTGTCCAGCACCGTGATCCGCGTACCGTCGCGGCGGCCCAGCACGTCGCGGACGTAGCAGGAGCCGATGAACCCGGCGCCACCGGTCACCACGAGCTGGTCGAGATTCCCGATCCGGCCGGTCACACTCACGCCGCTGACCCGTACACCGGTCAGGCCGTTGGCCGGCTGACCGGCGGTGCCAGTCGCCCGGCCGCGTCGTCGGCTGCCGCGAGCTCGGCCGCGCGCATGAGCGAGGGCACCGTGCCGGCGTCGGTCCAGTGGCCCTCGTACACCGGCGCGAACAGGCGGCCACCCGGGATGTAGCGGTTGAGCACGTCAGTGATCTCGAGTTCCCCGCGCCCGGACGGCGCCAGGCTCTCGATCACCTCGAACGCATCGGGGCGCAAGAAGTAGACCCCGATCGGGATCAGGTCGCTCTTCGGCTGCGCGGGCTTCTCCTCGAACGCGACAACGCGGCCATCCGCGTCGAACTCGGCCACGCCGAAGCGCTCCGGATCCGGGACGCGATACAGCAGCGTCCCCGCGCCAAAGCCACCGTGTTCGAATTGCGCGGCGATGTCGGCCAGCGGCGGGCCGCGCAGGATGTTGTCGCCGAGGACGCAACAGAAGGAGTCGTCGCCGACGAAATCGCGGGCAAGGCCGATGGCGTGGGCGATCCCCAGCGCCCCCGACTGGTAGCGATAGGTCAGGTCAAGCCCGAAGGCCGAGCCGTCCGCGAGCAATTCGACCACGTCGCCGACGCTCTTGCCGCCGACCACCACCATCACCTCGCGGATCCCCATCCCGGCAAGCGTCTCGATCGGGTAGTAGATCATCGGCCGGTCGTAGATCGGCAGCAGGTGCTTGTTGGTGACGATGGTCAGCGGGTAGAGCCGGGTCGCGGTTCCGCCGGCGAGAACGATGCCCTTCATCGCCGCGAAGGGTAGCAGCCCGCCCCTCGGGAACGTCAGGGCTGGGCGCTCGGGGCGGGACTCCCGCCGGCGCTCGACGATGGGCCCTCGACCGGGGTGAGGCACGGTTGCTCGCCCTGGGGCAGGGTCCCGTCCGGTTCGTCGCAGCTGATGGGCTGCTGTTCGAGCGGCGGCAGCCCGCCGACGTAGTCGGTGATCACCAGGATGAATTCGAGCTTGTCCAGGTTGGCCGCGGGCTGGAGGTAGGCCGTCTGGACGACATCGTTGGTATCGCGCCGGACATCGATCACCTGGCCGAGCAGCAGGCCCTTGGGGTATGGCGAACGGAGGCCTCCACCCAGCTCGATCCCGGCGGTCACCACTTCGTCGCCGATGGTGATCAGCTCGCTCGCGTCGACCTGCCGCATCAACAGGACACCCGCGCCCAGCTGGCCGACGACTTCGCCGGTCGCCGCGGTCGTGGTCAGTTGGCCGATGACGGTAAATTCGGCATCGGTCAGCAGGACGACCGCGGCGCTGTCGGGGCCAACCTCGGTAACGCGGCCCACAAGTGCACCGCCGGCCGCGATCGCGACGTCCCCCACCGCGATCCCGTGGTGTGCGCCTCGATCGAGAATGACCAAGCGTCGGAATTCGGAGGATTCGCGGGCGATCACCGTGGCGGCCACCGTTCGATAGTCGAACCCAGCACGCAGCTGAAGAAGGCCGGTCAGGAGCTCGTTCTCGCGGCGGATCTCGTCGAGCCGGACGTTTTCGGCCTTGAGTCGCTCGTTCTCGGCCAGCAACAGGGCATTGTCGATTCGCAGTCGATCGATCTCACCGATCGCCTCCGCAACCGAGGCGACCTGAGCCGCCGCACCATGAACGGCGCCCTGGATCGGGCGGAAGGCGAAGCTGATCCCGCTCTGGACCTCGACCACGAACGGGTTGGACGAGAGCGCCATCAGCGACGTGCTGATGCCCAGGAGGACGAGGAAGGCGATCCCCCGGCGACGAGCCGAGCGGCCCGCCACGATCTGGGTCATCGGGTTCGGCTGAGTCATGCCGCCGATCCGCCGAGGCTAGCGCGGAGGGCGTGAGTAGATGTCGGACACCAGCACGCGAGCCAGCTCGTCCAGGCTCTGGAGGACCACGCCGGTGCCACGGGCCACGCAGGTCAGCGGATCGTCCGCCACGTGGACGGGCATCTGGGTCGCCTCCGCCACCCGCCGATCCAGGCCCGACAGCAGGGCGCCGCCGCCGGCGAGCACGATCCCCTGGTCCATGATGTCGGCGACCAGCTCCGGCGGGGTCTCCTCGATCGTGTCCTTGACGGTATCGACGATCTGCTGGACGGACGGCTCAATGGCCTCGCGGATCTGGTCCGCGCCCACCTCGACACTGCGTGGGAGGCCGGTCAGCAGGTCCCGACCCCGCAGGGCAACGCGCTGGGCATCCCAGTCGCCCGGGGAGGCCGAGCCGATGGCGATCTTGATGTCTTCGGCGGTCCGCTCGCCCAGCAGCAGGTTGTACTCGCGCCGGGCAAACGCCACGATGTCCTGGTCCATTTCGTCGCCGCCGATCCGGATGCTCCGGCTGACCACGATGCCGCCGAGGCTGATCACCGCGACTTCTGTCGTGCCGCCGCCGATATCCACGATCAGGCTGCCCGACGGCTCGCTCACCGGCAGGCCGGCGCCGATCGCGGCGGCCATTGGCTCCTCGATCAACCGCGCCCACCGCGCGCCGGCGTTGAGGGCCGCGTCGCGGACAGCGCGTTTCTCCACCTCCGTCACGCCCGACGGGATGCCCAGCAGCATCCTCGGCCGGGCGAGCATACCCACGCGATCGTGGACCTTGTCGACGAAGTACTTGATCATCTGCTCGGTCACGTCAAAGTCGCTGATGACCCCGTCGCGTAGCGGCCGAATGGCGATGATGTTGGCCGGCGTTCGACCGACCATCCGCTTGGCCTCCGCGCCGACCGCGAGGACTCGCCGGGTCCGCGCGTCGATGGCCACGACCGATGGTTCGCTGATCACGATCCCGCGGTCGCGCACGTGGACCAGCGTGTTGGCGGTCCCGAGGTCGATCCCGATGTCGCGCGAAAAGAGACCGAGGAGCCGATCGAGCATGATGCCTGGCGAATCCTTCGTGGCGGGTGGATCGTCGCGCTGGCTCGCGTCGCCGATGTCGGAGGCGGTCGCGTGGGCCCGTTGGCCCGTTGGCCCGTTGGCGTCAGCCCGCGGAGTCCGGGCAGTATACCCGCTCAATTCCGGTTGTCCGACGGGGTCAATTCCGGTTGTCCGACGCGGTCATCCGGCCGCGGCATTGGCGGCGCGCCCCCTGACGTCGGGCCGGTCCGGACCGTTGCGGACCGAGCGGACCGAGCGGACCGAGCGGACGGTGCAACCCGTTGCGGATCGCGCGGACCGAGCGGACCGAGCGACCCTGCGGACGGTGCGGACCGTACGGACCGAGCGGACCCTGCGGACCGTACGGACCGAGCGGACCCT
>CAYRTS010000064.1:16583-18166 GCA_964427285.1 uncultured Anaerolineaceae bacterium
TGCGGACCGTACGGACCGAGCGGACCCTGCGGACCGTACGGACCGAGCGGACCCTGCGGACCGTACGGACCGAGCGGACCCTGCGGACCGTGCGGATTCCAGTCGGGTTGGTCTACCGGACACGGTTCGGTCGACCTCACCAACCGCCCTGGAATACTCGACCACTTCGGGCCGAATTGAGTCATCGATTCCAGCGGTATTGGAACACTCGGCGGGTCCCGTACCGGATCGGTCGCTTGCACCAACCCGGTTGGAATGGTTTGGGCGGAGACCCCCGCTGGCGTGGCGCGGCGGGCGTGGCGCGGCGGGCGTGGCGCAGCCGTGTTTGAACGACGCGGTCACCCGGCCGCGGCGTCGGCGGCACGCGCCCTGACGTCGGGCCGGTCGAATGTGACGCCTCGGTCGCGCAGGGACGTGTAGGCATCGTGACCGATCACGAGGTGGTCGAGGACCGCGATATCCAGCAGCCGGCCGGCCGCCAGCGCCTCCGCCGTCAGGTGCAAATCGTCCGGCGACGGCGTGGGGTCGCCGGATGGATGGTTGTGGACGAGGATGACCGCCGAAGCGTTCAACCGGACCGCGTCGCGAAACAGCTCGCCGACGCGCACCAGCGATGAGCTGACATTGCCCTGGTAGAGCGTCGCCACACGCAGAACATGGTTCTTTGTGTCGAGAATCACGACCCGCAACTCCTCGCGGTCGAGGCGGCCCATCTGGAGAATGAGCCGCTCGGCAACATCGGCGGGGCTGCGGATGGTCCAGCGGCCGGCAGGCCAATCGGCGAGCAGGCGGCGCCCCAGTTCGAAGGCCGCCACCAATTGCGCGGCCTTCGCCATACCTACCCCCGAGACCGTGGCGAGCTCGGGCTCCGACGCGCGGGCGAGCCCTGCCAATCCATCGTGCTGGGCCAGCGCATCCGCGGCGACGTCCACGGCGGATCGGCCGCGCGTCCCCGAACCCCAGACCAGCCCGATCAGCTCGGCGGAGGTCAGGCCGCCAACCCCGCGCATCGCCAGGCGCTCGCGCGGCCGCTCGGCCAGCGGCAGCTCGCGGATCGCCCGACCGACGGGCGGGGGTCCGCTCGGCGTTGCGGCCGGGGGACCGCCCAGCATTGCAGGCGAGGGTCCGCTCGGCATTGGGGCCGGATGCAGGGCACCACGTTCAGCGCCGGTCGCCGCGGACCCGTCCGTCATCGCCGGTCCGTAGCCCGTCCGTCCTGACTCGGCCATCGTCTGCCTCCCGTTTGCGTCGTTGGTGGTGTCCTCTCGGTCCGGACAACGGGAGCCCGCCGATTCCCCCCGCCATCCGGACCTCGAGGACAACGCAGAGCTTACGGACGACCCCTCACCGGCCACTCAATCGCCGGTTCACCCGCACTCACCTGGGCTGATTGCGGCGACGAGTCCGCTTGGTCGACCGACCAGACTGCAGCCCGGGGCCGGGATCGTGGAGCTCGTTGTGAACGCTCAACTGTGAGTTGATCCCGGGCGACGAGTCCGCTTGGTCGACCGATCAGACTGCAGCCCGCGGCCGGGATCGTGGAGCTCGTTGTGAACGCTCAACTGTGAGTTGATCCCGGGCGA
>CAYRTS010000065.1:0-17861 GCA_964427285.1 uncultured Anaerolineaceae bacterium
GGACCTCACCCCGCGTCCAGGCCCGGTGTCACGGACGTATCTGGACGCGCTCAATATTTATAGAACTGACGGAGATGGTGTACACATCGGGTCCACTCGCGAGGAGGAGGACCGATGACTGAAGGGGAGCTGGATCGGCGGGCTGCGCATCGTTTGGCGATCATCCGCCACGCTCAGGAGCTGACCGGCAACGTCTCCAAGACGAGTCGCTACTACGGGATCAGTCGGCAGGTCTTCTACAAGTGGCTGCGAGGCTATGAGGACGGCGGTCTCGAGGCCTTACGGGACCGCACTTCTCGGCCGCATGTCAGCCCCAGGACCACCCGGGTCGAAGTCGTCGGCAAGGTCATCTACCTCCGCCAGAGCTACCACTTCGGGCCGCACAAGATCGCGATGTACCTCAAGCGTTATCACGACATCGAGCTCAGCCCGTCCGGGATCTGGCGGATCCTCAAGCGCCTGGACATGAGTCGGTTGCCGTCGTCCCAGCGCTATCGGCGCCACGCTGAGCGTTGGAAGCGGCACGAGAAGCCCGAACCCGGGCACCGCGTGCAGATCGACGTGAAGTTCAGCTCACCCCTGCCGGGTTCGCGCCGGAAGGATTACCAGTTCACCGCGATCGACGACTGCACCAGGCTGCGCGTCCTCCGTATCTACGACCGGCTCAACCAGCAGTCGGCGATCCAGTTCCTGGACTACGTCCTGGCAAAACTGCCCTTCCGCGTCGAGCGCATCCAGACCGACAACGGCGCGGAGTTCCAGTCAGCCTTCCACTATCACGTGCTCGATCGCGGCATCGGCCACGTCTATATCAGACCTGCCACACCAAGGCTGAACGGCAAGGTCGAACGCTCCCACCGGATCGATGCCGAGGCGTTCTATCGGATGCTCGATGGGGTCGTGATCGACGATGCGGGCGTCTTCAACGAGCGCCTCCTCGAGTGGGAGAACTTCTACAATTTCGATCGACGGCACGGCGGTCTCGGAGGCCAGACTCCCTATGAACGACTGAGGCAGAAGACGGGCAACCCGGTGTGACCGCCCTACGTCAGTTGCACACCTAGCGCGACCCCGGAGCGAGGTCGCCGCCCATCGGGGAGGAGCCGATGGGCGGCGACTTTTGTAGAAGGCCGATCGAGGTCAGACGAACCAGCGCTCTGTGGATCGCTTAACCTCGTACTTGTCGCGGGCCGAGCGCACAAGGGGTGAGTCGGAGACCTCCGCTACCGGTACGTCCCACCAAGACTCATAGCCTGGGACCGACATAGAACCGTCGACCTCGACCACGATCGCTACCGTTTGCGTCTCTTGCCGAGCCACCGCGAGTGCCTCAGTCAACTCGTCCCGCGTTGACGCCCGCACGACAAGCGCTCCGACGCTCGCCGCGTTCGCCGCAAGATCGATCGGGAGCACATCGCCGTCCAACCGGCCTGTCTCCGTACGGAAGCGGAAGTCATTGAACGAGTTGTCGCCACCGCTCATCCGAGAGAGTCGATCGATGCACCCGAACCCGTGGTTGTCGACGATCACGAGGATCAACTTCACCCCCTCCTGGATCGATGTGGCGATCTCCGAGGACAGCATCAGGTAGGAACCATCGCCGACCATCACGAAGACCTCTGATTCAGGCGCTGCCATCTTCGCACCAAGCCCGCCGGCGATCTCATATCCCATGCAGGAGTAGCCGTACTCGAGGTGGTAGCCACCGCTCCGCTCGGTCCGCCACAGTTTCAGTAGGTCACCGGGCAGCCCGCCAGCTGCGCACACCACGATGTCTTCTGCTGACGCTGCATCGTTGACGATACCAATCACCGCCGCCTGAGACATCAAAGTCGAACCACCGAGGCCCCGGACCCGATCGACCTCGCTCCTCCACTCATCGCGGAAGCTCTGGACGGATCTCTGATACTCCTCCGACACATGCCAAACGGGGCTGGCGAGCGCAAGCGTCAGCTCCTCGAGCGCCGCTCTAGCGTCGCCGATCAAAGGCAGCGAGGCCTGCTTTGCCCCGTCGAAAGACGACACGTTGATGCCGACGAACCTCACGTCCGTGTTCGCGAAGGCGGTCTTTGAGGCGGTCGTGAAATCCGAAAGGCGGGTCCCAATCGCGATAACGAGATCCGCATCCCGGGCGAGCCGATTGGCTGCCAGGCCACCATTCGATCCGATCGGACCGGCGTTCAGCGGATGGTTCCATGGGAGCGCGCCCTTGCCTGCTTGTGTTTCACCGAACGGGATCCCGGTGGCCTTGACGAACTCGTCTAGTGCCGCCTCGGCGGCGCTGTAGATGACACCCCCGCCACAGATGATTAGGGGACGAGAGGACGATCGGATCAGGCTGGCGGCTCTTGACAGGGCGACGCGGTCTGGCCGCTGACGGGGGATCGAATGGACCCGACGGTCGAACAGGTGCGACGGGTAGTCGTAGGCTTCAGCCTGGACATCCTGCGGAAGCGCTATGGTGACAGCGCCGGTTTCGGACGGCGACGTCAGGACGCGCATTGCGCTTGGTAGCGCTGTGATCAGCTGCTCCGGTCGGTCGATCCGGTCCCAGTATCTTGAGACTGGCTTGAAGCAGTCATTGACCGACACGTTCTGGCTGTCCTCGCGCTCCAGCTGTTGGAGGACCGGAGCGACGCGCCGGGTCGCGAAGATGTCGCCAGGCAGGAGTAGGACAGGGATGCGGTTAACAGTGGCCGTGGCGGCGCCGGTGACCATGTTGGTTGCGCCCGGGCCGATTGATGAGGTACAGGCGAATGCCTTCAGGCGATTGGACCGCTTGGCGAAGGCGATCGCCGCGTGGACCATCGCCTGTTCGTTTCGTGCCTGGTGCAGGCGAAACGAGTCCTGCGTGCCTTCGAGTGCTTCGCCCAGTCCAGCGACATTGCCATGGCCGAGGATCCCGAAAATGCCCGCGAAGAACGCGTGGGACTCGCCGTCTCTCTCGACCCACTGGTTCTTCAGGTATTCGACGATAGCCTGAGCCGCGGTCAGACGTCGAGTCGTTGTCATGTTCGATCACTCCTATAGACGAGCGACATCCAATACGGCCGCCACGATGTGCCGGACGGACAGACCGTACTTCTCAAGCAGGGCATCATTCGGTCCGGATTCCCCGAAGGTGTCGCGCATCCCGACCCGGCGCATGGGCGTCGGATGATGCTCTCCGAGCACTTCGGCGACGGCACTCCCAAGGCCTCCGATGATCGAGTGGTCTTCCGTCACCACGAGACGTCCAGTCGACCGGGCGACCTCGATCACCCGCTCCTCGTCGAGAGGCTTGATCGTCGGAACGTGCAGCACTGTGCACTCGATTCCTTCAACCGCAAGCAGATCGGCAGCAGCAAGTGCCCGGGCGGTCTGATCTCCTGTCGATATGACCCCCACGTCGCGGCCCTGTCGCAGCGTGATGGCCGGACCGATCGTGAACGGCGGTGCATGGATGGCTGGAGTAGGGTCCCGTGTGAGTCGCAGGTAGACGGGGCCCATGAACTCGGTCGCAGCCCGCAACGCCGCCTTAACCTCGACTGCGTCTCCTGGTGCCAGCACGGTCATGTGAGGGATCGCTCGCATCGTTGCTATGTCGGAAACGTCCTGATGTGTCTTGCCAGTCTTCCCTGTCAGAAGGCCGCTGTATGCCCCGGCGAGCTTGACGTTAAGCCTCGGCTGCGCCACGACCACGCGGACCTGGTCGAGGTCGCGGTTGGCGATGAACGCAGCAAAGCTCACGCACCAGGGCACGAAGCCAAGGGTGGCGAGGCCGGCCGCAACGCCAATCATGTTCTGTTCCGCGATCCCCATCATCAGGAATTGTTCCGGCCGGCCGAGAGCGACGATGTCTGTCCTAGTCGAGTTCGCTAGGTCGCCGTCTAGCACCAGAACGCGCGAATCCTCACCCACCAATTCGAGTAGCGCCGTTCCGAAGGCTTCGCGCTGCGAGACCGCAGCAGGTGCCGTCATGGCGCCACATCCGCGGGCCGGACGACGGCTGACCGTTCGATCTCCTGCCGAGCCGCAGCGAGCTCCTCGATTGCCAATGCCAGCTCGTCCTCATTCGGGACGCGCGCGTGCCAGGATGGGTCACCCTCCATGAACGACACCCCACGGCCCTTGACTGTCTCTGCGATCACAACAGAGGGTCGGCCGGTCGAGTTAACTGCCTGGTCGCACGCATCCGCGATCTGCTCGAGATCGTGACCGTCGATCTCCAGCACGTTCCAGCCGAACGCGGCCCATTTCTCACGGCAGTCCTCCACCGGCGACGCCCGACTCCCGACACCGTAGCCGCCCTCGCCGGCCCATCCCCACTGCTGCAGACCATTGCGATCTACGATGACGATCAGGTCATCGAGGGCGTACCGGGACGCCACCATGGCGGCCTCCCACACTTGTCCTTCCTGCAACTCACCGTCGCCCAGCACGACAAATGTGTGGAAACTCCTGCCGAGGAGGCGGGCTCCCAGGGCCATCCCAAGGCCCGGGGAAAGCCCCTGTCCGAGGGATCCAGTCGACATGTCGAGCCATGGCAACACGGCCATGTCCGGATGCCCTTGCAGCCGCGAGTCGAGTGCATCAAAGGTCTTCAGCTCACTGACATCGATCAGGCCTCGAACCGCCAGCACGGCATACAGCCCGATCGAGGCGTGACCCTTCGACAGGATGAAGCGGTCACGGTCTGTCCAGTTGGGGTTCTTTGGGTCGATGTGCAGGACCCGACCGTAGAGGACTGTCAGGATGTCTATCACCGAAAGCGGGCCGCCAATATGGCCGGCCCTGGCGGTAGCCACGGCCTCGATCACATGCCGCCGGGCGTCCACGGCCGCCAGTCGGAGCCGCAAGTGGTCATTATCGACGAGTCTGGCTGTCACCGTGGTTAGGACTATACGCGGGTCGTAAGCGCTTGCGCAAGCGTCGGTCGCGCTGCACAATGGCCCTGGCCGCGCTTGGCCTCGTTTTACTTCCGACGCTGGACGGTGCTGCGTGAGGAGGCTCGGATGCCCGGACCAGGTCGCGAACTCATCGGTCAGGAGGAGATCGATCGCGTCGTTCGTGTCCTGCGGAGCGGGTACCTCGCCCGGTACGGGCCGGATGACGATCCGAGCTTCGAGGCCAACGTCCGGAACCTCGAGTCGGACGTCGCCGAGCGGATCGGGGTTCGGTACGCCCTCGCGACGAACTCCGGAACGAGTTCGTTGTGGATCCTGCTCGAAGGGCTGGGCATCGGGCCGGGCGATGAGGTCATCGTTCCAGGCTTCACGTTCATCGCAAGCATTTCGTCGATCGTCTATGCACGGGCCACGCCGGTGCTTGCAGAAGTGGATCGCTCACTCAACCTTGATCCGGCCGATGTCGAGGCACGGATCACACCGCGGACGGCGGCCATCATGGCTGTCCACATGCTCGGCAGCCCTGCGAGGCTCGCCGAGCTTCGCGAGATCGCAAACCGACATTCCATAGCACTGATTGAAGATTGCGCCCAAGCATTCGGAGGGTCCTATCGCGGTCAGGGGGTCGGGTCCATCGGTTTGGCTGGGGCGATCAGTTTCAACGAGTACAAGACCATCAGCTGTGGCGATGGCGGCATGATCGTGACGGATGACGAGGCGCTATATCGGCGATGCTTCGCACTCCACGATCAGGGCCACTCACCCATGAGGTACGGTATCGAGGTCGGTCGACGACCCTTTCTTGGCCTGAATTTCCGGATGACCGAGCTGTCGGGCGCCGTCCTTCGCGCACAGCTTGAAAAGCTGGACGGGATCCTGGAGACGTTGCGACGTAACCGCGACGTCCTTCAGGAGGCGCTGTCGACGATCGATGGCATCGAGTTCCGAGAACTACCGGACCCGGCCGGCGATATCGCGACGCATCTTGTGCTCCAGTTTCCGACGGAAGAGGTGGCGCGTGCGATTGCCGCCGACCTCGGCTCCAAGGTCTTGGCCGACTCGGGCTGGCACATCTACAGCAATATGGAGAGCCTGCTGGATCGGCGGACGGCGACCGACAAAGGCTGCCCCTTCGATTGCGCTTGCGCCAGCACCGCCGATACCGGGTACCGTCGCGGTATGCTGCCGCGGACCGACGGAATCGTGAGTCGCTCGATAACCGTGGGGATAGGCGTCTCGGACAAGAACCTTGGATCCGCATATGGGCTCACTATCACCAGTACGGATCAAGAGATCGCGGAACGGGCAACAGAGATCCGGGCGGCGGCCGAACGCCACCTCGGCTGACGCATTGGTACGGGCCGCCATGTGCCAAGAACGTACGCCTCTCTTGGTGCGTGCGACGCGTGTTGCCCCATGCCCGTAGGTCGGGTCACATTGGCCGACGTGGCCGAGGTTGCGGGGGTTTCAGGAGCCACGGTCTCAAGGTCTCTGCGCAACGACCGGCAGATTAGCCAGGCGACCCGGGAGCGGATCCAGAGGGTCGCGGACCAGCTTGGCTACGTCCCGAACCTCACGGCCCGAAGCCTCGCGAGTGCCCGGACGCAGATCCTGGGACTCATGATCCCTGACGTGACGGATCCAGTCCACGGACAGATCGTTGTCGGTTTTGAGCGCGCCGCCGCTGACCACGGGTACACGGTCCTACTCGCCAATATCGGTGCCAGCGGTCCCCAGGAGTCGCAAGCGTTGCGCATTTTCGTATCTAACCAGACCGATGGCGTCGCAGTCTTTGGCGGAGTACTAGCGCAGAAAGACGTACTAGGAGCGTCTGGTGGACGGCCGGTCGTCTTCATCTCAACAGAGAACCTTGCCGGCTATCACGGCGATCTGCCGGTTGGATGCATTCGCTCGGATGACGAGGCGGGCGTCACTGACGCCGTACGCCACGCGGTCAAGGTTGGGCACCGCCGGTTTGCTTATGTCAACGGTTGGAACGTTGCGTCGAACTTGAAGCGCCGGAACGCCGCGACCCGAGCCGTTGCGGAGACCGATGGTGTGCTTCCGCTGCGTCAATGGTCGCTAGACGAAACAGAAGGGATAACCAAGGTCGCCCGCAAGATGGTCGGCGCCGGCATCGACATTGCGCTTTGCTACGACGACAAGATGGCTCTCCGTCTCCTCGATGCTCTCCGTGATCTTGATGTGAATGTGCCACGTGACATGGGCGTCATAGGGTTCGATGACATCCCGTTCGCGGCGATTTCGTCGCCCCGGTTGACCACGGTCGCGGTGCCCTACGCGACTATGGGCGCGATGGCCGTTGGCATGGTGATCGAGCGACTCAAGACCGGAGAGCTCCCGGCGTCGATGACCGTTCCGGCTAACTTGGTGGTCAGGGAGACGACCCGAACCCAAGTCGCCTGACGCATCGACGTTGACACCGCGGACACCGGACCTCTACGCTGCGCAAGCGCTTGCATAACTGAGGTTCGAGATGGCGAAACTGCATTGGCCCCGAAGCGTCCACCAAGACGGCTGGAGCAACGGCATCACCGTTAGCGATGCCGCCTGGAAATACATCTCGTTCAAGTCACGCCGTATCGGCTCTGGGGAGGTAATTCACAGCGGGGGGCCCGGCCTCGAGACCGCCGTCATTGTTCTATCTGGGACAGCTCGCGCGACTGTCGGGAACGAGAGATTCACGGGGCTGGGGTCCCGTGCCAGCGTGTTCGAACCGGTTGGTCCGGACACCTTGCTCGTCGAGGCCGGCAAAAGTGTCGAGATTATGGGAGAGGTCGGCGCCGAGGTGGTCGTCGCCAGCGCTCCTGCCGAGGCGCACCTTCCCACCAGGGTCATCGAGTCGGCCTTTGTCAAGATCGAGTCGCGGGGTGAGGGGTCGACAGGCCGCGTTATTCGCCAGGTCTTGCCTCCGAGCGACCCGGCGGCCCGATTGATCCTCGTAGAGGTGATCACCCCAGGGGGACACTGGTCAAGCTACCCACCGCACAAGCACGACGTCGAACAACCACCCGTCGAAAGTTACCTTGAGGAGTTGTACTTCTATCGCTTTGAGCGTCCTGAGGGTTATGCGTACCAGCGTGTATATACAGCCGATCGGTCGTTGGATGAACTGATCGTGGCCCGAGACGGCGACATCGTCATAGTGCAGCGCGGCTACCATCCGGTTGTTGCGGCGCCCGGTGGCGACTGCTACTACCTGAACGTCATGGCGGGGCCGACCCGGCTGTGGAACTTCACTCTTGACCCGGACCATGCTTGGCTCGCCCCCCAAGTGCCCATGGCAGGCGCCCCGTCCAGACGGCGTAGATCATGAAGATCGCGAATGCCCCGGTGTCGTGGGGCGTTTTCGAGCTTACTGCTGACAACCCGCATCTCCCCAGCCCCGACGACGTGTTGTCCAACATATCGGCAATCGGATATACGGGGACGGAGCTAGGGCCGCTGGGCTTCCTTGGCACTGCCGACGAGACCCGAGCGCGCCTACGCGAACATGGCCTTGATCTCGCCGGCGCCTTCCTTCCGATGCGATTCAGCCGCCAGGAGCTGTTCGAGGGCGACCTGGAGATCCTCCGACGCTCGTTAGACCTTCTACATGCGGTGAGCGAAGGTAAGTTGCCCCCGAAAGTGGTGCTCTCAGACGCGGTGTGGGAGCCGGAGCGAATGAGACTGACTGGAAGGATTGCCAACCATCCGGAGACTCAGCTGGTCGGGGACCGGTTTCGAATCATGGTAGACAACCTGAATCAAGCAGCGGATGAATGCCTTGAGCGCGGGTTCGATGCTGTGCTTCACCCTCACGCGGGATCGTTCATCGAAACCGACGCGGAAGTTCATCGGGTGATGGACGCCGTTGACACCACCCGCTTGGGTCTGTGTTTGGACACCGGGCACGCACGCTTCGGGGGCTCCGATCCGCTCGAGCTGATCGATGACTTTGCCGCGATCATTCGGCACGTCCACATCAAGGATTGCGACACGCATTTGCTGGCCGAGGTCATCGAGGCGGGCCAGGGGCTGTTCGAGGCGTGGGAGCGAGGCGTGTTCACGGAGCTCGGACGCGGATCGAGCAAGGTTGCCGAGACAGTTAGGAAGCTACAGGCGATCGGCTACGACGGCTGGCTGGTCGTCGAGCAAGACCACATTCCGTCCCCAGGCGAGACCTTGGCGGAGCTGTCGCTGGCCCAGGGTCGGAACTTCGAGTACCTCGCGGCCCTGCTGGGTCCCAGATACGACTGCCCACGCTCTGAGGCACCGCCTCGTTCCGATTCCCAACTTTAGAAAGGGACATGACAGTGGCCGCCATTGCTTCGATGGTCATCCCAGGCGGAGTCAACTCCGATCGCCGAACCCTCGACCCACCTATCGTCTTTCGCCGGGCATCGGGGGCGTACGTGGAGGACACCAACAACAGGCGCTATCTCGACGTTCAGCTCGGGTTTGGGGCGATCATCCTTGGGCACGGTGATTCGCGCGTGGCGTCTGCCGTGGGGCAGGCGATCCTCGACCTGGACCTGATCTGCGCTGGAGCCACAGCCCTCGAGGTGGAGGTGGCAGAGACGATCGCTGAGATCGTGCCGGGTGCCGAACGGGTCCTCTTCTGCAACTCAGGCTCAGAGGCGGTCAGCCACGCAGTTCGCCTGGCGCGAGGTTTCACCCGACGGAGGAAGATACTCAGGTTCGCCGGGTGTTACCACGGATGGAATGACGTCGTCATCCCTACGCCTGCATACGGTCCGGGGGCCCCAAGCCGCGGAGATCGCTCGACGGGTGTCCTGTTTGAGACGACCGCGGAGACCCTCGTCGTCGAATACAACGATCTCGATGCGGTCCGCGAGGCGTTAGCGGATTGGGGTCATGACCTTGCGGCAATCATCGTCGAACCGATCGCGCACAATCTCGGATCGGTACTGCCCGACTCCGGGTTTCTTGAGGGCCTGCGGGAGGAGGCCCACCGGGTTGGTGCCCTTCTGATCTACGACGAGGTCATCACGGGATTCCGCCATAGCCTCGGAGGATATCAAGCGATTTCCGGAGTCATTCCGGACCTCTCAACCATGGCCAAGGCCATGGCCAATGGCATCCCGTGCGCCCTGGTCTGTGGCCGCGCCGACGTTCTCGAGACCACTACGACTGTCGGTGGTCCGGTTCTCTATGCGGGCACGTTCAATGCCAACGGAGCCGCGATGGCCGCTGCTCGGGCCACGATCTCGGCACTCCGCGAGCCGGGTGTTTATGAGCACCTCTTCGGCATGGGAGAAGCGCTTCGCGACGGGCTGACCAAGGTCATCGCGAGCCGCGGCTACCCATGCCGTGTAGCGGGCTACGGATCCGTACACATCCTGTACTTCCAATCGGAGATACCCCGCTCCAATCGTGATCTGAATAGCCATAACGACGTCCTGGATGTCCGGTATCGAAATGAGATGATTCGCCGAGGCGTCCTGATTCTTCCTCACGCTCGCATGCGCAGCTATCTGTCTCTCGCACACACGCGGGAGGACGTGAACCTCTTTCTCGACGCCGCCTCCTCAGCCCTCGAGGTGGTGTTCGATGGCTCCCTTCAGGTAGGTGACGTAGCGTGAGCCCGCGCCGGTGTTCGGTCCGGCGATGCTAGGCCATTGGGCGGTCGCCGGAGAGCCAATCGCCGAACTTGCCCGCAGGCTAACGAACCATTTCGCGACCCAGGCGGCGGCCCACATAGTGGGAATGCGCGAAATCAGCGCCAGACCAGCAAATGCCTGACAGCGTCGCGGCAGTGGAGCTCATTGGCGCTACGAAGCGCTATGGGGACCAAGTCGCCGTCGACGACTTGAACCTTCGGATCGAGCCAGGGGAGTTCTTCTGCCTGCTCGGTCCGTCGGGGTGCGGGAAGACAACGACACTCAACCTGATCGGTGGATTCATCCCACTCACGTCGGGTGAGCTGTGCATCGAGGGTCGGCGCGTCAATGATCTCCCGGCGCAGAAACGGAACGTGACTACCGTCTTCCAAAACTACGCCCTCTTCCCGCACATGACCGTGAATGAGAATGTCGCTTTCGGACTCCAAATGGATAACCTGAAGCGCGAGATTGTAGACGGTCGAGTCCGCGATTACCTGGCGCTTGTCGGGCTCCAGCAATTGGGGCGAAGGTACCCGCAGCAGCTCTCCGGTGGCCAAGCACAGCGGGTCGCGCTCGCTAGGGCGCTGGTAAAAGAGCCGGCCGTGCTCCTCCTCGACGAGCCACTGGGCGCGCTCGACCTGAAGTTGCGGAAGCAGATGCAGGTCGAGCTCGCGCGCATCCACCGCCAGGTTCGGACCACCTTCGTTTTCGTAACACATGACCAAGAGGAAGCCCTGTCGCTGGCGACGCAGATCGCGGTCATGCGCGACGGCAGAATCGTGCAGCTCGGAACACCGCGCGAAGTCTATGGCCGCCCGAATAGTCGCTACGTTGCCGAGTTCGTCGGAGAGTCTAACTTCGCCACCATGGACGGGGCCTCCCTCATGATCCGGCCGGAGAACATCCACTTCGGTCCGTCCGGACCTCCCGATGGCGCCCATTTCACCCGCGGTCGAGTCGTCGGGGTGTCCTTCCTCGGCAGCTTCACCCGAACCACATTCGAGACGTCTATGGGGCCAATTGTCGCGGTTAATTCGAACGCCACGGGCGGGTCGCCCGTATCGTCCAATTTGATCAATCAGGAGGTGTTTGTTTGGTGGAATAGTACTGATGCCGTCCAGATCAGTTCAGATTGAAGGAGGAACATACCGTGGAAGTACGGTCAATCTCGCGCCGGGACTTCTTGGCGCTTTCGGCTTTGGTGGGCACCAGCGCCGCGATCGCGGCCTGTAGCCCTGGCGGTATCGCTAGCCTCATGCCAAGTGGAGCGGCCGCCGCGGAGCCCGGGAACCTGAACTTCCTGGGCTGGAGCGATCATTGGAGCAAGGCCGACGTTGCGAAGGCGAAGGAGAAGCTCGGCATCACAGTCAACATCAGCGACCTCGTTGCGAACGAGGACGGCCTTGCCAAACTCACCCAGGTAACGAGCCAGCTCGACCTGGTCTCAGCCGACTCCCTCTGGGTTGCCAAGTACTTCGAGAGTGGTCTCATCAGCCCAATGCCCATCGATTCGATGGACGTTAGCAAGGAACTCTACCCCATGGCGCGGTCCTTCGACTTCTGGACCAGACCCGAGGGTTATTTGGCGTATCCCCATGGTTGGTCGCCTGTCCAGATCGCGTTCGACCCCGCGAAGGTTTCACCAGCGCCGGATTCCTGGGAGGTCATGATCGATCCGAAGTATAAGAAGCGAATCGTCATGGAGAACCAGCCGAGCGACATCATGATCATGTCCGCCATCGCAACGGGTGCGAAGGACGCGTTCAACATGACAGATGCCGAGCTCGCGACGGCCGGTAGCTGGCTCGAGAAACTCAAGCCGAATATCCTAAAGCTGGTCGGCCAGAACTCCGAGGCGATCCAGGCTCTTGCTGATGGCAGCGCGTGGATTGCCACCCAGTATCTTGGGGCTCCGGATCGAGTCAAGGAGGCGAAGGGTCCCGAAGTCATCGCGATGGTGCCGAAGGAAGGGACCATCGGCTACATCGATTCCGAGATGATGGTGAAGGAGGGCGAGAACCAGGTCCGCGTCCTGCCGTACCTCGACCTCGCGAAGCGGGCCGAGTACATCGCGCAGAATTTCCTCGACAATGGGCGCCCTTTATTCAACGAGGCTGCGTACAAGCTGCTCGTGAATAATGGGCACAAGGATCGAGCTGACCGCTACCTCTACAACCAGCCTGAGCTGTCGCTAAAGATGACCCTCAAAGGCCCCGGAGGACGCGTCCAGGATTACATCACGGTCTTCACGTCGGTATTCGGCGGGTAGTGACATCCACATGGGCACGCGAGCTCCCGGCGAGCTGACCGCCGTCCGGCGGTCGCTCGCCACAAGGCTCCGGACTGGCGCGCTTCGCCGCGCATTGCCGCTCGCGCCGATCGCCCTAGTCCTTGTAGTCCTCTTCTTCTTGCCTCTAGTAACGATGGTAATCTTCTCATTCTGGAGCACGAAGGACTTTCGCATCGTCCCGGACTGGACGCTGCTTAACTACACGTCGATACTGGGCAATGACGCCTACATCCGGACGTTCGTAAAGACGCTGCTCGTTGCCGTCTCCGTCACCGCAGCCGGGATAGCTGCGGCCCTGCCGTTCGTCTACTTTCTCGTCCGTTACGTTAGCCAACGATGGCAGCGTGTAATCCTTGTCGCGGTGATCGCCCCGTTCTGGACCAGCTACCTCCTCCGGATCTACGCATGGCAGGCGATCCTGGGCGAGCAGGGGCTCCTCAACGGGCTGCTTTTGAACCTGGGCTTGATCGACAAGCCGTCGCAACTCTTCATCTACAACAATCTCGGCGTCTTCATCGTACTGCTGTACGTCTATTTTCCGTTCGCTGCGCTCGCAATCTACGCATCGATGGAACGGTTCGACTTCGACCTCATGCGCGCGGCGCAAGATCTTGGGGCGAGGCCCGATCAGGCGATACGCCGCGTCCTAATTCCGATAATCAGGCCCGGTTTGGTCACGGCCTGTGTCTTCGTCTTCGTCCCGATCCTTGGCGAGTACCTTACGCCCAACCTCGTTGGCGGCACCGAGGGGGTCCTTATCTCGAACCTCGTGGTAAACTTCTTCCGCGCGGGCCTAGTCCCCGCTGGAACGGCTCCGGCGATCCTTATTGCGATTTTTGTCACCATCGTGCTCATCACCCTCCGAAAGTATCTTCGCATTGACGACGTGATGGCTCGTGGCTAGATCGGTCGACGTGCTCGGGACGATGCCGGTCAGTCCGCATGCGCGGCTTGTTCGGAGCGTTCTTCGGCTGTGGGCGGCTGTGATCCTCGCCTTCCTTTACCTGCCGATCATTGTCCTTGTCGCCTTCTCTTTCGCGAATTCACAGACGATCGGCCTGCCCTGGCCCGGGTTCACGTTTCGCTGGTATGCCGGTTTGCCGGACAACGCACAGCTAATCACTGCGGTGACGAACTCGATCCTCGTCGCGGCGGTGGTGATGCTGCTGTCGACCGTCATTGGGACGATGGCCGCCTTTCCTCTCGCACGGGGTGGCATTCGATTTCCGGATGCAGTCCGAATCGTCGTGACGATGCCTATCATGCTCCCAGGGATGCTGCTTGGCATTGCGTTGCTCATCTTCCTGACCAACGTTTTCGGTGTGCGGCTGTCACTGGCGACCGTCGTGTTAGGTCACTTGGTGTTCACAGTTCCGTTCGTTATCCTCATCGTTTCTGCTCGCCTCCAAGGTTTTGATCGCAAGCTGGAATGGGCCGCCGCGGATCTCGGCGCGAGCCCAACCCGGACGCTCTGGCGAATCACGCTGCCACTCATCGCCCCGGCGATCGTGGCCGGCGCCCTTATCACCGTTACGCTCTCAATCGACGAGTTCATCATGACCTTTTTCCTGATCGGACCCCAGCCCACGCTGCCACTCTACATCTACAGCCAGATCAAATACGGGGTGACACCCGAGGTAAACGCAGTCGCGACCGTGCTTCTTTTCGGGACGCTCGTGGTATTTGGCATCGGGACCCTCCTCGTCACTCGCGGGCGTCGATTTCTTCCGTAGTGCCCGCTCAAACTCGAGATGGCTTGGCACTCTCGCAGTCGTGCCCATCAACCTCGAAATGCGCCCGCCACTTCGCCGCGCAGCCTTCGACCGGCATGCGACGACCCCACGTTCTTGTCGGCGACCGAGGGCTTCGCCATCTTCGGTGCGGTCCTTGCTCAGGAGGACGTTCGGGAGCCGCGAAGTCCCGTCTGTGTCATGCCCACTCGACCTTCTGGAGGCGGCGGGCGATCCCGACGATCGGCTAGAACTGGTGCTCCCCGACCTGGTGTGCGATCCGATACGCATGAGGTACGTCGGACGGGCTGCAAGCTACCCTGAGACTCGGCCTCAGGGGGATGCGTTCAGGGCCTTTGGCGACCAACCTGCACCGCGCGGCAGATGTATGTCTCACGCCGGATTCGACCCTGCCTTCACCGGCACGGTGGCTCGCTCATCGAAACGGACGCCGAGGTCCGGCCAACCATCGACGCGATTGGCACAAGCATGATCGGACTGTGCCTCGACTCTCTCCACGCCTTGCTGGGCGGCTCCGATCCGCTCGACCTAATCCGGGAGGATGGCCAGATCATCCGGCAGGTCCACATCAAGGTGCGTATTCCGCTGAATCCGATCACCCATTCCGGGGTTTTCGATCACCCTCGATCGGAGGCCGCGGAGCGGCCGACGCGAGGGCTGGTTCAGCCCCTGATGGTCACCTCCTCTCGGTGGTCTGCGGATAGTCTGGCACGCCGCCGGTGGTGGGCGACAGTGGGGATCCGGGAGGGTCATCCATGCCTCCCCGGTGCTGATGCGGCCGTCCTGGGCCGTCTGTGGCGGGCGGATCCGGCGTGATCGCCGCGTCCGGGACCGGTGCGACCTCGGCCGGGTCCTCGGCAGCCCTCGCCGCCCGGCGGCGAGAGTCGCCCTTGAGTTCCAGCCGATAGCCGTTGTGGACCAGGCGGTCCAGGATCGCGTCGGCGATGGTGGGCTCGCCGAGGGCCTCGTGCCAGTGGCCGACCGGCAGCTGGCTCGTGACGATGGTCGAACGGAGGCCGTGGCGATCCTCGACCACCTCCAGCAGGTCGGCCGCCCGGGCGGGAGGCACCGGCTGCAGCCCGAGGTCATCGAGGACCAGGACGTCCACCTTCGCCCAGGCGGCCATGAGCCGCGGCAGGCGGCCGTCCGCCCGCGCCAGCACCAGCTCGTCGAGCAGGCGCGGCACCCGCAGGTAGAGCGCGGTGTGACCCCGGCGGATGGCAGCATGGGCGAGCGCGCAGGCGAGGAACGTCTTGCCCACCCCGGTCGGTCCGGTCACGAGTACGTTGCGATGGGCGGTCACCCAGTGGCCCTCGGCGAGGCCCAGGACGGTCGCCCGGTCGAGGCCCCGGGGGCCGCGCAGGTCGAGATCCTCGATGACCGCGTCGCTCCGCAGCCTCGCCGCCTTGAGGTGGCGGGCCAGCCGGCGGTTCTCGCGGTCCTGCATCTCCCGGTCGACGAGCAGGCCGAGGCGCTCCTCGAACGAGAGGGCGGCGTAGTCGGGTCGCTCGAGCTGCTCGACCAGGGCGCGGGCCATGCCCGCGAGGGCGAGGGCGTGGAGCTTGTCGATGGTGGGCGTGATGAGCACGGGTCTCCTCCTCATTCGTAGTAGCCGGCGCCGCGCACGTTGGCGTGGTCGCCGATGGTGGTGACCGGCTCGGAGCCGGGCAGGGGCAGGCCGTCGAGCCCGTTCTTGAGGATCGACTCGACGCTGCGGTACGACAGCGCGCGGATGGCCAGCGCGCGGGCCGCTGCCGCCTCCAGGCGCTCGTCCCCGTAGCGGCGGCCGAGGCGCATGATCCCGAGACACGAGCGGAAGCCCTGCTCGGGGTGGGGCCGGGACGCCATGATCGCGGTCACCAGGGCAGCCGTGGCGGGCCCGGTCCGCTCCGCCCAGGCCACGATCCGCCCGGGGGTCCACTCGGCGTGCCGCCGGTGGGCCTCGGGCATGTGCTCGGACAGCGTCGTGAAGCGACCCTGCTCCGCGCTCCGGCGGTGGCTCGATACCCGTCGGCCGCGGTGGAGGACCTCGACGATCCCCGCCGTGACGCGGATGTCGCAGCGCTCGCCGACGAGCTGGTAGGGCACGCTGTACCAGTGGCGCTCGACCTCGACGTGGTAGTCGATGTTGACCTTCGCCTGTTTCCAGACCGCGTACTCGTAGGGCTGCGCGGGCAGGGGCCGGAGCGCTGAGCGGTCGAGTTCCGCGAACAGGAGGAGCCGGCTCCCAGGCAGCTTCTTGAACGGGCGCGCGTTGAGCCACGCGAGCCGCTCGGTGATGGCGGTGTTGGCCTCGGCGAGGGAGAAGAAGGTGCGGTTCCGGAGGGCCGCCAGGATCCAGCGCTCGGCGACCAGCACGCCTTGCTCGACCTTCGCCTTGTCCCGTGGCTTCCCGGACCGGGCGGGGATCACGGCGCAGCCGTAGTGGGCGGCCATCTCCTCGTACGTCCGGTTGAGGTCCGGCTCGTAGCGGTGGGCACGTGACACCGCGGAGCGCAGGTTGTCCGGCACGATGAGACGGGTACAGCCGCCCAGGAAGGCGAACGCGTGGACGTGCGCGGCGATCCAGTGGGGCAGCTCTTGGGATGGCAGCGCCTCGGCGTACGTGTAGCTGCTGGCGCCGAGCACCGCCACGAACAGCTGGGCCTGCGTGATCTCCCCGGTCGCAGGGTCGGTGATGGGGATCGTCTGGCCGGCGAAGTCGACGAACAGCTTCTCGCCGGCGCGGTGCTCCTGGCGCATGACCACGTCGAGATGGCGCTGCCAGCGCCGGTAGGCGTGGCAGAACCAGGAGTACTGGTAGCCGTCGGGGTGACGCTCCTTGTACTCCATGAAGAGTAGCCCGAGGGTCACGCCCGGACGGCGCAGCTCGCGGTGGACCAGGGGCCAGTCGGGCAGCGGCCTTCCCTGGGCTGGCGGCGGTGACACCGGGGCGAACAGCCGGGCCTCGAGCTGGGCGTCGTCGATGTCCTCGGGCAAGGGCCAGCCGAGGCCCGCCCGACGGGCGCGGGCGAGCTGGTCGGCCACCGTGGACGCGGGCACGCCTGTGGCAGCGGCGGCCTGGCGGCGGCTCAGGCCCTCGCCGATGGTCAGGCGGAGAATCTCGCGGATCTTGCGCATGGCGGAACGGGGGCGTGGCACCGGCATCTGGCTCCTCGAACGGGTGGATCGTCCGAGGCACGATGGCGGACCCTGACGCCCTTACGTCAGCGCTGCGACGGCCTCACATGGTGGGTGAACGGAAACCCGTGGAATGGCTGTACGGATTGGCGTGGAACGGGTGTACGGATTGGCGTGGAATCCGCAC
>CAYRTS010000066.1:0-17742 GCA_964427285.1 uncultured Anaerolineaceae bacterium
CTCACCGTCGCCGTCCCAACCCAGCCCACCGTCACCTATACCTACGACGCCCTGGGGCGCCGAGCCAGCCGGACCGCATCAGGAGCCACCGAGACGTACGGCTATGTCGGCGATCTGATCGCCCGGATCGATCGCGGTGGCGGCAGCATCACCGACAGCGCCATCGACGCCATGGGCGACCGGCTCACCGTCGGGACCGCCTGGACCATCCCCAATGTCCGCGGCGATGTGGCCGGACTCCTGGACTCGGGCCAGACCGCGGTCTCCGACGCCTACCGCTACGACCCGTTCGGGGTCAGCGTCGGCACCGCCGGCAGCTCGATCAACCCGTACCGCTTCCAGGGACGCCTGCTGGAGTCGACGAGCGGCCAGTACGACTTCGGGGCCAGGCAGTACGACCCCGCGATCGCCGCCTTCACCTCGCTCGATACGGTCATGGGTCAGGCCCAGAACCCACTGAGTCTCAACCGCTACCTGTATGCCCATGCCAAGGCGCGGGGAGCGCCAACCGCCCCTCGTGCTTCAATGATCGGCGCCAACCGTTATGCCGCATACTCCACAGCAGTCTCTCGAGGGTCTATCCACACCTTGTCGACAGCGAAGAGCAGGAGTGCTGTTCTGACTGAGGCCAAGGAGCGCCCCGACGCGGCGGCCATTGCTGCCGAGTTCAGGTCGCCCCCGATCACCGAAGTAAGCCTCGCGGTGTCCTTCCAGCCCTTGGTTCTGGGGGTCATCGACGTCGCCGATCTTTGGCGCGAGAAGTTCAAGGATGACTTCCCTCGGGTTCAAGAACAAGCCTCGATTGGTCTGCCCCAAGAGCGTTTCGAGGTGTCGCCGGCCCAGGCTCCCGCATTCTCATTCGAAATGGTCTCTGCGCCTACTCTCCCTCGCCTCTGGTTCCTGAATGAGCCAGGAACCGAACTCGTGCAAGTGCAGGCCGACTGGTTCGCTCGCAACTGGCGGCGAACAGAAGATGCGAGGCCGCCTTATCCGTTGTACGTGCCGATTCGCGATGCCTTTGCGAGGGACTTCGCTCGGTTTGTCGAGTTCATGACGGAGCGTGGTCTTGGTCCTGTTCTGCCAATTCAAGCCGAGATCACCTACATCAACCACATCGAGGAGCCAGATCTATCGAACGTCCTCGCGGCTGTCGCTCGGGTTTCCGACATGCCAAGCTCAGAAGCGACCGGCTTTACCGTCCAGTACGTTCTGGTGGAGGACGAACACCCGGTGGGTCGACTACACCTGCAGGCAACGACGGCCATCCACCGGACAACCGGCAAGCCGATCTCGGCGGTCACGATCATGGCTCGCGGTCGGCCGATGGGTCAGGGTATCGAGGGATCGCTAGCGTTCCTCGACTTTGGAGCGACCAAAGCGCTGGACGCCTTCATTCATTCAACCCGACCCGAGATGCACGATAGGTGGAGACAGGAATCATGATCTCGGCACCTGCAACGACTTGGTCCACAGGCGACCTGGACCTCGGGATCATCGGCCGTGGACTTCGGCCCGGGCGAACTTCAATCTCCGAGGGAGTGGTTCGCACGGTCTCTGAGCCTGCCACCGCGACTGTGGACTTCGACTCCCTTAGAACCCAGGCGGCCGTAAGCTGGGCGTCGATGGTCATCGACCCGCTGCTCAGCCTTCCTGCGAATTGGGATTCCTATGGGTCGGCGCCGCTCGACGGCACGGTCGCCAAATTCGGAAAAGGGCTACTGGCTGGCTTGGCTGTTCAAGGAGTGGCATCCCCACAGGCATTTCCGACGGCAGACGGCGGGCTGTCCCTGGAGTGGCATCGACCTGAGCTGGACTTCGTCATTTCGATCTCGCCCCCGGGCGAAGAGCCTTCCACGGCGTATTTCCGATCGTCTACCGACGAGTGGGAGATCGACAACATCCACGATCCCCGGATTGGTGCTGTTCTCGCTGCTCTGAAGGAGGGATAGCCCGCGTCCGCGGCCGAGGGGTGGACCGCGTGGCTCAAGGGCCGCCGGAGCCTGGAGAGGTCAACGCGTTCCTGGCGAACGATGATCGACTCTTGCGCCGCATTCCGAAAAGACTGGCATTCACCAGTCCGGACGGTCTGATTTCCAGACCTGCCAGCGGCGCATTCAAGACAAGTACGGGCGCGCTCGTCTCGGTGTATGTCGAGAGCATGCTCTTCGCTCGTGGGCTCACGTACGTGGACGTGCTCAAAGGTCATGAGGACACACACCTTCTCGTCGCCTTCACCGGCGCCCAGCTTCGCGAACTCGGTCTCGACGTCGTCGTGGACCCTGATCCTGGTGATGGCCTCCGTGGCGAGGCCCACGCCGTGATCACGACGCGACTCACGGGTCGATCCTGCAACGTTCTCGCTGCCAAATGCGAGAAGCTCGTCTGGGAGTAGGAATCTGGATCATGGCCTTCGCCCCGAACTCCTTCATGACTTGACAAGCCAGATCAATCTGGCTTAATAGGTCATATGGGAACGACCACGATCACCGAAGCCAAGAACAAGCTCAGCGCGTTGATCGACCGAGTACAGGCCGGCGAGAGCATCGTCATCCTGGAGCGGGGTCGCCCAGTCGCTCGCCTCGAGCCGATTGTCGAGCAAACGGACTCGACGGGCCGCCTGGCGCGCCTTGAGCGAGCGGGCCTCATCAGGATCGGGAAGGGGGCTCCTCCGCTCGAGCTGCTTCGCACCCCGGGTCCGAAACTGAAGCCGAGTTTCAGCCTTGTCGATGCGGTGATTGAGGAGCGTCGGTCGGGCTGGTGAGGTTCTGGGACACTTCGGCGATCGTTGCACTCCTCACCGACGAGCCGTCGAGCGCGGCTGTCCTTGGAGAACTCGAGCGCGACCCGCAACTGGTTGCCTGGTGGGGCACGGAGATCGAATGCGTGTCAGCCGTCAGCCGGCGCGAGCGCGATGGCGCTCTTGATGCTCAATCGATGGTTGGCGCGATTGATCGACTGAATGCGCTGTCCCGCGTGTGGACAGAAGTCGTGCCAGGCCAGCGCGTTCGGCAGGTCGCCGTTCGGCTCTTGCGGGTCCATCAGTTGCGTGCCACCGATGCCTTGCAGCTCGCGGCGGCAATCGTCGCTTCCGAGGATCAGCCCGCCAGCCTCCCGTTGGTGACATTGGACAAGCGACTGGCCAAGGCCGCCGAGCGAGAGGGGTTCACCGTGATACGCCCGGATCGGGCCGGCTAGCCGGAACCAACCGCCCTCAGCCATCGGCAGGTTCGCCCGCTACCCTTGCACTGTGCGAATCGTCACCGTGGTCGGCACGCGGCCGCAACTGATCAAGGCCGCTGCGCTGTCGCCGGTCCTGCGCAAACGACACGACGAGATCCTTGTCGACACCGGCCAGCATTACGACGACCAGTTGGCCGGCAGCTTCTATCGAGAGCTGGCGCTCGCTCCGCCCGATCACGCGTTGAGGGTCGGCGGTGGCACCCATGCCGAGCAGACGGCGGCGATGCTGGCCGGCCTCGAACCGATCCTGATCGATCGTGAGCCGGACGCCGTCCTGATCTACGGCGACACGAACTCGACGCTGGCGGGGGCGCTGGTCGCGGCCAAGCTGGGCATCCCGGTCGCACATGTCGAGGCGGGGCTGCGCAGCTTCGACCGGCGGATGCCGGAGGAGATCAACCGGGTCGTCGCGGACCACCTCTCGCGCTGGCTGTTCGCGCCGACCCCGACGGCCGTCGACAACCTGCGCGCTGAGGGGATCGTGAACGGCGTCTCGCTGGTCGGCGACCTGATGCATGACCTGGCGGCGCGGATCGGTCGCGAGGTGATGGACGAGGCGGCGCTTCGCGATGTGAGTGAGCGGCTCGGGGAGGCTGTCCCGGGGCTCGATCTCCAGCCCGGCGGCTACCTGTTCGCAACGATCCATCGAGCCGAGAACCGCGAGCCTGCCGCCATGCGTGGGTGGGCCGGGATGCTCGATCGAGTCGCGACGCCCGAACGCCCAGTCATCCTGGCGATCCATCCGGGGACGCGCCTCGCGCTTGAGCGCGAGGCCATCGGCGTGTCGCGCGACGTGCTGCTGGTCGAGCCCCAGGGCTATCGAACGTCACTGGCGCTCCAGCTCCACGCCGCCGCTGTCTTGACCGATTCGGGCGGGATCCAGCGCGAGACGGCCTGGCTCGGCGTCCCGTGCCTGGTGTTGCGCGGGACAACGGAATGGGTCGAGGCGGTGGCGGATTCGGGCGGGCGGATGGTCGTCGTGGGGCTCGACGCGGAGGCGGCGGTCGAAGCGATCGATCGCCTGGCGCCGATCGACGGGGCGCCGGAACTGGCTCGAGCGCGCGCCGCAAGCTTCGATCTCGCGCCCGCCGGTGCTGCGGACGCGATCGTGGCGGCGCTGGAGCGCGGGACGTGAGCGCCTCACCGACCGCGCCCAAGCTCGGCGCGCAGGCTCCGCTCGGCGCGCAGGCTGCGCTCGGCGCGCCGGGCGATTTCCCAACGGAGATTGTCGGTCGTGGTGCTCCCGGCCGGCGCCCCGTGCGTGTCGTGATGTTCGTGTACAACGACGTCAGCCGGGATTCGCGGGTCCTGCGCGAAGCTGCCAGTCTGGCCGCCGTCGGCCACACGGTCACGGTGATCGGTCGCCCGCGCAGTGCGGATGAGCGCGACATCTCGCGCAGGGAACGCGACGGGTTCGAGATCGTGCTGGTCCCCATGCCGCACGAATGGCGGCGCTGGTGGTACCGGGCCCGAAAGCCGTGGCACATGCGCGGGCTGATCACCCGGCGCCTCCGCTTCCACCTGGGTCGCGGCCCGGTCGGCTGGGTGCACGCTGTCGGCTTCCTCGGCGTCGCGATCCTGGTCGGGGTCGCATCCGTGCTCCGCCTCCCGTTCATCGCAATCTCCGGCGGCCTCAGCCAGACGAAGCACGATTCCACGTTCGATTGGCTGATTCGATGGCGCTGGGGGGTGCTTGGCTGGGCACGCACCGCCTCGTCGGCCGCGCCACCAGCGGACCTCTATCACGGGCATGACCTGACCGGCTTGCCGGCCGCCGTCCGGGCGCAGGCTCGCGACGGGGGTCAGGTTGTCTACGACAGTCACGAGTCGTTCATGGACTCGGGCTCGAATGTCCGGCGGCCGCGTTGGGCGAAGGCGATCCTGCGCTGGTACGAACGCCGTCTCGCGCGCCAGGCGGTGGCGTTGGTGACCGTCAATCGATCGCTTGGCGAATTGGTTGGCGCCCGGCTGGGGCTTGCGCGAGTCGCGGTCGTCCACAACACGCCGGCGCGCTGGCCGATGCCGGCCATTCGTCCGAACCTGCTCCGGAAAGCCGCGGGCCTGCCGCCCGGGACGCCGATCGCGCTGTATCACGGCGCGTTTTCGCCGCAGCGGGGCCTGGAGCAACTCGCGGAAGCGATCCTGGTTCCGGGCATGGAGGCGGTCCACGCGGTCTATCTCGGCTATGGAGGGCTCGAAGGCGCGTTGCGCGACCGGGCGAAGGAGCCGCGCTATGGGGGTCGGCTGCACGTGCTGGAGGCGGTGTCACCGGACGTGTTGCCCGAGTGGGTCGCCTCAGCCGATGTCGGGGTGATGCCGATCCAGGCGAGCACGCTCAACCATCGGCTATCGAGCCCGAACAAGCTGTTCGAATCGATCGCGACGGGGCTACCGGTGGTCGTCAGCGACTTCACCGAGATGCGCCGGATCGTGCTGGACGACCCCGATGGTCCGCTTGGCGCGGTGTGCGATCCGGTCGATCCCGTTTCGATCGCCGCGGCCATCCGTTCCATCCTGGATCTTGGCCCGGACGAGCGTGAAGCCCTGCGCGTGCGCTGTCTGCGCGCCTCCCACGAGCGCTGGAACTGGGAGACGGAGTCGGCGCGGCTGGTCGAGCTCTACGATTCGCTGGCAGCCGAGCTGCCGGCGGTCGAGCTGCCGGCGGGCGCCGCGGCTGGCTGAGCGACGGGCGCAGAGACGACGGAGGGCGCGGCCATGGAGGGCGCGGAGGCCAAGGACGACCCGGCCACCGAGGACGCAGCTGGAGGCTGAGCCGACTTGGCGCCCGGCCGGCCGAGCCGTTCCACTCGAAGACCGGCGGCGCGTGCCGCTTCAACATCCACGACGGCCCGAGTGTCGTAGACCAGGGTCCCGTGCATGGCTGCCGCGAGCGCCGGCCAATCGAGCCGCGCGTAGTCGGGCCACTCGGTGGCCACCACGACGGCATCGGCGCCGCGGACCGCCTCCTCAGCCGTCGCCGCAACCGCTAGCGCCGGGTCGACGATGCGCGCCCGTTCATTGGCTCGTGGGTCGTGGGCCAGCACCTGGGCCCCGGCCGCTCGCAGGTTGGCCGCGAGCGCCAGAGCCGGCGACTCGCGGACATCGTCCGTGTTCGCCTTGAACGCCAACCCGAGCAGGCCGATCCGCCGCCCGGCAAGGGACCCCGGGCCACCAAGGAGTGTCTCGATCCGCGTCACGATCTGGCGCTGATGCGCGGTCGTCGAGCGGTGGATGGCCGAGAGCAGGGGCGCTTCCACGTCGAGTGCGGCGATCTGCAGCGCGATCGCGATCGCCTGTTCGGGCAGGCACGAGCCGCCGACGCCGGGACCGGGCTTTAGAAACGCGGTCCCGATTCGACTATCGAGCCCGATCCCGGCGATGACCTGCTCGATATCGGCGCCGGTCGCGTCAGCCACCCGGGCAAGCTCATTGGCAAAGGAAACCTTCATCCCCAGGAACACGTTGGCTCCGAGCTTGATCAGCGCCACCGACCTGGCGTCGGCAGTCAACGTTGGCGCGTCTAGGGGCTCGTACAGGTCCAGCACGGCTTGTGCGGCGGCGATGTCACGGGGTTCGAGCCAGCCGGCAACCACGCGGTTCGGCCGATCGAAGTCGTCGAGCGCCTGGCCTTCGCGCATGAATTCAGGGTTTGTGACGATCGAGGGGCGGTTTGGGCGGTTCGGGCGGTTCGGGCGGTTCGGGCGGTTCGGGTGGCTGGGGTCGCTGGCGTGGCCGGGGTCGCCGAGGTCGTCGGGGTCGCCGGGGTCGCGGCCGATGCCGGGGTGGCTGGCGGCCAGTGCGACGATGCGCGCCGGGCCGTCGAGGGGCAGGGTCGATCGGATCACGATCGTGTGATCGGGCCCGGTGCCCGTCAACAGGCGTGCGATCGCCGCCTCGACGTGGACGGTCGAGAGCGGGCCAGCCGGTCCGGTCGGAGTGTTGACGCAGACAAACGTGAACGGGGCGTCCACTGGCGGATCGAGCTCGGTAGTGAAGGTGAGGGCCTCGGTGGCGAGCTCTCTGGCGATTGCCTCGGTCAGGCCCGGTTCGAAGATCGGCGGCCGGCCGTCACGGAGGGCGGCGATTCTCGCGGCATCGATATCGGCGACGGTCACGCGATGACCAAGGCGCACGAAGCCGACCGCGGTCACGAGGCCGACATGGCCGGCACCGAGCAGGAACAGATGCACGAGGCGGGTTCTCCGGGTTGTCTCGGGTACTCGGGATGGAGTGGCGGGAACGATAGCATCGGGAGGCCCGACGGCCGGCCGGGGGAGCTGCGAGGGAGCCCCGAGCCTACGCTGCCCGGGGAACCCCGGCCGCCCCTCGGCGGCCGACTTACGCTGCCCGGGGAGCCCCGGCCGCCCCGCGGCGCTGGATTCCAGGCTGGTTGGTGTACGGGACACGCCTCGGTCGGATTCACCAGCCAGGTTGGTACTTCCGACCATTGCTGGTCGAAATGCGTCACGGATACCAATGGCACTGGAGCAAGCGACCAGCGCGGCAGATGATCGGTCGCGTACACCAATCCCATTGGAATCTCGTCGCCCTCCGCAGAATCGCCGCAATCCCGTGGGGCTGGCGACGGCCCCGGCCGGCCGATCTCCGCACCGCCCGCGCTGGGCCGCACCGCCCGCGCCCCGGGCCCAGCGCCCCGGGCCCAGCGCCCGGCACTCCACGCGCGGCGTCCCCACGACCGTCGGATACACTCGCCGCCGTGCCACACGAGATCGTGCCCCAGCGCTGCGTGGTCGTCCTGCCATCCACCGGGGAATTCGATTCGCGGACCTATCGGATCGCCCGAACGCTCCACGAGCGCGGCCACGAGGTCACGGTCCTGGCCCGCTGGAAGCCCGGATTGGCGGTCCGGGAGATCCACCCGGTGGGGTATCCGATCGTGCGGGTCGCTGCGACCGCGGTCGACGGATTGCCGCTGCGGGCGCTGACGTTGCCGGTCCTGCGCGCGCTGCGACTCGCGGCACGTCCGATCCTGGGGCCCGTGGCGACGCGCGCCGAATCGGCTGGTGCTGGCCCCTTGGCCCGCGACGGGTCGAGCGCCGCGGCGAGCGGCGATGAAGCCGATCCTGGCTGGGCCCACCCGGCCGAGCGCGACCCGGGCCGGGTTCGCGGCTACGTCCGTCGAGCCCGGATCTTCCTGATGATCCGGAGCCACCGACAGCGAGCGCTCGATGTCGCCCCCGCCGCGGACGTCTACCACGGGATGGCCTACATGGGGATCTCGGTGGCCCTTGGGCTGGGCAGCCGTCACGCGGCGAAGGTTGTCTACGACGCCCGCGACATCTACATGGTCGCGGCCAACCTGGCCCGCCTGCGTGGGCCGATCAAGGCGGTCCTGGCGCGCCTGGAGCGTGGCTGGGCTCGGTCGTCTGACCGCGTGATCACGGTCAACGAGCCGTACGCTGCCGAACTCGCTCGACGCTTTGACGTCCCCGCCCCCCTGGTCGTCATGAACTGCTCCTACCGATTCTCCCCGCCGGCCACCCGGCCGCGCCGGTTCCACGAGCGACTCAACCTGGATCCGAAGACCCGGGTCGTCCTGTACCAGGGTGGCTTCTCGCGGGGGCGCGGCGTGGAGCAACTGTTCGAAGCGATCCATCTCGTCCCGGACGCCGTCCTGGTGGTCATGGGCTATGGCGCCCTGGAACCCGACTTCCGCGCGGCCGCGGACGCCCAGGAGAACCGCGGCCGGATCTACGTGCTGCCGGCCGTCCCGCCGACCGAACTGCTCGACTGGGTCGCATCGGCGGATGTCGTCGGCGTCCTCTTCCAGCACGACACGCTCAACAACTACCTCTCGACGCCGAACAAGTTCCTCGAGGCGATGGCCGCCGGGGTGCCGTCGGTCTGCTCGAACCACCCTGGAATGGGTCCCATCGCGCGTCAGACCGGCTGCGGGATCGCGGTAGATCCCACAGATATCGAGGCGATCGCTGCGGCGATTCGATCGATCGTGGACGCCCCGGCCGGCGAGCGCGACGCCGCCCGCGCCCGGGCGCTCGCCGCGGCCCACGAGACCTACAACTGGGAGTCCCAGGTGTCGGGTCTGCTCGACGAGTACACCCGCCTGACCGGTCGCCGCTGGTGAGTCGCCCGCGGGCCGTCTGTCTGGTCGCGAACAGCGCGGCCCCCTACTCGCGGGCCCTACGGGTTGCGCGCAGCCTGACGGAGGCCGGCTGGGACGTGGAGATCGCCGCCGTGGCTGGGCGTGGGCTACCGGCAGAAGACCGCGATGGCGAGGTGGTCACGCGCCGTTACTCCCCCAGCGGCCCGCTCCAGCGGTGGGTCGGGCAGCCACCACCACCCAGGCCCCCAACGAAGCTGCTTCGGATCATCGCGCTCAACCTGGACAAGGCGCTCAAGGTGGGGCTCTGGCCGCTCCATGTTCGAGCCTGGTGGCGGACGCTTGGCCGTGAACTCCCGCCGGCGGACCTGTATCACGCCTTCGGGATCCTGACACTGCCGGTTGCGCTGGGTCTTGCGCGGAAAGCCAGGCGAGCCGGACGCCGAGGCTGGGTCGTGTACGACGTGATCGACGCCATCCTCGACTCGAACAACTACGCGAAGGTCCCGGCGCTGATCCTTGCCCGCTACCGGCGGGCGGAGGCAGGCTGGGTTCGACGTGCGGACGCGGTCGTCACCGTCAACGAGGCTCTGGCCGACCACTGCCATGCCCTCTGGCCCTTCCGCGAACGACCGACCGTGCTGCTCAACTGCCAGCCGCGCTGGACCCCCCCGGTGGTTCGCCCAGACCTGATTCGCGAGGCGTCCGGATTGCCCGCGGAGCGCCGGATCGTCCTCTTCATCGGGAAGCTCGGGCGACAGCGCGGGCTGGAGGTAGCGGCGGATGCGGTCCTTCGGTCGCGGGATACCGCGCTGGTGATGATCGGCGAGGCGGTCAACCTGGAGTGGGCGGCGGCCCTCGAAGCGAAGTCGCGCCAACCGCGGTTCTCGGGTCGCCACGTCCTCCTGCCACCGGTCCATCCCGACGCGGTTCGGTCGTGGGCCGCCTCGGCCGACGTCTCGATCATTGCCGTGCCGGCCAACTCGCTGAACCAGCGGCTCTCGACCCCGAACAAGTTCTGGGAGAGCCTCGCCGCCGGGACACCGGTCGTGATCGGGCGGGACCTCGAGGTCATGCGCGCGATCGTCGAGCGCGACGACCTCGGCACCGTGGCGGACCCGATGGACCCCGACGACCTCGGGCGGGCCCTGGCGGCGGTCCTTGATCAGTCGCCGCAGGCGTACGCCGCGATGCGGGCACGCTGTCTCGCGGTCAGCCGCGACCACTACAACTGGGAGACCGCGGTGCAGCCCTACCTGGCGCTCGTGGCGAGCCTTGAGTCCGGGTCAGTCAGCGCCGGTTGATCCTGGGGCGCGCTCCGCGGCGGTCTCCGCGGGCTTCGCGGGTCGACGGAAGAGGACGATCTTGCTTGAGGGAGCGGCGCCGCGGGCCAGCACCAGACGGTCCAGCGCCAGCATGATCGGGCCGAGCCAGCGGATGCTGCCGGGTGAGGTCTTGGCCCGTTTGGCGACCCAGCGCCACCAGCGCAGGTATCGATCGTAGGCGGCACGCGAGCCGGCCTCGATCGGGTTGTTGGCCATCGCCATCGCACCGCGCAGCTCGATGAGTTCCAAGCCTGCGGCGAGCAGGGGGTCGCGGTAGGCAGCGAGCGAGCGGGCGCGCGAGGTCTGGGTCCCGGTCGCCGGCCGCGCATAGGTCGCGTCGAGGAGGATCGGTTCGACGAGCAGGAGCGCGCCGCCCGGTGCGACCAGCGCCGCGACATTCGCCAGTGCCCGCCCGAAGGCGGCGTCATCGGTGATGTGGAGCAGAACGTTGATCACGGACACGAACCGGTACGAGTCGGCCGGCAGGCCTGGAGTAGCGGCGCCCATGTCCGACTGAAGGAACTGGTCACCGCGGCCGCCGAATGCGGCGTTCAACCGCTCAACCGCCGTGGGGACCAGGTCGCAACCGTCAACCCTGGGCACGCCCAAGTCGTGCCAGACACCGACCCAGTAGCCGGTTCCCGCTCCTGCATCGAAGACGACCTCGACCCTGTCGAGGGCATCGTGGCGGCGGACGAACCAGCGAATTCGACGCTCCAGCGCCCGATAGAGCCATCCGTTCAGGTCGGCCGGCAACCCCGACTGGCCAACGCCGGACAAGTCGCCGCGCGCGTGGAGCCTCGACCAGTGGTCTCGCGGGTCATACGCCATCCTCGCCATGGTGGCACAGGCCGGGTCAAGGCCGGGTCGAGCCGCTCGGGCGCGAGGCAGTCACGGCGAGTTCCCAGATCCTCGGGGCCCGCCTCGACTCGCGGCGCTCGACGACCGCCCAAGTGATGCTCCCCGCTGCACCTGAGACATGAGGATGGCCCGCGGTCGGTGACGAGCATCCGCTCGCGGCCCCGGGCGGGCGCACTCGCCCGGTCAGGCCTCGCATCGATGCGTTGGCCCACCCGGTACTCCCAGTACCGCTGTCCGCACGAATGAGCGTCGTCCCATGGCAGATTCGACACGTTCCTGTCGATTTCTGGAAGGACCACGAGGGGTTCATCCAGAATCCGGTACTGCCAGAGCCCAAGGGCACGGAATGGCCGGACGGGCGCGGGCTGGCGCGTCCCGAGAGCCGAGCCCGTATCTCGATTTGCTCGAGCCGCCCGAGACTGACGCGTCCACCTAGCTAGCCAGGCCCGTCGCCTGCCTCGGAGTCCGCGTCCCAGCGGTCGACCAGCCAGCGCAGCGCGCCGGGCGCGAGGCGGACACTCTTGCCGGCGAGGCCCGTGATCAGGGCCGCAGCCGGGGCATCGATCGCGACCATCTTGACGGGTCCCCCTGGCGGGTTGGTCCGGGCTCCGCCGCGGATCTGGGCAACGGCCGCGAGAATCGCGTTGGTCAAGAGTTCCTCGGCGGTCGGGGCCGGTCGACCCAGGGCGCGACGAAGTCCGGCCAGCGGCCCTCGGCCGGTTGGGCGAGGTTGCCGCGGTTCCACGGGTGCCGCCTCGATCAGGCGGATCGGCCAGATGGTGTTCGCGGGCTCGCTGGCGCCCTCGCGCCAGGCGGGGACCACGAGGGTGAGCCGAGCGAGGAGATCTGCCGGCAGGGTGGTCACCAGCGGCAGGGCATGATCCCGGCCAGTTGCGACCAGGATGGCCGGCAGGTCGGTCGGCGTCGTACGGGCCACCGCGATGGCTTGTCCCGGCGCTGGCGACGGACCGGCCGTCTCTTCACGATGTCGCCCGGTCGAGGTCTTCTCGGGCGCCGACGCGATCGACTGCCGATAGACAGAGATCGTCTGCCGTGCAACGGCCTCCTCTCCGAGTGCCTCCACCAGCCGGCGGCGCGCGGTCGCTGCATCCACCGACAAGCCGCCCGCGAGGATCTGCTCGATCGCGGCAGCCAGCGCCTTGGCTTCACCGTCGTCCGCGATCTGGCCAAAGCCGCCCGATTGCTCCACGATCCACGGGATGCCACCCGATCGTCGGGCTGCCACTGGCAGTCCGGTCAGGATCGCCTCGCCCGCCGCCACGCCGAAAGTCTCAGACGGGCTCGGATGGACGAACACGGCGGCCCGGGCCATCGCCGCCGCCACCTGGTCGCGAGTCAGCCAGCCATCGAATGAGGTGGCCGATCGAACCGCAATGGCCGTGGCCAGCTCCTCCAGGTTCTCGAGATCACCGGGTGTGCGCTCCACGCCCACGATCCGCAGAACCAGGTCGGGCCGCGTCTCGAGCAGCTTCCCGAATGCGTGCAGCAGTACGTCCACCCCCTTGTGCGGACCGAGCGATCCCACCCACAGAAGTTCATTCCCGTCTCGCCCGCCCGGATCGGCCAACGGGAACGATCCATCCGCGAGGGGGATTGGCAGGACCCCGATTCGGGTTACAGACACCTCGAGGATCGTGGCCAGCCGAACCGCGAGCGATGGGCTGACTGCGAACAGGCCGACGCCGGGCTCCAACAGACGCTGGTACTGCGCGCGCGCCGCTGGGTCGGCCAGGTCATGCTCGATCGTGCTCGCGTGCTCGGTTACGACCACAGGAATCCCGAGCTGGCGTCCGGCCTCCGCCGCCACAACCCCGTCGGGCAGCCCAGTGTGCGCGTGGATCACGTCCGGTCGCCATTCGTCGACGAGCCGCTCGAGGAAGGGGCGGAGGGCCGCCAGGTGGTCCTCGACCAGCGCCGCCGCGTCGCCCGAGCCCGGTCGCCGGACGACGGCGAGGCGTGCTACCGGGACGCCGGGCGCGGCGCGCGACAGGCGCGATCCGTTCGAACGCGGCGTCACGAAGAGGGCGGCCGGCGTCGCCACAGCCTTGTACGCGTCACGTGCCTGGGCGAGCACCGCGTCGCGTTCCTCCAGACGACCCCGGACGAGGACTCGATCGAACGAGACCACCCGCCCTTCCACACCGGCTGCCCCCACCGCGCGCACCAGGTCCGCCACGAACGAGCCCCGCCCCGGTGAGTCGTGCGAGGGATACCAGCGCGCAACAGTCAGGACGCGGAGGAGATCGGGCGACCGGGTGATCCGGCGAGTCTTAGCCACCGAGCAGTCGACTCCCCGCCGCGTCCGGTGGCAGCATCGCGCCGCCGACCGAATCAAGCACACGCGCGATCGCCGCCTCCCGTTCCGCCCTCGCCTTGCGCGAGTGGTCCTTATGGATCGCAACCACCTCCGCCGGATCGCCCTCGGCCACGATTCGGCCGTGCTGGAGCAGGATCGCACGATTGCAGAACTCGACGACCCAGTTCATGTCGTGGGTGACGAACACGACGCCCTTGGCCTGGCGGACCAGGTCCAGGACCCGTGCCTTCGACTTCGTCCGAAAGACCTCGTCGCCGGTCGCCAGCACTTCGTCAAGCAGCAGGATGTCCGGATCGACCGAGGTAGCGATCGAGAACCCGAGCCGTGCGCGCATCCCCGAGGAGTAGGTCCGGATCGGCGCGTCAATGAACGGGCCGAGTTCGGCGAAATCGATGATCCCGGGCGTCCGCTCCGCCATCTCCCGGCCCTGGATCCCGAGGAACGCGCCGGCCAGCCGGATGTTCTCGCGGCCGGTCAACTCCTGGTCGAAGCCCGCGCCAAGGGTGAGCAGGCTGGAGATCAGGCCATCGACCTCGACCGAGCCCTCCGACGGCAGGATGATCCCGGCGAGAACCTGAAGGAGCGTGCTCTTGCCGGCGCCATTTGGCCCGATGACCGCCAGCGATTCCCCATGGACCAGGTTGAAGCTGACATCGCGCAACGCCCAGAACTCGTCGGCCGGCTGGCGAACGAAGAGGTTGACGAAGGACCGATGGAGCGTGGTCTTGCGGGTGAACCGGAGGCTGTACTTGACACCGACATCCTCCACCCGGATGGCCACGCGGGCGTCGGGCGATAGATCGGCGGGCAGGGTGGGATCGCCCGGCCGGGCAGGTTCGGCGGGCAGAGCCGATTCGGCCGGATCGGTGAGGTGCGCGGTGCCACCGTCGATGGTCATTTCAGAGCACCTTGGCAAAGGCGGGTTCGACGCGCTTGAACATGACCGTCGCCAGCCCGAGCAGGACCACCGACGCGATCAGCAGGGCGCCCAGGCCGGACCAGTCGGGCGCCCGCCCGTCGTAGATTACATCGCGGTAGGCGGTGAACAGGATGGCGAACGGATTGGCCAGCAGGATCTGCCCGATGATCGGGACGCTCGCGGTCGCCGTCCGGAGGTCCTCCACCGCATAGAGCCCCGGCGAGAGGTAGAACCACAGCCGCAACGCGTGCCGCGACAGGTTGCCCACATCCCGATAGAACACGTTGATGGCCGACAGGCCCACGGCCAGGGCCAGGTTGAACGCGAACTGGACGACGGCGATGATCGGGATCAAGAGCACCGCCGCGGAGGTTCGGTCCCGGTAGACCAACAGGATCAACGCCGCGAGCGGGATCAGCCCGAAGGCGAAGTTGACCACGCCGGCGCAGGCCGAGGCAACCGGCAGGACGAGCTTGGGGAACTGGATCTGGCGGATCAGCCGATCCGCACCGGTGACCGCGGTGATGGCGTCCTGGACCGTTGACTGGAACCACTTCCACGGCAGGATTGCGGCGAAGATGAAGAGCGGGTAGTCCGGTCCGCCACGATCGAAGACCACGGACACGAGGACCACGTACACCGCCATCTGGAGTAGCGGATCCAGGACCCACCAGAGGTTGCCCAGCAACGTGTCAGCGCCCTTTTTGCGGATATCCGCCTGGACGAGGTAGCGGATCAGCCGGCGGCGCTGGGCGACCTCGGTGACGGCCTCACGGAGGAGCCCAATCGGTCCGGGCCGAGCGGCGCCGCGTCGGACATGGGCTGGCGCATCGGCCGTCGCACTCATCGGGGCCGCAGCGTACCACGGGTCCAGCCGACGGTTGGGGTACGCTGCCCGACGCTCATGCCGCTCGCCACGCCACCTGTCCCGCGCCCGGTCGCCATGCTCACCCACTCCTATTACGAGGAGGACCCACGGGTGCGGCGCGAAGCGGAGTCCCTCGTCGCGGCTGGCCGTCCCGTCGACGTCTACGCGCTGCGCCGTCGCGAGGACCGCGCCACGGAGACGATCGAGGGCGTTCACGTTGTGCGTTTGGGCGTGCAGCGGCACCAGGGTGCCGGCATGCGCACGTACCTGCTCGAGTACGTCGCGTTCCTCATCCGGGCCGGTATCGCCCTTACGGTGGCCCACCGGAGACGGCACTACGGTCTCGTCCAGGTCCACACGCTGCCGGACTTCCTGGTCTTCGCCGCCGTGCCGCTCCGGTTTGTCGGCGTGCCGGTCATCCTGGACCTCCACGAGGCGATGCCCGAGTTCTTTCGCAGCCGGTTCCAGGGTCGTGCCGGGCGCGCCGGTCATGCGCTGCTGCGCCTCCAGGAGCGCCTCGCCACGCGCTTCGCCACGGCGGTCGTGACCGTCAACGACGCGCTTGGTGATCGGCTGCTGACGATCGGTGTGCCGGCGTCGCGCCTGACCGTGGTCCCCAACGCGCCCTCGCTGGCCCGCTTCGACCCAGCGCGCCACCCGGCGCGATCGTTCATGGCCGATGGGACGCTCCGCCTCGTCTACGCGGGCGCGTTGAGTCCGATCTACGAGCTGGACGTCGTGCTCGAAGCGATGGCGCGCCTGGTCGAGCAACGGCCGCAGCTGCCGGTCTGCCTGGACCTCTACGGTCGCGACTTCGCCGAGGTCCCGCTTCACGATCGGGCGGCGGCCCTCGGACTCTCCGACCGGGTCGTGTTTCACGGCCGGATCCCGATCGAAGACGTCCCGGCGGCGATTGCCGGCGCCGATGTCGGCCTCGCTCCCACCCGCCAGTCGGCATTCACGGACTTCTCGCTCTCTACCAAGGCCTACGAATATGCCGCGATGGGCCGGTCCGTCGTGGCGTCGCGGCTGCCGATGGTGGAGCGCATCTTCGGCGACGACGTGGTCACCTACGAGCCGGGTCACGCAGACGATCTGGCCGCCGCGCTCCTTCGCCTGATCGACGAACCCGAGATCCGCGATCGGCGGGTGAACCGCGCCCTGGCCCGGGTGCGTGGCCTGGGCTGGGAACATGAGGCGCCGAAATACACCGCTCTCGTCGAATCGCTCGCGCTCGGGCCCGCGGTCGCGCCGGCGTCGGGCGTCCATCCAGCCAGTTGACTGGGCCGGGCGCCGAGCGAGAAGGCTTTCGCCCGGACATCGAGGGGCTGCGCGCGATCGCCGTCGGCCTCGTGCTCCTCTACCACGCTGCGGTTCCGGGCTTCCGCGGTGGCTTCGTCGGCGTTGACGTCTTCTTCGTCCTGTCCGGCTTCCTGATCACTGGGTTGCTGCTGCGCGAACTCGATTCGAGCGGGAGGATCTCCCTCCCTTCGTTCTACGCACGCCGGCTGCGACGCCTGCTGCCCGCCGTCGCCCTGCTCATCCTGGTCACGGTCGTCGCGTCCGTCGTCGTCCTGTCGCCGTTGCAGGCGGCCGCTGTCGGTGCCGACGGCGTCGCCGCGTCGCTCTACGCGGCGAACCTGCGGTTCGCGTTCAACGCCACCGACTACCTCCAATCCGAGCTCGCACCATCGCCACTGCTGCACCTCTGGTCGCTCGGCGTTGAGGAGCAGTTCTACCTGTTCTGGCCGGTCCTGCTCGTGGCGGTGACCCGCGTAGGCTCCAGCCGGGCGCGCCAGGTGGGGATTGCCGCCGCCGTCGTCACGGCCCTCTCGTTCGCGCTGTCGCTCTGGTTGACCACCGAGAGTGCACCGTGGGCTTTCTTCTCGCTTCCGTCCCGGGCCTGGGAGCTGGGGATCGGCGCGCTTCTCGCGGTCGGAGCCGGTCGTCTCGCCCGGCTGCCGGGGCCGCTCGCGATCGGCGCGGGCTGGGTCGGCCTGGTGATGATCGCTCTGGCCGGGCTGGTCATCGACCCGGGCACGCCGTTTCCGGGGATCGCGGCGCTGCTGCCCGTGCTGGGCACGGCGCTCGCGATGCTGCCCGGGATGC
>CAYRTS010000067.1:0-17701 GCA_964427285.1 uncultured Anaerolineaceae bacterium
GCGTGTCAACGAAGGCGGCGTGTTCGCGCCGCGCGACCTCGAGGTCGACCGGGTGGAGAAATCCGTGGGCCGGATCGTCGAAGGCTGCTCCAAAGGCAGGACCGGGCGGTTTGACGAGCACGTCGCGCAACGGCGCCGTCATGCTCTGCGCGCCGAATTGGTCAAGCGTGGCTGCCACCGTCGAAGCATACGGCGCGCCGGATGGGTTTCCCGCCACGTTGGGTTTCGCGCCACGTTGGGCTTCGCGCCGGCGGGTCGCGCATGCCGGGTCGCGCATGCCTGGGTCCCGCATGCCGGGTCGCGCTTGCCGGGTCGCGCATGGATCCGCGCTCGCTCGCAGATTCCAACGTGGTTGGTGAACGGGACACGCACCTGTCGCTTTCACCAATCCAGTTGGAAGGTTCGACAGGTTCTGGCCTGAATCTGTCGCGAATTCCAGCCACATTGGCGAAGCCGACAGAAGGGGATCGTAATCGGTCGCTTGCACCAACCCGGTTGGAATCGCCGGCGGGTCACGCATGCCGGGTCGCGCATGCCGGGTCTCGCGCCGGCGGGTCTCGCGCCGGCGGGTCGCGCCGGCGGGTCGCGCATGCCTGGGCGCGCCGGTCGGGTCTCGCGCCGGTCGGGTCTTGACGGCGGACGATCCAGGAGTAGTCTCATCGACGTGGCTGGTTATTCCGCGAGCGTCAGGCTCCACGGTGCAACCCCGCGCTTCGCCAATGCCGGTGGCGAGCGTGCCACGCGAGTGGTCGAGCACCGCGTGAGCACGGAGGCGCCGGGCGATCCCGATCGCGGCGAACTGCCGGGCAATCCCGAAGATGGGCCAGTCGCCGACTGGCTAGTGTCCGCGCGCGAAACCTGGGCACAGACGACCTTTTTCCTGTTCGACCCGAACAGCTGGCGCTGACCTGCGGATGACGGCGCCTCGGGCGCGCCTCGCCCGCCTCTCGCCCGCGGCATGTAGCATCGCGCCATGACCGCGCCGGCGACCACCCAGCGACCAGTCGATCGACCACTCGAGCCGCGACTGGCACCCTGGCGCGCCTTCCTCCTGGCCCACAAGCGGGTCTCCCGTCGTCTCGACGAGGAACTTCGTGCCGAGCACGACCTGTCGTTCGGGGAGTATGACGCGCTCCTGACCATCGCCCAGGCACCTGACCGCCGGATCCGGATGCGCCACCTGGCCGACGAGGTGGTCCTGAGCAAGAGCGGCGTCACCCGCCTGATCGATCGCCTGGTCGATGACGGACTGGTCGAGCGGAGCGCCTGCCTGGCCGATGCCCGGGGCGCCGAGGCGGTCCTCACCGATCGGGGCCTGGCTCGATTGCGGGCGGCCTCGACGACGCACCTTCGCGGGATCGACGAGCACTTTCTGGCGCTCTTCGGCGACTCCGACCTCGAGACGGTCGAACGTGTGATGTCCGCCGTCGCGCGCAACCCGGATTCCGCCGCCGGAGCTGTCGACGCCTGCGGCGACGACTGACCGAGGTGCCCGGCCGGCTGTACGTGGGCACCAGTGGCTTTGCCTATGCCGGTTGGGCGCCGCGGTTCTACCCACGGGGGCTGCCGTCAGGTCGGCTCCTTGGGCATTACGCCAGCCGGCTGAACGCCGTCGAACTGAATAACACCTTCTATCGAAGTCCATCGGTGGCGGCGATCGCGGGCTGGGTGGCCGCCGTGCCGCCGGACTTCCGCTTCGCGGTCAAGGCTCAGCGCGGCGGATCGCAGCGAGCCCTCATGGTCGACCCGATCGCTGGCGTCCCGTGGCTGACAGAGCCGTATCGAGCGTTCGGAGAGCGGCTTGGGACGGTCCTGTTCCGGGTGCCCGACGGTGTCGTCCGGGACGACGACCGACTGCGCGCGCTCCTTGACGCCTGGCCGGTAGACCTGCCCATGACGATGGAGTTCCAGGATCCCTCGTGGCATGTCGACGAGACCTTTGCCGCGCTCCGGCGGGTGGGCGCCGCGCTGTGTGCCACTGAGCTTCCAGGCGACCCCGAGCCGCCGACCCTCCGCCGCACCGGCCCGTTCCTCTATCTGCGCCTGCGCCGGGAGGAGTACAGCCCGGCCGACCTCACGGCCTGGGCCGCCCGCCTGGAGCCGTTCCTCGCCGCCGGTGATGATGCGTTTGTCTTCTTCCGCCACGACGAGGTCGGCCGTGGCCCGGACTTTGCCGACGGTCTGGCTGCGGCGGTCGCCCAGCTCCGCGGTTGACCCAGGGAAGCGACCGCGATTCGGGCCGGGCGGCCCCTCAATTGCCCTCAGCGGCGAGAACCCTCCGCCGGACCAAACAGCACGAGGATCTCGAGGCGCTCGGTGATGTCAAGGAAGCGGTGCGGCACGGTGGCGGCGACGAAGACGAGCGACCCCGGCAGGACGTCGCGAACCTCGGCGCCCACGCTGATCCGTCCGCGTCCGGCCATCACGAAGTAGAGCTCGTCCTCCGTGTGAGCCTGCTGCGGGTCCTCGGCCCCGGCCCCCAGGATATAAAGCCCGGCGGACAGGTCCGGGACCGTCAGGAACTCGTGATACCGATCGCCTGCACTGGCTCTCGCCGCTTCAACGTCGGTCAGCTCCCAAGCCTGCACTGCGCCCTCCTCAGCCGGTGCCTCGTCGAGCTCGCGACACCCTGGCCCGGCGACCGTCCTGCCGCCCGGCGGCGCCGCGGACCCTCGGCGGCTCGGATCGGACCCGCCAACCCGGATCCCTGTTCGCGCATAGGATCGCGATGATGACCGGTCTCCACCTCGGCCACAACCGCTGGCTAGCACTCGCCATCGGTTGTGGCCGTTATGGGAGCCTGCGATCCCCGCGGATCCGCATCCGGCTCGATTGACGACGGCGGATGACGGGAGTGGGAACATCTTCGTGGCGGAGCAGGCCGGTCGGATCCGACTGGTCGAGGGGAGCAGGCTCGACCCCGAATCCGTGCTGGATATCACGCACCGGATCTCGTGGGATGCGCCGTGATCGGCGGCGTGGTGATCCGCGACCCGGCACAGCCCGGCCTCGACGGCTCTATCTGGTCGCTGACGCGTGCTCCGGCAATATCTGTCTGATCAACGCCGACGGATCCGGTCGGCAGGAGCCTACCCTTGCGGGGCGCACCGATCGCGCTTTCAGCGCGATCGCACTCGGCGAGCACGGAACGATCCTCGGTACGGATCGCGGGAGCGGAGAGCTCGTCCGACTGACCGGCGGGGGATGAGGCGGTACACGTGATTGTAACGCGACTGCAAGACCGACCAACCGACCCTAGGTGGGGGACGTCGCATCTGCTGGTGACCATTGGCATCGGGGTTCGAGCCGTGCCCTGCCCGCTCCGACGAGGCCAAATGCGTTCCGAGTTGACTCCGTGGACCATCCGGGGCATGGGCCTCGCCCTCGGCGCGGCGATCGTCGTCGGACTCCTGGCCCTGGCCAATGCCGCCGGGGGGGTCCTGCTGCTCCTGTTCTTGTCCGTCCTGCTGGCCTCGGCGCTCGAACCGATCATTGGACAGATGCGGGGTCGGCTGCGCATCGGGCGCGGTCCCTCGATCATCATGGTCTACGTGGTCTTCTTCGTGACCGTCATCGCGCTGGCCTTCGTGGTGGTTCCGGCCGCCATCGCCCAGGCGGGCCGGATCATCGCCTCGCTTCCCCCGTTTCTCGACGAGGTTCGTGCCTGGGCCGCCACGCTGCGACCCACGGCATTGGTGACCTCCATCACGGCGTTGATGGACTCCGCGGAGTCCATCCTCGCACCGGCGCCGCCTCCCGACTCGGACGAGGTGCTCGAGGTGGGATCCGCCGTCGCTGAGGGTGTTGCGGTCCTGGGCACGCTTCTGACGATCGTCTTCTTCTGGTTGATCGAGCACGCCCGGATCCAGCGGTACGTCCTCGCCTACCTGCCGGCCGACCGCCGAGCCGGCAGTCGCGATGCCTGGAACGAAATCGAGTCTCGGCTCGGCCTGTGGGTCCGAGGTCAGTTGATCCTGATGGGAGCGATCGGACTGACGATGGGCGCGGTCTACACGCTGGTGGGCCTGCCCGGGGCGCTCCTTCTCGGCCTGATCGCCGCTCTCACTGAGGCCATCCCGATCGTCGGTCCGCTACTCGGAGCGATCCCCGCCGTGCTGGTCGCGGCTACGGTCTCGCCGGAACTCGCCCTCCTGGTCGCCGTCATCTACATGGTCCTGCAGATCCTTGAGGGGAGCGTGCTGGTCCCGCTGGTCATGCGCAACACGGTTGGCATTTCGCCGCTGCTGGTGCTCCTGAGCCTGTTGATCGGGGCCGCGATCGGTGGGTTGGCGGGCGCCTTCCTGGCGGTGCCGATCGTGGCCTCCGTGGAAATCATCCTGTCCCGGCTGCAGGCCCGCAGCGTCCCGGTCGCGCAGGATCCGTCAGGCGTCGAGACGCCCGATGAGGAGGCTTCCGAGGAGGCGAGCGTGGCCCTGCCCGACTCCGCCGGCCGCGATCCGAGCACCGCGTAAGCGTGGCGAAGCCAGACCGTCAGGCCGGCGGACTGACCGCGAAAAGGCCAGTCACAGCCATCTACGCCAACGGGCCACGCCGATCACACCGGCACCAAAGGCGACCATGGCGCCGATGACCAGCCAGAAGTTGTTCGTACCACCGAAGAAGGGCATCTGGTAGTTCATGCCCATCACTCCGGCGAGCACAACCGCCGGGAGCAGCACCGCGGACACCAGGGTCAGGCGTTTGACGATCTCGCTGGTCCCCTGAGCCGACCGACCCATGTAGATGTCGTGTGTCCCCGGCAAGAGGTCGCGCAGACTCTCGATGGACCCGATCGCCCGGTCCGGGCGATCGTTGAGGCCGGGCCACCGCGGGCCGAGCTCGTCATGGAGCGCCGTCTCCGGGCGAGCGAGCGCCGCAAACGCGACACGGTGCGGGACGAGGGTTCGACGCAGGCTTCCGATCCGACGGCGGATGGCCACGATCTCGGCCAGCACGTCGTCTCCGCGACGGGCCCTGAGCGCGCGCTCATCGAGCCGGTCGATCTCCCGTTCGATCTCCTCGGCAAGATTCAGGTAGCCGGCCAGCACCTCGCCCACGATGGGCGCCAAAAAAGGACGCGGCGTCGAGCGCACCGAACCGGGTCTCGCCGTCCGTCAGTTCGTCGATCCTGCCGAGGGCCGCAATCGCGCCGGAGTGGACCGTGACAATCCAGTTTCGGGTGGACCGTGACAATCCAGTTTCGGCCCGCCACCAGGTCCAGCTCGCGGGCGCGCGACGCGCTGTGAGCGGCGGACGAATCGGGATCCATCGCCTCGGTGACCAGATGAACATGGTCCGGATAGAGCGTCAGGTCCGCGCGGCCGATTTCGCGGGCGAGGCGACCGGTCAGGCGTGCATCCATCACCGCGGCCGCGGCGACCCGCTCGAGATCCCCACGGTCGCGACCGCCGACGTCAATCCACAGGAGCTGGCGATCCTCCAGGGAGGAGACCATGCCCGGCTCGATCTCGACGTGGTGGCCAGCACCAGGGCGGCCTTCGACGATGCCAACCGTCGCATTCGGGCCGGCAGCGACGGAGGCTTGACGATTGGGACGGCCGTGACCTTCGGCCTGGCAGTCGGCCTGCTGGTTGGCGGCGCGGCGCGACCGCCGGTCGCCGTCGCACTGATCCCCGCGGGCATGATGGGCTTGACGCTGCTCGATCGCTCGAGCCGACAGCCGGCGGCCGGTCGGGCTGACGCCACCGCGGGGCGCTAGGCGTCAGCGCGTCAGCGGCCCGACTGCAATAGCCGTGATACTTCGGCGCGGCCAGACAAGATACGGCTGAGAGCGCCGCTGCCATATGGTGGGGCCACGGACCGCCGGAGCGCGGGCCACCACGCTGGAGGCCGCAAGCCATGGACGAGATGAAGCGAGCCTATCGCGAAGGCGAAGCGTCGACCAAGGAGGCCTTGCGCAAGGCGGACGGCGACGAAAGCCTGGCCGACAAGATCGGGAACGCGGGCGACGACATCCGCAAGGAGCTCGGCAACGCGGGGGACGACATCCGCCGGGGCACCGACGACGCCCTGGATCATGACAAGCCCGACGGGCACCGTTCAGACGGCGATGGAAGCCTTGCAGACACGGTCGGCGACATCGGCGACAACATCCGCCGGGAATTCTCTCGGAGCTGACCGCGCCGCTGCGTCCCGCATCAAGGGCGCTTGAGCGCGTCGGCTGGCGTCGGTGCTGACAGCTTCTGCCATGCGGTCGTATCGTCCTGGCCCAGGCTCGCATCTGGAACCGAACGTCACGGTGGGCAGAGTTCGCCGGTGGAGACCATGACCGCCGCGACAGCCATTCCCGATCGAGGGACCGGGACCGAACGCGCGGACGCCGTGACGATCGACAATGCCTCCGTTCACTTCGGGGACTTCGTCGCCGTTGACCGCATCAGCCTGGCGGTGGCACCGGGCACCATCCTCGGACTGATTGGGCCGTCCGGGGCCGGCAAGACGACCACGATCCGCCTGTTGACCGGTGCGCTCAAGCCGACGACGGGCTCGGTCACGGTCCTGGGTGAAAACCCACGCTCGCTCCGTCGGAGCACGCGCGAGCGACTCGCCTACATGCCGCAGGCCCTGACCCTCTTTGCGGACCTGACCTGCAGGGAGAACGTCGACTTCGCAGCTTCATTGTTCGGACTCGGCCTGTTTTCCCGGCGCCGGCGCATCCGGGAAGTGCTCCACCTCGTTGATCTCTGGTCCGCCCGGGATCGCCAGGCTCGACACCTGTCGGGTGGGATGCAGCGACGCCTCGAGCTTGCCTGCGCACTCGTCCACGATCCTGACCTGTTGTACCTGGATGAGCCGACGGCGGGCCTCGATCCGCTGCTCCGTGAGCAGGTCTGGCAGGAGCTGCATCGGCTGCGGGCCAGCGGCCGGACCATGGTCGTGACGACGCAATACCTCAACGAGGCCCAGTCCTGCGATCTCGTGGGGCTCATCGCCGAAGGCCAGCTCATCGCACTCAATACGCCCGATGGCTTGCGGCGAGACGCGATCGGTGGCGATGTGCTTGTCGTGGAAACCGTGGGGAGCATTGAGGGGTTCCGGCTGCTGGATCTCCCGATGACCCGCAATGTCGAGCAGCACGGCCCCAATCGCCTGCGGATCACCGTTGATGAGGCGGGGACGGCCCTCCCGGAGGTGGTCGCGGCCGTGGAAGGCCTGGGCGGTGAGGTCTCCAGCGCCCGCGAAGAACGACCGTCCTTTGACGAGGTGTTTGGTCGCCTCATCGAGCGGCATCGGGCCACCGAATCGGACGCTGGGGCCGCCACTGCCGCTCCAGCCGGAGCTGACAGGTGAGCGGCCTTGCGCACCTGCTCATCCGGCTGCTGGCCCTGGTCGGCAAGGAGCTCGTGGAACTCGTGCGTCGTCCAGGGGCGCTGATCACCTTGATCTTCGGCCCATTCCTGATCATGGCCCTGTTTGGCGTCGGCTACGACGGGGCGCGCCGTCCGTTCGAGACGATCCTGATCGTCCCGCCGTCGTCGGAGCTGCCTTCCGAGGTCTCGCAGTACCAGGATCTGGCGGGGCCGGCCCTTCATATCGTCTCGATCGAGACGAACCGCGCGGTGGCGGAAGTCGAGCTGGCCGCCGGCCGAATCGACCTGGTCGTGGTGGCCCCGGAACACCCGGCGGAGGCCTTCGAGCGGGGCGAGCAGTCGGTCTTCGACGTCCTGATCAACGCGGTCGATCCGGTCGAAGTGGGCTACGCCGGGTTCCTCGCTGACAGCCTCTCGAGCGCAGTCAACCGCGAGATCATCCGGCAGGCCGCCGACGAGGGCAAGGGGATCGCGGGCGACTTCGGTCTCCTCGATACCGGGGACACGCCGCTCGCGATCCTGGCCGAGCCGACCCGGGCCGAGGTACGAAACATCGCCGCCGTGGCCCCCGGAGTGACCGCCTTCTTCGGGCCGGCGATCCTGGCCCTCATCCTCCAGCATCTCGCCGTCACCCTGGTGGCACTGTCCCTGGTACGGGAGCGCACGACCGGGATCATCGAGATGTACCGGGTCGCTCCGGTCAACGCGTGGGAGGTCCTCGCCGGCAAGCTGCTCGCCTACGCCTTCGTAGGCAGCCTGATCGCCGCCGCGACTGTCGCGCTCCTGCACCTGGGCTTCGGGGTGCCAGTCCTGGGCGATCCACGCCTTCTGGCGGTCTCGATCCTGCTGCTGCTGCTGGCCTCGCTCGGTCTCGGTCTGGCCATCGCCGTCATCTCCGATTCGGAGCGGCAGGCCGTCCAGCTATCCATGCTGGTACTGCTGGCTTCGGTCTTCTTCAGCGGCTTCGTTCTGTCGATCGAGGAGTTCAACGAACCCGTGCGAAGCCTGGCCTTCGCGCTCCCGGTCACGAGTGGCATCAGCCTGGTGCAAGAGGTCATGCTGCGCGGTGGCGCGCCCCGACCGGAGCAATTTGCGGTGCTCGGGATCATCGCCCTTGTGACCCTGACCGTGAGCTGGTTCATCCTCCGTCGGGGCATGTCCCAGGCCTGACGCGCCAACTCGATACCCGACACACGGCACCCGCGGGCAACAATCAAGACCGCGGGTCCTCAGACGGGCCCGCGGTCTTCATCGGAACTTTGCCGGCCGATCGCCGGCCGACTCATGAGCTCGAGTCAGCGCAGCACGTTCGAGCGGCTGTCGCCGTGGTTCTCCTCGGCCTCCTCCTGGATCTGGTCGCCGGCACCTGCACCGGCACCAGCGCCGATGGCTCCGCCGACGACGGCACCCGGTGGGCCTGCGATCACGCCGCCGACGACGGCCCCGACGATCGCGCCGCCCGCCGCTCCGGTCCCGGCACCGCCTTCGTCGTCACCCTCCGATGCCTCACCGGCCATCGCGCCACCCACGGCACCGATGGTGCCGCCGATCACGGCACCCGGAGGGCCGCCAACAGCCATGCCGATGGCCGCGCCGCCGAGGGCTCCGGCTCCGGCTCCGACGGCCTCCCGGCCGCCCTCCTCATTGTCAGGCGCCGTCGTGTCCCGTGGGTAATCGTCGTCCACTCGAGTCTCCGTCGCGGTCAGGTGATCCATGATCGACCTCCATGGGACGCCCGGGGCCGGAAGGCCCGCTGAAGGTGTCCCCTTCGCGTGAACCGTACGATCAGGGCGCGGACAAGAGCGCAAGGAGATCGCGAGGGTCCATTGCAGCGACGTGACGACCCGGTTGAGCCGGATGCCTGCTCAAGCCGACGGTTGCGGCTCTGTCATCGCCGATGCAGGCTATCGTGCGGAAATGCCTTCGACGGTGGATGACGCCCAGCTGGCGGCCGCGCACGCCGCAGACCTCCGCTACGCCAGTGACGCCAGGCCCGGGGTGACGCGACACCGTGCTGGCCGAGGCTGGACCTACCGCGACCTGGATGGCCGGACCATCACGGATCGCCGGACCCGTGCGCGGGTTGCCAGCCTGGCCATCCCGCCCGCCTGGACGGACGTCTGGATCTGCCCTGCGTCCGACGGCCATATCCAGGCCAGCGGACGCGACGCCCGCCGACGGAAGCAGTACCGCTATCACGCGCGCTGGCACGAGCACCGTGGCGCGGAGAAGTTCGAGCGGATGCTCGCCTTCGCGCGGGTTCTTCCCCGAATCCGGAGCAGGTGCGACAAGGACCTACGCCGGCGAGGGCTTCCCCGTGAGAAGGTGCTCGCCGCGGTGGTTCGGCTGCTGGAGTTGACCCTCATCAGGGTGGGAAACGATGAGTACGCTCGCTTGAACCGCTCGTTCGGCCTGACCACGCTGCACGATCGCCACGCCCGGATCGCTGGATCGAGGTTCCGCTTCCGCTTTCGCGGCAAATCCGGTGTCACCCAGGAAGTCAGCCTGACGGACCGCCGGCTGGCCTCCATCGTCCGACGCTGCCAGGAGTTGCCGGGCCAGGAGCTGTTCCAGTACCAGGATCTGGATGGGGAGGTCCGCGACGTCACGTCAGACGACGTCAACGCGTACCTGCGCGAAGCATCGGACCACGACTTCAGCGCCAAGGACTTCCGAACCTGGGCGGGGACGGTTCTGGCGTATCGCGCGCTCCGGGCGCTCCAGCCGAACGACCACGAACCCACGGCAAGACGAAACGTCGTCCAGGCCATTCGAGTGACCGCCAATCGGTTGGGCAATACGCCGGCGGTGGCGCGCGGCAGCTACGTCCACCCGGCCATCCTCGAGGCATACCTCGACGGAGGGATGCGGAGCGCGCTGGTCGATGCCGCGGAAGATCAGACTGAACCGCCGACGCAGGCTCGGGCCGAGGAGGAAGCAGCCGTGATCCGACTCCTCCGCCAACGCCGGGTGCGCGGGCGGCGCCGCTGATGGCGGTCCGAGCCCTCGGATCGATCGGTGCTGGCCAGATCTGCGCAGTGATCCCCGACGTCTCGCATCTGTCACACGGCTGCGACACGTCCGCGCCGAGGTCCAGGGCCCTGGTGACAGGTCCCGGGCCAATCTGAACCCAGCGGACCTCGTTCGCGCACGCCGCCCCGGCCGACCGCAACAGATGACCGAAAGGGAAGCGATGAACGCCATCAAGCTACTCGAGGACGACCACGCCGCCGTCAAGCGTCTCCTCGCCGAACTCGACTCGACCACCGAGCGCGGCGTCAAGACCCGCCAGGAACTGTTCCCAAAGTTGGAGACGGAGCTGACCGTCCATGAGGTGATCGAGGAGGAGATCTTCTATCCCGCGCTGAAGGCCCATCCGAAAGCCAGGGAGATCGTCCTCGAAGGGATCGAGGAGCACAACGTGGTCGACACCCTGATGGGCGAGTTGCGCGACCTGCCCGTGACTGACGAAACCTGGGGTGCCAAGTTCAAGGTCATGATGGAGAACATCGAGCACCACATCGAGGAAGAGGAAGGCGAGATGTTTCCCAAGGCTCGCGCGGTCTTCGACAAGTCGGAGCTGGCCGAGCTCGGCGCGCAGATGGCGGAGCGCAAAGCCAGCACCCTGGCGGCCTTCGAGCGCCAGGCCATCGCGACATTGTCCCGCTGAGGCCCGACCTACAGGGCGAGCGGGTCCGTCTTGTCCGGATCGATCCCGAGTTCCCTCAAAGCCCGGGAGACCCTGGTGGCGTCGATCGCCCCGCAGCGCGCCAGCTCGGCCAGTGTCGCTGCGGCGATGTGCGGGGGATCGATCTCGAACAGGGCGCGCAGGTTCTCGCGGGTGTCGCTCCGACCAAACCCGTCCGTTCCGAGCGGGGTGAAGTGCGGCGGCAGCCAGCGGGCGACCATGTCGGGCAGCGATTTCATCCAGTCCGTGGCGGCCACGATCGGGCCGCCCGCGTGCGGCAGGATCTGGCTGACATACGGGACCCGCGCGGGATCGGTCGGATGGAGCCGGTTCCAGCGTTCCGCCTCCAGCGCATCACGACGCAGCAAGGGGAACGAGGGCGCGCTGTAGACCTCCGCGGCCACCCCGAACTTCTCGGCGAGCAGATCGCGCGCGGCCAGCACCTGCTGGAGGATCGCACCCGAGCCAACCAGGCGGGCCGGATGACCCTTGGGACCTAGATCGGGGGCCGCCGCGAACCGGTAAATCCCGCGCAGGATCGCGTCGTCGGCGATCTCCGGTCGTGCCGGCTGGGGATGGTTCTCGTTGTAGATCGTGATGTAGTAGAAGACGTCCTCGGGCGTCGGCCCGTACATCCGCCCAATTCCGTCGCGCACGATGGCGGCAAGCTCGTAGGCGAAGGCCGGATCGTAGGCGCGCAGGTTCGGCACCGTCGACGCGAGGATCTGGGTCTGCCCGTCGTCGTGCTGCAGGCCTTCGCCAGTCAACGTCGTCCGGCCAGCCGTGGCGCCCATCAGGAAGCCCCGCCCGCGCGAATCGGCAAACGCCCACATCTGGTCGCCGGTTCGTTGGAACCCGAACATCGAATAGAAGATGTAGAACGGGATCATCGCCAGGCCGTGCGAGGCATAGGAGGTTCCCGCCGCCTGGAAGCTGGCCATCGAGCCGGCCTCCGTGATCCCCTCCTCCAGGACCTGGCCATCGGTCGCCTCCCGGTACGAGAGGACCAGGTCCGAGTCCACCGGCTCGTAGCGCTGACCAAGCGCGGCGTAGATGCCGACCTCCTTGAACAGCGGGTCCATGCCGAAGGTTCGAGCTTCATCGGGGATGATCGGGACAATCCGCGAGCCGAGTTGCGGGTCCCGGATCAGGTTGCGCAGGATCCGGGCAAAGACCATGGTGGTCGAGACCGGCGTCTGGCTGCCGGCAGCAAATTCGGCGTCCACCACGGCGGCCGGCTCGGGCAGGGCGGCGGCACGGGCCACGCGGCGAGGGATCGGGCCCCCAAGGGCACGCCGGCGCTCGAGGAGATACTGGATCTCCTCGGACTGCGGACCAGGACTGTAGTAAGGCGCTTCCTTCAGCGTGTCGTCCGGGATCGGGAGTTCCAGCCGATCACGGAACACCTTCAGCTCCGCCTCGTTAAGCTTCTTGGCCTGGTGGGTGATGTTGCGAGCCTCGACGCCGGGTCCCAGCGTCCAGCCTTTCACCGTGTGGGCCAGGATCGCCGTCGGGGCGCCCTCGTGCTCCACGGCGGCCCGGTAGGCCGCGTAGACCTTTCGGTAGTCGTGCCCGCCCCGTCGAAGCTTGGCCAGGTCGTCGTCCGAGAGGTGCTCCACCAGCTTGCGCAGCCGGGGATCCGGTCCGAAGAATCGCTCCCTGATGTAGGCCCCGCCCGCAACCGAGAACTTCTGGAATTCGCCGTCGAGCGTTTCGTTCATCTGCTGGACTAACAGCCCATCGACGTCCCGGGCGAGCAGCTCATCCCACTCGCGACCCCAGACCACCTTGATGACATTCCAGCCGGCGCCGCGGAAGGCCGATTCCAGTTCCTGGATGATCTTGCCGTTGCCACGGACGGGGCCGTCCAGCCGCTGCAGGTTGCAATTGACGACGAACGTCAGGTTGTCCAGGCCTTCACGCGCGGCCACGTGCAGCGCACCGAGCGATTCGGGCTCGTCGCTCTCGCCGTCCCCCAGGAATGCCCAGACGCGCGATCCGGAGGTGTCCAGGAGTCCGCGATTCTGAAGGTACCGGTTGTAGCGGGCCTGGTAGATCGCGCTGATCGGGCCAAGGCCCATCGAGACCGTCGGGAACTCCCAGAACTCCGGCATCAACCGCGGATGCGGATAGGAACTCAGGCCCTGTCCCGGGACGGTCTCCCGCCGAAAGTGGTCAAGCTGGTCCGCCGAGAGCCGGCCCTCCAGGAAGGCTCGCGCATAGATTCCAGGTGCCGCGTGGCCCTGGTAGAAGATCTGGTCTCCGCTCCCCTCCCCGTCCTTGCCGCGGAAGAAGTGGTTGAAGCCGACCTCGTACAGGGTGGCCGCGGACGCATAGGTGGCGAGGTGGCCGCCGATCCCTGCGAACCGGTTGTTGGCGCGCAGCACCATGGCCACGGCGTTCCAGCGGATCAGCCGGCGAATCCGCCGCTCCAGACCCTCGTCGCCGGGAAAGGTCGGCTCCTGTTCCGGGCTGATTGTATTGATGTAGCGGGTCTGGGTGAGTGGCGGCAGGCCCACCTGGAGTTGGCGGGCGCGCTTGAGGAGCTTGTAGATGATGAACCGCGCCCGACTCTCACCCTCCTGGGACACGACCTGGTCGAGGGACTGGAGCCAGTCCTCGGTCTCCGCTGGATCGATATCGGGCAGTTGGTGCTTGAATTCGTCGAAGTACATGGGGCCCACAGGGTAGCCCATCCACCCAGTGATGGGCGGTGGGGTGATGGGCGCGGGGGCACCGTGCCGCCACGCCGATCAGGCTGTTATGCCCTGTCATGCGTTTGCAACATGCCACCGCTTTCGACGACACATGTCAGGCGCCATCCTCCAACGCAGGTACTGTCACCATGCATCGTCATGAGGGAGTTCATGAGTACGAAGCCGCTCGTGCTCGTCGCGGACGACGAGCCCAGGATCACCAAGCTCGTGTCGCTCGCCCTGACCGAGGAGGGATTTCGCGTCGTCACGGCCGGCGGTGGCGAAGAGGCCCTCGCGAAAGCCGAGGAAGTGCGCCCCGATGTCGTGCTCCTTGACATCGTGATGCCGGACCTCGACGGAATCGAGGTCATGCGCCAGCTCCGGGAGCGGCGCCCGGTTGCCGTGATTCTGCTCACGGCGAAGGGCTCCATCTCCGACAAGGCCCGGGGTCTCGATCTGGGCGCCGACGACTACATCGCCAAGCCGTTCCACCCCGATGAGCTGGCGGCCCGCGTCCGTGCCATCCTGCGCCGCTCTTCGGGCGGTCAGCCGGGCTCCGGGGTCCTCGAGTTCGACGACGTGAAGATCGATCTGGAGCGCCGCATGGTGACCAGGGATGGGCAGCTCGTCCAGCTTTCGCGAACCGAGTGGCTGCTCCTCCAGCATCTGGCCAGGAACGCCGGCAAGGTCGTCCTGCACACAGAGCTTCTGACCAGCGTCTGGGGCCCGGAATACCGCGACGAACTCCAGTACGTCCGCGTCTGGATCTCCCGGTTGCGCCGGAAGCTGGGTTCCGAACCGGGCGAACCCAGCCGGATCAAGACCTTCCAGGGGATCGGCTACCTGCTCGATGTCCAGCCGCCCGAAGCCACAAGGCAGGCGGCGGCCGAAGCCCCCAGGGACGAACGCGCCGCGCTGATCGGCTAGACCTCGACGCGGAACCAACCCGCGCCGGGGTCCGGCCTGAGCGCCGATTGCGGTACGCTCCGGAGGTGCAGGTCTTCGGGCCCGGAACGGCCCTCATCCTCGTGGATCTCCAGAACGACTTCGCGGATCCCGGCGGGTCGCTGAGTGTGCGCGGCGCGGAGGAAGTCGTGGCGGCGGCCAATCGTGAGATCGCAGCGGCGCTCGGCCAGGACGCGCTGGTTGTCGCGACCCAGGACTGGCATCCAGCGCAGACTCCGCATTTCGTGACCGATGGCGGGCCGTGGCCGGTCCACTGCGTCGCCGGAACATGGGGCGCCGCCCTCCATCCTGCCCTCGAGCTCCCATTGAATTCGCCGCACGTTCGCAAGGGAGCGAACGGCGAGGACGGGTATTCGGGCTTCACCGTGCGCGATCTGGTCAGGGGGGAGAGCCAGCCAACGGAACTCGAGTCGATCCTCCGCTCCGCGAATGTGGACACGGTCGTGGTGGTCGGCCTGGCAACTGACTACTGCGTCAAGGCGACAGCGCTCGATGCCGTCCGGCTCGGGTTCAGGACCGTCGTGCCACGATCGGTGATCGCCGCCGTGGACCTGCAGCCCGGCGATGGCGAACGCGCCCTCGAGGAGCTGCGGGATGCCGGGATCGACGTCGTCGAATCGCTTGCAGCTCCGCCGGCCCCCAGCTGACCGTCGCCAATGGACCTCCACCTGGTCGACGCCACCTACGAACTCTTCCGGGCCCATTACGCACCGCGCCCGCCGGTCCTGGGCCGCGACGGCATCCCCCTCTCGGGCGTCTCCGGCCTGGTCGAACAGCTCCTGTACCTCCTGCGCGAGGAGGGTGCGACGCACCTCGGCTGTGCCACGGACCGGGTCATCGAGTCGTTCCGCAACGACCTCTTCCCCGGCTACAAGTCGTCAGCCGGCATGCCGCCCGAGCTGCTCGCCCAGTTCCCGATCGCCGAAGCCGCCGTGGAGGCCCTCGGGATCGTGCTCTGGTCCATGGTCGAGTTCGAGGCGGACGACGCCATCGCTGCGGCGGCCGTCCGTTTTGTGGAGGATCCCCGAATCGAGCGAATCCTCGTGTGCACGCCGGACAAGGACATGGCCCAGCTCGTCCGTGAGGAGCGGATCGTCCTGTGGGACCGGCGTCGCGGCATCAGGTACGACGACGCCGGCGTGCGCGCCAAGTGGGGTGTCCCTCCGACCTCGCTCCCCGACTACCTCGCGGTTGTTGGGGACGCCTCTGACGGCTACCCGGGGCTGCCGGGCTGGGGCGCCAAGTCAGCCGCCGCGATCCTGGCCCGTTACGGCTCCCTCGAGGCCATCCCCCGACATGCCAGCGCCTGGGAGGTGCCCGGGCTCGGCGGCTCTCGCGCCGTGGCGCTCGCCTCGACCCTCGCCGCTCAGTGGAACGAAGCAATGCTGTATCGGGACCTCGCCCGCCTGCGGACCGTCGCCGACGGCGTTCCCATTCGCCAGGTCAACGTCGACGAACTCCGTTGGGACGGCGCACCACGCGCGGAATGGGAGGCGTTCTGCGATGAGTGGGGCCTGAGCCGCCTGGCCCGCCGCCCGCATCGCTGGCGCGAGGCATAGGATCCGCATCCATGCCTGGGCACTTTCCCGCTGATGACGGCCGTGCTGAATGGAGACGGGGACGACCAGTCGGGTGTCGGTGGCCACCGGCGGCGCCCAGGCGAGTGGCGACAGCCTTGAAGTGGCGTGGGGCAGCCGGGCGCCCAGCATGGTGTACGAGTCCGCCGCGGCGAACCTCGCACCCGACGACAGCAACGGGGTGAACGACGCGTTCATCATCGATCTCGCCGAGCCCTTCATCACCTACGGCTACGACCGGCTCTATCGCCTCACGTCAGTGACCGATCCCGCCGCCGACCGGTGCCACAGTTTGCTACGATCACCACGAAATGGAGAACGTGGTGGATCGGACCCGATTGGATCGACAAGGCCGACTTGTGATCCCAGCGCGGGTGCGGGCCGCGGCAGGACTGACTCCAGGTAGCCTCCTCGGCGTCCGCGCCAGCAATGGTCGGGTGATCGTGGAGCCGCTGGACGCGATCGAGCGCAAGATGTGGCGGGCGGCCGCGCGTGCACGTCCGGGGGACGCCACCTCGGACCTGCTGGACGATCGACGCCGCGAGGCAGACGGCAACCGCTGACCGTGCCGTCGGAGTCTGTGGTCGTCCTCGACGCCTCGGCGCTCGTAGCCTATGCGCGAGGCGAGCCGGGTGCGCAGATCGTGGCCGAGCGGTTGCGACGCGGGGAGCGCATCATCGTATCGGCGGTCAACTGGGCAGAGGCAGCTGGCAAGCTCCGCGAATACCGGATGACGCCGGCGATCCTGCGTCAGGCACTGGCGGCCTCGGGGGTTGAGATCGTTTCGTTCGCCGAAGCGGATGCGAAGATCGTTGGTGAACTGACCCCTCGATGGCGCCTGCTTGGACTTTCACTTGGCGACCGAGTTTGTCTTGCTCTGGCGATTTCGCTCCATGCGCCGGCCCTGACCGCTGACGAGGCATGGAGTCGCCTCGATCTTGCCGGTCTCGTCGTTGAACAGATCCGCTAGTTCTCGGGGCCGAGTCATCTCGCGTCACGTCGATACGGGGCGCGTTCCGTGCTATCGTCTCGTATCAACCGAACAGTACGGAGAGAACGAACATTTCGCTGAACGCGAAGGAACCGGCTGCGACTGGGCGGGCTAAGCTCATCGAACGAACCTTGCAGGCGTTCGAGGTCTTCATGGGCCACGTGGCTTCGAGTCACGTGCCGGCATTCACCGAGACCGAGCTGACCATGGCCCAGGCCAAGGCAATCTACGTTGTGGTCTCGATCGGTGCGGTCCGGATGTCCGACCTGGCGGTCCAGCTTGGCGTGTCAACCTCGACCGCGACCGGCCTGGTCGACCGGCTCGTCGAGCTCGACCTGCTCGTGCGGCAGGGCGATCTGCATGACCGGCGCCACGTCCTGATCACGACCACCCCGGCGGCCCGGGCGCACCTCGAGCACTTGCGCGAACTCAACCAGCAGCAGTTCCGCGAC
>CAYRTS010000068.1:0-17297 GCA_964427285.1 uncultured Anaerolineaceae bacterium
CGTGGTGGTCACCAGATCGGCCAGTCCCAGGATCCGCTCGATCAGGTCGCGCTCGCGGCGCGATGCCGGCCCGAACCCCGTCCAGTCCGGGTAATTCAGGATGTCGTCGTCCGTGTCGTACACGATCGCCCGGCCACCGAGCAGCTCCGGATGGGTGGCCAACAGTTCAACCATCGGTCGGAGCAGGGGGTCCGGCACCAGCGTCTGGTGCCCCGACGCGCGCACATGCGCAGCCAGGGCTTCAGTGTCGGCGAACGGGCACTCGCACGTCGTGCAGACCGAATGGGTGGAGCGCCAGCGGCGGAGCAGCACCACGTCGGACCAGGCGAGAGCGGACAGGCCCGCCGATCGAAGGGCCTCGGCATCGGGTCGGGCGCCGAGCTGAGCGGACGGAGGTACTTCGTCGTCGCCGCCACCGCCGCCATTGAGGACGTCGCCGGCGAACGAGGCCCACGAGCGCAGGTCGACATCGAGCTCGGCAAAAGGCCCGCGGAAGGTGCCGACGCGAAGCGCATCGGTCACGCCGGCGTCAAGCGTGCCGTAGACCAGCACGCGGAGCGCGGTCACGACCGTCCAGCCTCGACGACGGTTGGCGGACCGACAGTCAGGGCGATCTGTCGCAGGACCGGGTGGATCACGAACCAGGTTCGGGCCGCAGCGGCCGATTGTGGGTGCCCCACCAGCGGGACCCCGGCCTGGTGGCCGCGCAGCACATCCCGGAGGAGGACGGCGCGCATCCACGGATCGAAGGCCAGATCCAGGGAGCGCCGATCGATCGGAGGTACGAAGTCCAGCTCGGCGACGACCGAGCCGGTATCGATCCCCGCCTCGAGAAAGATGGCCGTAGCCGTCAGCCGACCCTCAGTGAGCAGGGAGTAGTACATCGGCGTGCTGCCGCGATACGCGGGCAGCCGGCCAGGGTGGACGTGCAGATAGCGCTTCCCCGAGAGCCGGAAGAACGGCTCCGGGAGGATCCCGCCAGCTGGTCCCGCGAGCACAACCAGCGATTGGGCAAGCCCGCCGACGGCGCCGAGCACCGCGGGCGCCGCGAGATCGTCCGCTGCGACCCGCGACGTGGGCACACCGGCCCGATCGAGGGCCACGGCAAGCGGTGTGACGTTGTCAAACAGCGGCGTCGGATTGAGGCGCGTCGGAGTCGTGGAGACACCCGGAACTTCAAGGACAACGGCACGCGCCGGAATGAGGCCATCGGCGACGAGCAGGTCGAGGTACGCCCGGGCTCGGCCGGTATCGGCGGCCACGAAGGCGACATCCGTCATCACCCGTGGGTGTCGGGGTGAGGTCGGCGGGCGGGCGCTGGCGCCCTCAACCACGCTGGCGCTGTCGACCACGGTCGCGCCGTCGACCACGGTCGCGCCGTCGACCACGGTCGCGCCGTCGACCACGCTGGCGCTGTCGACCACGGTCGCGCTGTCGACCACGGTCGCGCCGTCGACCACGATCGCGCCGTCGACCACGCTGGCGCCGTCGCCCGCCGGGACCGGCTCGGCGAGGGTTGCGCGGCCGTCGACGGCGGTCCGCTGGGCCAGCGCACCCACGATCGCCAGTTCTGCCTCGATCGCGGCTCGTGCGACGCCTGTGGCGCGACTCGAGAGGGAGGCGAACGAGGCGAGACCGTCGGTGAGGGTGTGGCCGGCGCTCACGCCATGGTCCAGGATGTCGCCGATCTTGAGCAGCGTGCTGAGGTCGCCCACGTCCGAGCGCCGTTGTGCCCGGTGTGCCAGGAGGTCTGCGAGGTACGCGTAGGCGTCGAGCGAGGCGCCCGCCGGATCGCTTGGCCGCATGTCCCGGCCGTATCCCGCACGCAGGAGGCGCGCTACCTCGATCTTCCTCGCGAGGACATCAAGCCAGGCATCGACGACTGGATCGTCCGAGGCCGCGGCGAGCCCGTGGGCATGAAGCGCCTCGATAAGCTCCAGCGTGCGGACCTCGGCGGCTCCCGGTCGTGGGATCGACCCAGGAGCGACCGCGACAAGCGTGGGTCCGGAGCCCGAACCAAGCCCACCGAGCCGGGTCAGGAGTGCCTGTCGAGAATCTCGGTAGGCGTCAAGCCAGGTCTCGCCCTCGAACGGCGGGTAGGCGTATAGCCCGGGCGACGTGCGAGGGTCGACGGCGGCGTATCGATAGGCTCGGGGCGCGGCGGGCCCCCTACTCACGGACGCCTCCAGGGGCGTTCGCCGTGAGCGCCGCGTCAACGACGCGCCGACCCTGGATCGAGACCGGAGCCAGCGCAGCGGCACCCGACAGGACGAGATCGGGCGAGGGGGGCGGTACGAACGGGATGTCGAAGCCCACTACGTCGTGCACGCGACCGGCGCGCGCACCGCTGTACAGCCCCTTCTGGTCGCGCTCCTCGAGCGTCTCGCGCGGCGTGTCCAGAAAGACTTCGAGATACACCCCGAATGCATCCCGATTCGAGGCTTGCTGTGCAGGCTCGTTGGACAGAACGCAGGCCACCACATCGACGCCCTGACCATCGAGCAGGCCGCACAACCGACCGATCCGCCGCCCGTTCTCGGCTCGATCCGCGGGTGAATGACCCAGGTCCGAACCGATTGCCGCACGGACGGCATCCCCATCCAGCAGGATTGCCGGACGGCCGTGGTTACGAATCTGCCGGACGACTTCGCGACCGAGCGTTGTCTTGCCGGCGCCCGCGAGTCCGATGATCCAGATGACCATCGCCGCCTCAGCGAGGACCAGCGAATGCGGCGGCCGATGGCTCGTCGCTCATGTGGCCGGTCAGGGTGACGTCGCGCGGCTCGGATGCGGCCCAGCGCTCCTCGGCGACCGGGAGGTCGCCCGGCGAGTCGATCTCGACCCAGCCACCGTGGATCGGGACTGACAGGACGGGAAGTGGGCCGCTCGCCAACTCGTCCAGCAGGTCCGTCATGTACAACGCGCGCAGTGACGGTCGGCGTCCAAGAATCGGCCGGCCGCCGGCGGCGTCGGCGACGGCCCGCTCGTAGACCTCGCGCAGCGCGTCCACCCCGCTGCCCCGAAACGCGACCAGCCCGATGTACTGCCCCTCGATCTCGTCCATCGCCCCGGCCCGCTGCCCGATCGAGGCGATCGAGCCATCCGGACGCAGTTGCAGGCTCTCGGCATCGGCCAGGGGCGATTCGAACCGGCGCTCCCAATATGGGCGCCAGTCCAGGTCGATGACCACGGCGACCTCCGCGTGGCTTGCCAGGACCGCCTCGAGGACCGCCGGTCGGTAGGCAATGTCGCCATAGCTCATCACAAACGCGTCCCCGAAGCGATCCTCGACCCGGAAGAGCGTCTGGACCATGCTCGTCGTGGCGAAATCGGGGTTCTGCACGAGCGTCACCGGATAGCCCGCAAGCCGATCGGCCCGATGGCCACCCAGGACGATCACCTCATCCAGCCCGACCTTGGCCGCGGCCTCCAAGGTCCACTCGAGCAGGGGTCGGCCGGCGAGGGGCACGAGCGCCTTCGGACGGTCATCGGTCAGGGGTCGGAGGCGACTCCCCTGCCCTGCTGCAAGGACGATCAGGCGCATCGCGCAAGCCAGCGATCGAACATCTGACGGTCGATCTCGGGCGACGACCCGGGTCGCTCGGGATGCCACTGGACGGCGCTGATCGGCCGGTCCGGGTGCTCAAAGGCCTCGACCACCCCGCCGCCGGTCCTCGCCAGGACCCGCAGCGACGGAGCCAGCTGGTCAACAAGCACTCCCGAGCGATGAAAACTGTTAACGCGCACCGAGCCACCGCTGGCAAGGTGCAGGTCATGGGTCGTCCCCACGTGCGCCTCACCTGGGACACCGAGGGCGAGGTCGGGGGTGACGGAACCGCCAAGGGCACGGTTGATGAACTGCAGGCCGCGGCAGACCCCGAGCACCGGCAGATCGCGCTCCATCGCCGCCTCAAGCAGGCGCGTCTCCATGTCATCCCGGGGACCTGAACCGAGATCGTCGCCACCGGAGAACAGCACCGCCCGAACCCCGGTCGCGGTCAGGAATGAGGCCGGATCTGGTGTCGTGTTGGGAACCAGGATCGGCACCAGCCCGAGCCCAAACAACAGGCGACTCAGGTCATGGCTCAGGGCGTCGCGCGGCTCGATATAGCCGGTCGCCGGCGCCAGGCGCATCGTGACCGCGACCGCGATCCCGGTAGTGGCGCTGGGCGGCGTCATGCCGCGGCCCCTGCGCTCGGGCGAACGCGCTGGTTGGCACAATCGAGGTCGATGAACGCCGCGCCGCGGAGCGTCTCGAACAGGGCCTCACCGCAGCCGATGGCGGCGGGCAGGCCGAATTCGGCGGCACGAATCGCCATGTGCGAACCGATCCCGCCGTACTGCGTGACCAGCCCGGCGATCCGGTGGCTGAACAGCCAGTCATAGCCCGGGTCGGCCGCCCGGATCAGGACGATCGCCCCATCAAGGCTCGGTCCGGGCGTGCCATCCCGGGCGCCGCGACCGCCGGCACGGTCGCCGGGCTGGGCACCACCGTCCACGAGCGCAACGGTCCGGGCGACGACCCGGCGAGTCGTTACGAAGTTTGGTCGCCACGCCTCCTGCCGGAAGGCAAGCACCTCGCTTGGTGATCGAATCAGGTCCGGCAGGCGCAGTGCAGCAGTTACGGCAGCGGCTTTGCGGTTCTGGCCGGCGGAACGTCGCAGCCTGGCCGCAGTCGCCCCCGACAGGCTGTCGGTCGCGTGGACCAGGATCTCGCTGAGATGGAGATGCGACAGGTCGTCCCGGGTCAGGCCGACCTGCGACCCAAAGGCCGCGATCGTCTCGATGACCAGGTTCAGGTCCTTCATGAATTCGAACTTGGCCCGTTCGCGACCGGCGATCGCGGCCCGGATGAAGGCGAACAGAGTGGTCGCATCACCTGGCAAGCCGGCCTCCTGGAGGAGCCGCTCGATGTCAGGCGCGGCGTTCGCGACGATCGCCCCGGCCTCCGACCCCCCATCGACCTGGGCTTCGACGCCACTCGACGCGACGACACCTTCCGCCGGGCCACCGGACGCGCCGCCGAGGAGCCAGTCCAGCGACGCGACGTAGTTGGGTGCCGTGATCTCATATGAGTTCGAGCGCAGGTGACCGTACTCGGCGATGAATGCGTCCCTCGTCAGCGCTCCGCGTGAACAGGCATGGATCGCCCGTGCTGTCTCGCCGGCAACCGTGGGGATCGAGCGCAGGATGGTGGCGATCTGAGCGTCCGTCAACACGCCGCGATCACCGAGCGAGCGGAGCATGGCCATCGCCACGAACGCCTGGCGTGCGAGCACGGCAAACGGCTCGACCCCGTGGCGCTCACAGCGTTCCAGATGATCGCGCACCGCCCGGGCCAGGGCCGGAGCCGTCCGACCCATCCGACTCGCCGTGCCCTGCGAACCCGACGGCAGCAGCGACTGCGCACGAAGGGACGTCAGCCGTTCCCCGGCCTCCAGTTCGCGCCCGACGGCCTCCTCACCGCCGCCAATCATCGCGGCGGTCAGCGAGCGCAGGCCCTCCCGAAACAGCTCGATGGCACCAGCGGGGAGACCGGCCGCACGCATTCGCTCCGCGTGGCGCGGCCAATCGAAGGCGAGACAGGTGGGCGTCACCTCGAACTCGATCTTGTCGTGGAGGTGGGGTTCCGCCGCGATGCGATCCAGGCAGGCATCGATCCAGCGGTCCGCCGTCGCCTCGGCCAGCCCCGCCGGCAGGAACGAGGCAAGTGACGCTCGGACGTCGACGTATGGTCGGCCGCCGACCGCGAGGATGAGCGGTTCCGGCTCCAGGTCCCGGTAGCCGATCCGGGCGCGCGCACGGGCCCAAACACGGTCCCCGACCAGCCGCTGATAGAGCGACAGCGCGAGCGGTCGCGGCGCCGCACCGAGCATCTCGGCCGGGTTCCAGTCCGGCATGTTGCCGAGGATCGAGCGTCGCCCCGGGACGCCGGGGCGCACGGCCATTCGCTCCGTCACGAATTCGTGCGCGCCCGTAACGATCGAGTGCTGGTCGTCGTCGGCGAACACCTGGTCCTGCCCAGGCCGGGCGGCGAGCGGCCGGACCTGGAACAGGTAGAGGCTCCCGTCGCGGTCCAGTCCGAATTCGACATCGAGCGAGTCCAGGTAGGTGAGGGCCATCAGCTCGCGGCCGAGGCCGACGATCCGGCCGAGGTCGACCTCTGATTCTTGCTCGGGGGCTGACCAGGAGATGTAGTGGGTGTCGATGTCGCCGTCGGCACCCGAGGTGACGAGGTCCGAGCGGCCCGACCGACGATCGATCGACAGCACGAAGTACGGCGCACCGGTGGCCAGGTCGCGGGTGAAGAGAACGCCGCTCGCCGTCAGGTTACGGACCTGCGGCTGGACCAGGACCTCATCGCCCGGGTGGGCGGCCCGACCTCGCGAGGCATAGCTGGCAACGACCCGGGTGATGGCGCCGGCAAGGCCTGCCTCGTCATCGGTGGCCACGTCCAGGACCGAATCGAACCGTCCGGCGGCCGACGCGTGGGTCCCATCCTCGGTGGTGGTGCTGCTCCGTACGACCACGATCCCAGCCCGGAAGGCGGTCCGGATCGTCGCGAGCACGACCGCCGGATCCGCTGCCCAATCGGTCGCACCAAAGCGGACCTGATCCAGGACAGTCGCGCTTCGGCACAGGGCCGCAACGCCGGCAAGCGTCCTGGCCTTGCCCCTGAAGACGGTGCCGAGCAGCGCGCCCGGCTCCCCAATCGGGGCCGCGAGATTGGTCAGCTCGACCCGTTCGACATCGGCCAGCCGGTCAAGCAGCGCTTCCAGGCTCGCGGAGGCATCCGTCTCGGCGAGCAATCGCGCCGCTGCCAGCACGCGGGGCAACTGCGCAGCACGAACCAGGAACGCCCCGGCGAAGGCCGTCGCGCCCGCCGTCGTCAGGCGCGATCCGGCGACGATCGCGCCGGGGCTGTCGAGAAGTCGCTCGACAGCCTCAATCCGCAGGACGGTATCGCCGCGCACGATGAGGTGATCGCCCGTCTCCCCGGCCAGCCCCAGGCAGAGCGCCGCAACCTCCCCCTCCTCCTGCCAGCGTGCGTGGAACCGATAGTTCAGCCCGGGGAACCGGTCCATCACTTTCTGGATCTGGTAGCCGCCCACATACGTGAGATCGCCCGCCCCGTTGGTCCGGAGCGCCTCCTCGATCCAGTCAAGGACGGCGCGGTCGCGTGCCTCCAGCAGGGCCGTTGGCCGGCTGCGCGACGCGTCGAGTCGGCGCTCGCCGCGGCGGCCGCCGACGATGACGCCACGAAACGGCCCGGTCCGGGTGCCGCGCCTGCGTCCGATCAGGGGTGCCTGGCCTTGGGCGACCCCGCCGACCGGAAGTTCGGCTGCGGCGCCGTGGACCGTCGCCTCGATGGTCATGCAACGATCGAATCGATGTTGCGCAGGACGGTCGCGGCCACCTCTCCGGCACAGCCCGGGAACGGGGCGAACAGCGAGCGTCGAAGTCGTTCGCGCGTCGCGCGCTGCTCCTCACGGGCGGCCGGGTCGGCCAGGTGTGCGCGGATCAGGGCGCTCTCGCCCGGGTCGATGTTGAGGATCCACTCGCGCAGTCGAACATCGAGCGAATCGGACCCGATGTACTTGTCGTCGGGCTCCGCTCCGACCCCGGGCGTATTGAGCAACACCAGCTCCCGGTCGGCGTAGATCGCCCCAAAGGCGGAGCCGCCGTAGTCGGCGGCGACCAGGTCGGCGGCGTAGAACAGCTCGACGTTGTCGAAGTTGACGTCGCTCATTGGGGAGAGGCCGACCGCGGCCAGCTTCGCCATTCGCCCGGGGTCCGTCGTCGCGGTGAGGGGATGGACCTTGATCAGGATGTTGTACTCGTCGCGAAACCCGGCGATCTCCCCGGCGAAGGCGTCGATCGACGACCAGTCCTTCCAGGTCGGCAGCCAGACGAGCGTCGGCCGGTCCGGATCGCCGCCAAGTCTTGCGACGACGTCACGACGAGGCTCGGTCAGCCGGAAGAATCGATCGAACCGCGGGTAACCCACCTGGACAATCCGCGGGCGTTCAAAGTCGGCCAGCCGCGCTGCCTGGTAGGGCCCCCAACACAGGATCAGGTCGTACTGCTCGTTCCAGTCGGCAAAGTTCCAGGCGTCCTTGCCCAGGGCATACATCAGTCGGACCTGGCGCCGACCGAGCTGGTGGATCGCCGGTTCCGATTGCGGACCGGCGTTGCCGGCCGACCAGGGGTGGTTGCTCACGACCGTGTCATAGACGCGGCCTCCGGCGAGCACATCGCCGACCAGACATGCGCGATAGCCGTGGGTCGCGGCGTAGGCCTCGGTGCGCTCGTTCTCACCGGCGTCCGTGCCCGCACAGACGATCTCGAACTCGTCCGGGTCAAGGTGGGCCCAGATGGAACCGTAATGGTTCACAAGCTCGGACACATGCAGGGCAAACCCAAAGCGCGCTGTCGGTCTGATCGTCGTGGCGCTCACCTGAGCACCTGTTCGATCGCCCGGCTGACCAGATCGGGGTCTACCGTGAACCGTGACTGGTAGACCTTCCGATGCGATCCGTGGATCGGGGATCCGGCGACGTAGACCATCGATTGGCCGATCACGCCGGCGATCTGCGAAAAGAGCGAGTGATCGGCCCGGCCTGCGCTCAGGATCACGATCCGTGCGCCCGGCGGCGCGAAGACGATGTTGGCAAGGGCCGCGCCGGTCTCGGAAACGATGAGCTCGGCATCGGCAAACAGCCTGACCTGATCCTCGAAGGGCATCGACTCGGGCAGTATTGATTCGACCCCGAATCGAGCGAGTACCGGGTCGAGATCGGACCCGTTGAGCAGGCGCCCCGTTTGCCGCCGGGCCAGATGGATTCGACGACGCGTCGACGGGCTCGCCCGGTCGTTGGTTGGCAGGAGCCGATCCCGCAGGAAGCGGATCGCTTCCTCGGAGATGTGTGAGTCCTCGGCTCTCAGTTCAAGACCGTCGCGCAGGTTTGTCGGCAGCCAGGCCAGCTGAGCAGGGACCACGAGCCGGCGAACGTTGCGCGCCTTGCCGGGCTCGAGGACGATCAGCTGACGGGCACGGCCGTCGACGCCCGCCAGGGCCGCCATGAGCTGTGGGATCTCCTGAACGGCGCGGTCGATGAGCAGCGGCAGGGTTGCTCGATCCGTTCCAGCGGCGCCCGCCTCGAGGTTCGCGATCCGCGGAAGAAACTCCAACAACCAATGGTAGTAGTTTGTGCTGGAGGCACCCGCCAGGTGGATCGCCGCCTCGATCGGCGGCTCATCCGGGAGGCCGGCATCGAGCAACGCCGCGGCGCCATCGACCCAACGCAGGGAGCCCTCCGCAAGGTCGAAACGCTCGACATCGGGATGTGTCGCCAGGTCGAGCAGCAGGTCGCCGGCGCCCGCCAGGATGACACCGTCTCCTCCAATCACCGTCGCATCGGGGATCTCGGCCAGGTAGGTCTCGGGGCGTGTCACGATCGCGGCGGGCGGAGGCTCCTCGTCGTCCAGGTACCTCGGGCGGTGAATCGTTGCCCGGCGGGGAGCTTCCAGTGGCACGTACGGGGCATCATGCTTTTCACACCAGTCGCCCACTCCACAGAGGCGGCCATGGACCACCAGGTGCCTGGCCGGATCCTGGCCATCCGCGGCCAGGAGGCCGCCGTAGGTGGCAATGGCGGCCTCCACCCGCCCCGCGGCCAGGTCGAGCGCGACCAGGCGGATTCGCGCGTCCGTAGGTCCGGGATCGATGGAGATCGCGAGACGCAGGGCGGCCGCAGCGGTGTCGAGCTCCCCGGCCGCAAGGCGGGCCGCCGCCAGGTCAAGGTGGGTGCCGTAGTCGGCCGGTGCGATCCTCGCGGCCCGCTCCAGCAGGACGACTGCCTCATCCGGCCTGGCCTCCTGGAGCAGGACGGCCGCCAGGCGGCGATAGCCGACCGGGTCGTCCGGTGCGTTCGCGATCGCGCGCTCGAACATCGCGGTCGCGAGGTCGAGCTGGTCATGCACCTGGGCCACGAGGCCCACGACGCCGAGGGCTCGAGCATTGTGCGGGTCGATCGTGAGCACTTGTTCGGCTGTCGCCAGGGCAAGATCCGGCCGAGCTCCCTCGAGGTACGCAACGGCGGCGGCGAGCCCAGCCTGGATCACGTCCGCCGCGGACCGGTGCGTCTGCTGCCGACGGGAACGGGCGTGTCGGGCGGTGGTGGCGGTCATGTCATCCCCACAGACCGGGATCCGTCGAGGGTGCCGAACTCGGCTTGCCAGCGCGCGACGACCTCGGCGGGGTAGCCACGGTGAAAGTGGCGCATCCACGGATAGGCCGCGCGACCCGAGTCGTCCCTGAGCTTGATATCGCTGGTCGCGCACAGAACCCTGGCTGGCACGCCACCCACGACCGTATCGGGCGGAACGTCCTCGGTTACGAGCGCGTGCGCGCCCACCAGCGATCGTGTCCCCACGCGGACGCCGGGCATGATGCAGGCCATCGCGGCGATCGCCGCATAGTCCTCGACCACGACACCTTTCATGAACCCGTCCGACGGCGGATGCGGATCATTGGTGAGGACGACATGCGGGAAGATCCACACGAAGCTACCGATGGTTGCTCCCTGCGCAATGAAAACGCTGCTCTGGGTCCGGACGTAGTCGCCAATACGGGCATCGCCCTGGAACTCGGACTGGGTCCCGATCTGGAGGCTGACGCCGGCCGTGATTCGCTCTCGAACAGTCACCCGGTGGCCGGTCCGCAAACCGGCTCCGAAGGTCGACCCCTCGTACACAATCGAGTGGCTGCGGATGAGCGCGCCATCGCCGATGACGAGCGGCCGGCCCTCTGCGAGCGGTGTTGGGTGGCCGATCACGCAATGGCTCTCGATCGTCACGTTGTCGCCGAGGACCACGTTGCCGTGCACGATCGTGAATGGACCGACCGTCGGATTTGTTCCGATCGTCGCGCGAGCCGAGACCTCCGCGAGGGGGCTGACGGTCATGGTCGGTTTGCGCTTGCCGGCACTGGGGTCCGCCGGGCAGGCGACGACGCGGCGTCCCAGGCCTGGATCGTGGCAATCACCCGGTCCAGCGCTTCGGGGGCCATGTACGGATCGATCGGCAGGCTCAGGATCTCGGCGGCCAGTCGCTCGGCGATGGGCAGCGAGCCCGGACCAAGATCCAGGTCGAGGTAGGCGGGTTGGCGGTGGGGCGGGGTCTCGTAGTGGATGAGCGTCTCGATCCCGGCGGCCGTGAGTGCCGTTCGCAGGTCGTCGCGCGCCGGATGGCGGACGACAAACTGGTGCCAGACGTGCTCGACGCCGCGGGCGACAGTCGGCAAGGTCAGACTGGTGCCGGCGAGGTCATGCAGGTAGCGCTCGGCGGCAGCCGCGCGTCGCGCGTTCCACTCGGCGAGCCGCTTGAGTTTCGCGGCCAGGATCACCGCCTGGATCGGGTCGAGTCGACTGCACGAACCGACGATGTCGTGGATGGAGCGCTCCAGCGAGCCCTGGTTGCGGGCCAGGCGGAGGCGCCGGGCGAGGGCGTCATCGTTGGTCGTGATCGCGCCGGCATCGCCCGCGGCGCCGAGGTTTTTGACCGGGTAGAAACTCCAGGCGGCCGCGTCCCCGAACGTGCCGATCGGCTGCCCGCCCAACGTCGCTCCGTGCGCCTGGGCCGCGTCCTCGATCACCGCCAGGCCGTGGCGGCGCGCCAAGTCGATCAGCTCCGTCATCGGTGCGGGATGACCGTAGAGGTGGACCGGGATGATCGCCCTGGTCCGCGGGCTGATTGCCGCGGCGATCCATTCGGGGTCCATGACGAAGGTCCGCTCGTCGACCTCCACGGGCACCGGCCGAGCACCAAGCGCGCTTACCGCGAACCACGTGGCGATGTAGGTGTGCGACGGCACGATCACCTCGTCACCGGAGCGGATGCCGAGCGCCTCCAGCGACAAGCGCAGCGCGTCCGATCCGTTTGCGACGCCGATACAGTGGCGAACGCCGAGGTGAGCGGCGAATGCCTCCTCGAACGCCTCCACCTCCGGCCCCAGGATGTAGTGGCCGGAGCGCAGAACGGCGAGCACCGCGGGCTCGATCTCGTCGGCCAGCGCGCGATGAGCGGCGGCCAGGTCGATGAACGACGTCGTCGGCATGATCAGGCCTGGGCCGACGCGTGGCCGTCACGGGCAACCTTGAGAAACTCGATCCGGTCCCGGTAGTAATCGGCTTCGCGGAACGGCTGCGAGGCGAGGACCAGGGCGACCGAATTGGACGAGAAGTTCTCCAGGTTCATCCAGACCATCGGCGGCAGGTACAGCCCGTAGTAGGCCCGATTGAGCGAGTAGCGCGCCCGAGCGGTGCCGTCCTCGACGACGATGTCGAAGCTCCCGGAGACCGCGATGACGACCTCCTTGAGGGTCCGGTGGGCGTGGCCTCCGCGCTCGGCGCCGCCCGGCACGTCGTACAGGAAGAAGACGCGCTGGATATCGAACGGAACGTCCACGTGCTCCTCGATCGGGGTCAGGTTCCCGGATGGATCGTGGATCGTCCGAAAGTCCAGGAAACGGACGGCGCCGATCCCGACCGTCTGTGGCTCATCGTGGCCCGTGGCAGAGGCTGGCCGAACCTCAGCTCGGCCTGCGTGCTGGAAGGACTGGGTCATGGCGCGGTCAGGGTCAGGGTCAGGCTGGAGCCCGCGGCGGACGAGATCGTGGCACGAGGCTTCGGATCGGATGACGCCGTGGTCGTGGGCTCCTCAGGGGCCGCCGCGAGTGGCAGATGCGAGACCACCCGCTCCGGGATGGCGAACCCACCGGGGACGATCGTGACCAGCCCGCGGTCGAGGGTGCCGAACGACGGGATGTCCAGCTCGGCCGGAAGGTCCAGGGAGCCCGCCAGGTGGGCCTCCCTCGCGCCGGGCAGTGCGGCCATGAATGCCCCGAGGGCCTCTTGCCAGGCGCTGCCGGCATGGGCGGCAAGGATCTGCTCGGACGTCCGTGCACCACGGGCTTCGCGAGCGGCCGGATCCGACACGAGGGCCAGCAGTGCCGCTTCGTATGCGTCACGAGTGGTTGCCACGAGCGGTCCATCCCCCAGACCGGGTGAATCGATCGCGAGTGTCCCGGCCTCGTCCGGCCATTGGCGGTACGACAGGATGGGCACGCCGAGGCTGCCGGGCTCGAGCAGGCTGTAGAGCGAGACCATCGGGAACGGATCCAGGTAGATGTCTGCCGCTTGCTGGTAGAGGTCGTAGTCGGTCCGGGTGCCAAGGGCCAGCAATCGACCGTTGGTTCGACGGGAGGCCTCGGCCCACCGCCCGTCGTTGGTCGGGCCGAGGACGAACAGCCGAAGGCGTTGGTCACGCTCCACGATCGGCGTCAGGACCTCCGGGAAGGTCGGCTCGCCACGCATCTCATGCGGGTCGAACTTCCAGTTGGCACCCGCCGAAATCAGGACGATCTCGGTGGGCCGGATCCCGAGCGCCAGCCGTGCGTCCTCCCGGCTCATGGTTCGCCCGACGTCGACCAGCGGCAACGCCAGGATGGTTGACCTCGACGCCGGTACGCCACGTCGACGGAGCGCAAGCTCCTCGCCGCTGCGGCGCATGTTCGCGAGCAGGTCCCAGGCGCTCGCGCCGAGCCAGAAGCAGTGGTCCGCGGCGTTGAGCGCGCCAAGCGGTGGGCGGTCGCGCGGATCGGCAAACGCGAGAAACGGCACCACGTCGGGAGGATGGGCGTTGGCAATCACGAGATCGGCCCGGTTGGCCAGCTCCCGCAGCGCGATGGCGCGGCCGATCAGCCCACCCGTCTGAAACACGTGGATCTGACCCCCAGCGCCGATCACGGATCGCTCGAACCAGCCGGGGATCGGCTCGTCGTTCTGGGCGATCAGCGCGACCGAGTGGGTCCGGGCATGGTCCGCCCGGATCATCCGTTCCGTCAGCCGGCTGTGCCCGCCGGTGGGATAGACCTGGGAGAGAACATGGAGGACCCGCTGGCGACGACCTCGCGACGGCGACGCTCTCGTGGTTGCCCGTGCGCCCCGTGGGGCGAGTGACCGCAGGAGGCGCTCCAGGCGAGGACTGGCGTGCACGCCGGGGTGGTTCAACCAGGCGAACGCGGCCGCATCCGCCGCGGCCCAGACCGCAGCCTCGTCCTGGCCAGATTTGGCAAGGTGCTCGGCGCTGTCGAGCCGCGCGACGAACTGGCGATGATGATCGGCCAGCCGGGCATCGGCGATCGCAACGGGGAGCGTCGTGGGCCCCGCGGACATCGTCGCGATCCTCATGCCGCGCCATCCAGCTGCACGGGCTCCGACGCATCGCGCACGGTGACGATCTCCTCGACATTGCCGATCCGAACACCAAGCTCGAGATACCTGCGCCAGAGGTTCCAGGTGGTCCCCTCGTCTTCGCGCCAAGCCTCGGGGTCGGGACGAACCACCCGCAGCGCGCCAGCGATCAGGGCGGCGTCCCCGGCGATCGCCCCGGGTCCAGGCGGCCAGGACCCGACCTGGCCGATGGCTTCATCTGCGTGAACCAGGAGCGTCCGCCCGTACACGATCTCCAGCCCATGCTCGATCGCCACGGCCAGAAGGAGCGGGATTCCGCCGGGCAGGAGGACCGAACCCGGATCCAGCGGTGCGAGCCAGGTGCCGCGGGCCGCATCGTGCGCGGCGGCCGTGGCGGCGGCTCGTGCGGCATCGTCCCGGGCGCCGTCCGCCCCCGCTGAGGTGTCGACATGGGTTTGCGGCTCGGCGACATCGGCGAGCCGGACCCGTGGATCGCGCAGTCGTGCCACTGCCTCCGCCCCACCCGATCGCGGCAGGGCTGCCACGATCACCTCGACCCGGACCCCTTCGATGTCGAGCGCGGACCGGATCGAGCGCTCCACGAGGGCACTCGACTCGCCGACCACGGGAATGAGCACGGACACCAGGGGGTCGATCGCGTCGGCCTCGTTCCAGCACACGCCGCCTTCGTTTCGCCGCGCTTCGATCGCCTGTGCCGCGGCTGCGTCCAGGCTCCGGAACTGGAGCCGATGATCGAGCCGCCGGGCGGCACGCTCGGACGCCTCCGCCAGCGCGGCCGCCGTGGCTCCGATCCCGGAGATCCGGCCGGTGCCAGCGAGCGACGCCGCTCGCCACCAGGCGTCGGCTCGGGTCCACCCGTGGTCATTGGCAGGGACGGGTGCGATCTGCCTGGCTCCCTCCCGGTCGGCCGCCACAGCCGCATCCGGCGTGCCGGCCACGACGAGATCCGCGGTCCGGAGCAGCAGCCGGATGAGGTCGCGCTCCAGGGCGGAGCCCTCGTGCTCATCGGCGGCCGGCCCTTGTGACCACGGGTCGTGGTCGAGCTCATAGACCAGGGCTCGGCCTCGGAGGAGTCCTGGATCGCGATCGAGCGCCTCGACGAATCCGCGAACGTGTCCCTCGTAGGGTCGGCGCCAATGGTGCCCCGTGGCCGCCGCATGCTCGAGGAGGGCGGCCTCATCGAGCGAAGCCAGCGGGCAGGACAGACAAGCGGCGACGGTGACATACCCGTTGTGGAGCACGAGGAGGTCGGCCCAGGCGAGCGGCCTGGTGTCGAACTCGGCAAGCCCTTGCCGGTAGGCGGCGAGCGGTTGATCCTGGAGCGTTCCCGGGAGGATCACGTCGATGCTCGGCCACGCGCGGGCCACGATTCCCGACTCGGGCGGCGGAGCTTCGACGGCCCCGATCAGCAGGGCATGCAGGGGCGCCGGCGGTGCATCCGACGGATTGGGCGACCCCATCGGCCGCGAGCCGACGACCGCAGCTGCCGTGGTGACGGCGCCCGTCTGCGCGGCACGGGAGAGCGTCGTCCCACGTGAGCCGGCTCTGCCGACACCTGGGCGCGCGCCCCGGCCGCCGTGCGCGGCTGCCCAGCGATAGGCGTCGGCCCACTCCTGCGCTCGCTGGTCCGCGGTGTACTCGGCCAGCACGCGCTCGCGGGCGCGACCGGCGAGTTCCTGGCGGAGCGTCGTGGAGGCGACGAGGCGGCGAAGCTGATCACGCCACTGCCCCTTGTTCCGGGCGAGCAGCCCATCCACGCCGTCACGGATGACGTCGTATGGCCCACCGCCCATCGTCCGGGAGGCAACCGTCGCCGCACCGGCCAGGCTGTACTCGAGCCAGTGGAGCTCGGAATGGGCGCGGTCGAAGTCGTCGCCCACGACCGGGGCCACCCCGATGTCCGGGCGGGCATCGACCAGCGCCCTGGCGAAGGCGGGGACGCCCCGGACGTACGGGAGCGCCTCATCGACCATGGCGCGGACGTCGGGGCGTTCGGATTCGCCCAGCCAGATCCGCCTCACCGCAGGATTGCGGCGGGCGACATCGTCGATGGCATCGCGACAGATCGCGTAGTCGCGAACGCGAACCCCGGCGCCGTAATAGAGGATGCGTGGATCGCCTTCGGGCCGTGGCCCGGACGGGGGCGCGGCATACCAGGCCGGATCGATCGCGTTGCGGACGACTCTGACCTCGTCGTTGAACCGGCCCATGGCCCTGGCCAGGACCGGGGTGGTGACCGTGACCAGATCCGCCCGGCGGGCCAGCCGCTCGATCAGCCAGCGGTCGGGCTGGAGGCGCCGGTGGAAGCCGACCCAGGGAAGCGAGGCGAGCAGGTTGTCGTCCGTCTCGTAGACGATGGCCCGGCCACGGAGCAGTTCCGGCTGGCTCTCAAACGAGGCGAGCAGGGCGGCCACGATCCGGTCCGGGTAGTTGGGGGTGTGCCCGGTCGCCGCACAGTGGGTGGCGATCGCCGCCTCATTGGAACCTACCGTGTCGCAGTCGTTGCAGGCCGGGGTCAGACCGTACCAGCGGCGGAAGACGATGACGTCGGCCCAATCGATGGGTGTCCGGTCGATCTGGGCAACGCCGTCACGGATGGCGTCGTCGATCCGATCCTCGTAGCCGGCCGGAACCTGGACCAGGTAGTCATTGAAGTCGCCCCAGGTGCGCATCTCGACGCCCAGTGCGGCCAGTCGTTCCCGGTACATCCCGAGGCGGTAGACATCACAGACGCCCTCCCCGATGGAGCCGTAAACGAGGACATGGAGAGGCGCGGTCATGGTTCCCCAAGAGTGCCAGCCCACCGCGTGGGGGGCCATGGCCCGATCCGGAGGGACCCGCCCGTGGTGGCTCCGAAGTCCTGGGACTCTCCCGCGGACCCGCCTGGTCGCGCCGTGCCGGCGGTGGCGCCCAGGCGGCCATTCAACTCCGGGTTAGGCCCGGCCATTGGGCAGTGGCGGCCGTGGCGGCCGTGGCGCCGTGGTGGCCATTCAACTCCGGGTTAGGCCCGGCCATGGCGCC
>CAYRTS010000069.1:0-7873 GCA_964427285.1 uncultured Anaerolineaceae bacterium
CGCCGGCGGAACAGGCCCCGCTGATCGGTTGATTCGGTCCCGGCGGAGCGCCGCCGGCCGGTGGCGCGCAGGATCGCGTCGATCTCATCGCGATAGATGCGTCCGATTGGTGCCCGGTCCAGCCACTCGAGGTACTCGAGGTCCCGACCTGCGATTTCTCCGAGCGACCAGCCGCTGTAGCGGCCGAAGTTGAGGACGCTACCGGCCGGGCGACCCGGCGGGGGACCGGCGGCGCCGAGGCCATCGGGTGCCCGCATCGAGGCGTCGTATCCGCCACCACCGGATGAGCGCCCGGAGGTCCAGTCGCGCGACACGGTCTCAGGTGGGCGATCGGGCTGCGAGGAGGCGTCGCTGACGCCGGGGGGGCCGGCCGGCCCCCCCGGAGGTCCATCGTCGCGCGGACGCCGCACGTTCGGCTGGGGCCCCCAAGGTCGCGCAGCGGTCGGTGTCCCCGTCGACGGGGGCGCAGGCTCCGGCACAGGCGGCGGCACCGGAGTGCCTGCCGCGCGGTTGCGGTCGTACGCTGCCCGGGCAAACGGCTCGCCAATCAGTTCCCATGCGGCATTGATCGCGGCCATGCGCGCTGCGGCCACTTCCCCACTGGCCAGATCCGGGTGGTACTTGCGCGCCAGGCGGCGGTAGGCGGCCTGCACAACCTCATCCTCCGCCTCGGTGTCCACCTGGAGGATCTTGTATGCGTCGAGCGACTCAGCCATCGTCGGGTCGCAGGCCGATGTTGCGCAGAGAGATGGCGAGCGCTTCCGGTTCGCCCGGGCTGAGCCGGCGGAACAGGTAGCGGACCACATCGCGGCAGGCCGCCGTCACCGGGAGCGCCAGGATCGCGCCGAGCAGGCCGGCCAACGAGCCGCCCACGATGATCGCGACCATGACCGCGGCCGGGTGGAGTTCCACGGCGTCGCCCTGGATCTTCGGCACGAGGAAGTTGTTCTCGACCTGCTGGATCAACGTGTACAGGACGAGTGCCGCAATGGTCGCTCCGGGGCCGACGGTGGCGGCCAGGAGCACGGCCGGAACGGCGGCGATGATCGGGCCGATGATCGGCACCAGCTCGAGGACGCCGGCGATTACCGACAGCAGGATGGCGTACCGCCCGAAGATCGGATCGATCACTTCGCTGGCGATCTGGAGCGCCACGAACGTCAGGATCCCGACCGACAATCCAAGGACGATCTGGCCTCGAACCCACTGACCGAACACCCGCTCCACGGTGCCGATGACGGCCCACACGTCGAACCGCCACGACCCCGGGATGGCGGCGTCGAAGGTCGCCACCAGCCCGACCCGATCCTTGAGCAGATAGGCCACCCAGACCGGCAGGAGCAGGTAGCCGAACAGCGCGCCGACGAGGCTGGTGGCCCCGGTCAGGAGCGGCAGCAAAATCGAGAAGTCGATCGCGCCGGTGGGGCCGATGCCCTGTTCGGCGAGGCCGGCGAAAATCCCATCGACCCAGTCTCGAACCCCGGCCGGCAGCTGGAGGCGTGCGTAGAACTCGCCCAGCTGCCGGATCTGGGCATCCAGGTCGTCTACGAGCGCCGGGAGGTCGTCGACGAACCGGAGCAGCTCGGTCAGCAGGGGCGACAGGGTGATAGCGAGGAACTCGATGATGACAAACGCCGTGACGACGTAGACGATCAGGATGGCCAGGACCCGCGGCAGGTGCAGCCGCACGAGCCAGCGCACGGGCGGATCGAGCAGGTAGACGAACAGGAGGCCGACGATGAATGGTCGGACCGTCTCCGCGGCCATTGCCAGCACGAGCGCGAGGGCCCCGGCTGCTGCGATCAGCAGCGCGACTCTCGGGGAGAGCGGGGCGAACCTCCCGGGGCGCCCGATCGGGTCGACAAATGGCGGCGGAGGCAGGCTGGCCGCCCATCGTGCCGCGGCGGCGGCGGGGTCCTCACTCGCCGCATCGCCCACGATCGAACCGGCGGGCACGTCCATCGTGCCGCAGACTAGCAGACGTGGAGCCCGTCTCAGCGCCGGTCACACCCGTCCCGGGCCCGCCCGCCCCCCCGGCCCGGCAGCGCTGGCGGTTGGTCCTGGCGAGGTCCGCCGATGCCCCTCGGCTCGCCGGCCGCGAACTGGTGGACCTCTGGGACACCGCCATTGATTCGTCCGGGCTGCCGGTTCACCGGCCCGCTGGCCGTGTTCGTCCGCGTCTGGCGTTCGGGGCCCCGATCCAGCTCGGGATCGCCGCCGAGCGGGAGCTGGCCGACCTGTTCCTGTCGGAATTGGCACCGATCTGGCGGGTGCGGGGCGTCCTTGCCAACGTGATGCCTGAAGGTTGGCGGCTGGTCGATCTGTTCGACACATGGATGGGTGGGCCGGCGCTCGCCGGTCTGGTGGTCGCAGCCGACTACCGGATTGAACTGGCGGGTGAGCCGGACCTGGCCGGGCTCAAAGCCGCGGCCGCGCAGTTGCTCGCCGCCGGTCAGTTGCCCCGGGTGAGGACAAAAGGCGATGGCACCGTTCCGTACGACCTCCGCCCGTTGCTCGCCGATGTTTCCGTCCACCCGGCGGCGGGACGGATCGCGCTGCGCGTTCGGACCCGGTTTCACCCGACCCTGGGCACGGGACGGCCGGAAGAAGTGGTTGCGGCGATCGATGCTCGGATTGAAGCGGCGCTGCAGGTGGTGGCGATCGTCCGGGAACGGCTGATCCTGTCCAACGAATCAGGGCGATCTGCCGGCCCATCCGGATCGGTCCGCTCCTGGCAGACGCAGATTCTGAACAAGTGAGCACAGCCCATCCCGCATCCAGGCAGATTCTGTCGGTTGCTGGGTCTGACCACGCTGGGATGTTCGCGAAGTGCGCCTGATGGGAACGCCTTCAGCTGTGGTCGCGGCCGCCGTTTGACCGTACCGGACGGGGAGCCGTACAATTCGACGCCTGCGCTCGGGTCCCCGTGCGCTTCTTCCTGTCCGCCGTCGCGGTCATCCCGCCCGGTCGCTGCCTGAGCAACGTTTGAGGATCCATGTACGCAGTCATCGAGACCGGCGGAAAGCAGTACCGCGTCGAGGTCGGCACAGAACTCCAGGTCGAACTCCTCGACGTTGAGCCCGGCAAGACGATCACGATTGAGCGAGTTCTGCTGGTGACCGACGGCGATCAGTCGTCGATCGGGCGCCCGGTCGTCCCTGATGCCGCGGTCAGTGCTCAGGTCGTCCGCCAGATCCGCGGCGAGAAGCTGATTTCATTCAAATACCGGCCCAAGGCCCGCAGCCGGGTCAAGAAGGGCCATCGGCAGGAGCTGACGGTTCTGCGGATCAGCGACATCACGCTGAACGGCAAGAGCGCCGCCAAGTCGGCGGAGAAGGCCGAGCAGGACTCCAAGACGGAGCGACAGCGACTCGAGGAAGTCGCCACGGCCCAGGCGGCCCTCGATGCGGAACTCGCGGCCAAGCTGGCGGTGGGCGCCGCGACACCGGAGGCGGCACCTGCCATCACCAAGGCCACCGGGACGGCCAGGACCGGCTCCGCGGCCACGAAGGCGAAAGCCGGCACCGCGACGGACCCAGCGGTGGGGAAGCCCCGGGCCAAGGCCAAGGCTGAGACCACCGCGGCTGTGCCCGCCGAGGCCCCCGCGAAACGCCCCGCGAAGGCCACGCCCGCCGAGGCCCCCGCGGACGCGGCGACGCCGAAGCGACCCCGCACGACCAGGAAGGACGGGTAGACGAGATGGCTCACAAGAAAGCCGGCGGGAGCGTCAAGAACGGACGCGACAGCGTTGGGCAGCGATTGGGCGTCAAGGCCGGTGACGGTCAGCTCGTCAGTGCCGGGTCGATCATCGTTCGCCAGCGTGGAATGACATTCCTGGCGGGCCCGGGCACCGGTCTCGGCAGGGACTACACGGTCTTCGCCACGGTTGCCGGCAAGGTCAAGTTCGAACACGCGACACGCCTCAAGAAGCGCATTCGGGTCGAGGCGGCCGAGCCGGCCACCACGAGCGCCTGACCCACCCGAGCAGAGCCGACGACCACCGGCTGGGCACTGGCCCGGTACGGACGGCGCGGAGGAGATGAACCCGTGAAGCCCGATATCCACCCCAAATACCATCAGGCCAAGGTTCACTGCGGCTCGTGCGGGACCGAATGGATCGTTGGGTCCACGCGCCCGGAGCTGCGTGCGGACGTGTGTTCCAGCTGCCACCCGTTCTTCACCGGCACACAGAACATCATCGACACGGCCGGTCAGGTCGAGCGCTTCCAGAAGCGCCTGGAGCGCCAGGTCCGCGGCTAACCGCCAGACCCGGCAGACACGCCCAGCTGACGGGCCGTGGGTGTTGATCGCGGGAGCCGCTGGCTGCGATCCACGATGACGTCGTTGACACTCCAGGGAGCGTCGTCAGTCTCCGCATAACCTCACCACCAGACTGGTACGGATCGATTCCTGGTTCACGCGCCCCGAATTGAGCATGATCGGCCGGAATCCGACGCTCCTTGAGCGTGGATCGCACATCCCGACCGGGCAGATCGTCGGTCGCCTCTCCGTACCAGTCCGTGGATGCGGTTATGCATACGGGACAGGCGCTGGCCGCCAGCGTCAAGAACGTGTCCGGGAATGACCGCTAGACTGCCCGTCATGCCCAGCTATTCGTATGGCGGTCAGGCCCTGATTGAGGGCGTCCTGATGCGCGGTCGTGATGCCATCGCTGTCGCCCTCCGTCACCCGGACGGCCATATCGTCTACGCGACCGAGCGGCTCGACTCCGGCTTCCACGGCACGCGCGGGTCGAAATGGCCCTTCGTGCGCGGCCTGGTCGTGCTCTACGAGACCCTGGTCGTCGGCACGCGCTGGCTGGTCCGCAGCGCCAACGTCCAGGCGCAGGAGGAAGGCGTGGAGCTCGGCAAGGGCTCCATCGTCCTGATGCTCGGGATCACCCTGCTGGCCGGGATCGGCATCTTCTTCCTGCTGCCGCTCTTCGTCGCGTCGGTCACGACCGCGAACATCGAGAACGGGCTGATCCAGCACCTGGTCGAAGGGCTCGTCCGTGTCGGCATCTTTCTGGGCTACCTGACGCTGATCGGCCGAGCGCCGGACATTGCCCGGGTGTTCCAGTACCACGGCGCGGAGCACATGACCATCCATGCCCTCGAGGCCGGCGACCCGCTGACCGTCGCCGAGGTCCGCAAGTACCCCACCGCCCACCAGCGTTGTGGCACGGAGTTCCTCGTCGTCGTGATCCTCCTGTCGATCGTCGCCTTTTCGCTGGTTGGCCGGCAGGAGCCCCTGGTCATGGTCGGGAGTCGGATCGTGCTGATCCCGGTCATCGCCTCGCTGGGCTACGAGATCCTCCGCTTCGGGGCGCGCAACCGGTCCAACCGGCTGGTCAAGGTGCTGCTCTATCCCGGGCTGCTCGTCCAGATGATCACCACCAAGCAGCCGAGCGACGACATGATCGAAGTCGCGATCGTATCGATGGAGCAGGCGCTCCTGGCCGATGGCGAGACGGTTCCGGCAGGTTCGGGTGCATTCGATGCTCAGCCACTGGACCTCGCGGCCGCCGCTCCGGCCGACGCCTCCTCGGCCAGCGTCAGTGCGGTCGCGTCCGTCACGATCGACCCGCCGCCTGGGTCGTGAGCGACCTCGACGCCAAGCTGGCCGAGGTCGCCCTTCAATACGACGAACTCGCGGCCGAGCTGGCCCGCCCAGAAGTCTCGTCGAACCCCGCCGACCTGCGCCGGCTTGGCCAGGAGATGGCCCGCCTGGAGCCGGCCGTCGCCGCCTTTCGCCGCCTTCTGGCCACCCGCCTCGAATTGGCTGGCGCGCGCGAACTCCGCGGGTCCGCCGATGCGGACGACGAATTGCGGGCCATGGCCCGCGAGGAGATCGACCGGCTCGAGGCCGACGAGGCGCGCTTGCTCGACGAACTCAAGGTCCTGCTGCTGCCGCGCGATCCGAACGACGATCGCGACGTCATTCTCGAGATCCGGGCCGGTGCCGGAGGAGACGAGGCCGCGCTGTTCGCGGCGGAGCTCTACCGCATGTATTGCCGCTACGCGGAACGCCACCGGTTCAAGCCAGAGGTGCTCAGCCTCAATGAGACCGGAATCGGTGGCCTCAAGGAGGCGATCATCCAGGTCCACGGTGACGGGGCATACAGCCGCCTGAAATTCGAAGGTGGCGTCCATCGCGTCCAGCGCATCCCGGCGACCGAATCGTCCGGCCGGATCCACACCTCGACGGTCACGGTCGTCGTCCTGCCCGAAGTCGATGAGGTTGAGGTCGTGATCGACGAGGAGCGCGACCTGCGGATCGACGTCAAGCGTTCGTCCGGGCCGGGCGGCCAATCGGTCAATACGACCGACTCCGCGGTCCGCATCACCCACCTGCCAAGCGGCCTGGTGGTGGAGATCCAGGACGAGAAGAGCCAGCACAAGAACAAGGCCAAGGCAATGGCGGTGTTGCGTTCGCGGCTCTACGACCTTGAGATGCGCAAGCAACGCGAGGCGGATTCGGCGGCCCGGCGCTCGATGGTCGGATCGGGTGATCGGGCGGACAAGATCCGCACCTACAACTTCCCGCAGGATCGCATCACGGACCATCGGATCGGCAAGACGGTCCACAACCTGCCGGGCGTGCTCGAGGGTGACCTGGACGACATGATCGACGCCCTGGTGATGGCCGACCAGGCTGACCGGCTGGCGACGCTGACGGACGGCGACGGGTCCTGACCGGGCCTGCGTTCGATGAAGACCGCCGAGCCCGACGCGGCGGGCGCGCTTCTGCGAGAAGGCGTCGAGGCGCTGCGACTGGCCGGTAGCAAGACGGCGCGGCTCGATGCCCAGCTGCTGCTCGGCCATGCGCTCAGGCTTGAACGGACGGCGGTCCTCGCCCATCCCGAGCTGCGTGTAGGCGGCGAGGACGCCGCCCGCTATCGCGCCAGCCTGGAGCGGCGGGCCGCAGGTGAGCCGGTGGCGTACATCCGAGGATGGAAGGAGTTCTACGGTCTCGCGCTGTCAGTCGACCAGCGGGCGCTGATCCCGCGACCCGAGACGGAGCGGCTGGTGGAGCTTGCGCGCGACGAGCTCCGGCGGCGTCTGTCCCAGGAAGGAGGCCGGAGTGACCTGCCGACCCGGGTTGTTGACGTGGGAACCGGCAGTGGGGCGATCGCACTGGCTCTCGCCGTCGCGTTTCGCGACCTGGACGGGCCGATCGCGATCCGCATGCTCGGTCTCGACATCTCGGCAGATGCCCTGGATCTGGCCCGTGCCAATGCCCTCGCGCATGGCGTCCAGGACCTGGTTGCGTTTGCTTGCTCCGACCTGCTGGCCCGTGAAGCCATCGCGAGTCACGACGGACCGCCGTTCGACCTGATCCTCGCCAACCTGCCCTACGTTCGAAGCGACGCCATGGCCGGGTTGCCTATCGCAACCTCGTTCGAGCCTACGCTGGCCCTCGACGGCGGGACGGATGGCCTGGACGTGATCGAGCGGCTGCTGCATCAGCTCCCGGAGCACCTGGCCGAAGGGGGGCTTGCCCTGCTGGAAATCGGCGCGGATCAGGGCGAGCGGATCGTCGAGCGCTGCGCGCGGATCGTGCCGGGCTGGGCCTGCCGGGTGGAGCTGGATCTTGCCGGGTTCCCGCGGGTAGCGGTGGTCCGGCGCGACTGATCCGGGCACCACGGTGGGGCGATCGGGCCAGGACACAACTCCCAATTGAGGAAATCCGATGAGTCCGCTTGGTCGCGTGACCAGACTGCCGTGCGGTCGTCCGGCCAAGCACGTTCATGCGGATCCCGAAACTGGTGGTTGGACCGCGGGATGGGGATCGGGAGGCAAACCGCGGGATGGGGAGCGGGAGGCAAACCGCGGGATGGGGAGCGGGAGGCAAACCGCGGGATGGGGAGCGG
>CAYRTS010000069.1:7973-16996 GCA_964427285.1 uncultured Anaerolineaceae bacterium
ATGGGGAGCGGGAGGCAAACCGCGGGATGGGGAGCGGGAGGCAAACCGCGGGATGCGGGGCGAAAGCAGACCGACAGATCCAGCTGCGCCGACGAGCCTCGGAGGGCACCCGGGTCGTCTGGCATGTGCGTGGCGTGCCCAGGCAACCGAAGGGAATCCGTCGTGGCAGGCACCCTTGCAGTCGCTCGGGCATCATCTGCGGGTGCCCAGCCCGCCATCGCCGCAACCGATCCTGCCCATCCGTCTGATCGCGCTCGACATTGATGGGACCTTGGTCGGTGACGACCTGATCATCGGACCGGACACGCGGCGAGCCGTCCGGGCCGCCTTGGCGCGCGGGGTGAATATCAGCATCGTCACCGGACGCATGGTGTCGAGCGCGATGCGCTTTGCCCTGGAACTGGGTCTGAGCGCGCCGGTGGTTGGCTACCAGGGCGGCCTGATCCGGGCCATGCCCGAGCCGGGGTCAGCGCGGATCGGTCGCCTGCTGCTGCACCGGCCGCTGGGTCCCGTGGCCGCCAGGGCCGTCGTTGAATGGACGCGCGACCAGGGACTCGACCCGCACATCAATCACCTGGAGCGGTTCATCCTGCGCGCCGACGACCCGAGGGCCGAGGACTACAGCGCCTTCATGGGCGCCCGCGCGGAGCTGGTCGAGGACCTCGCCGCATCGATCGTCCATCCGGTAACCAAGGTCCTCGCAGTCGGCGTTCCGCCGCTCCCGGTGGAGATCGCCCCGATCGCGCGCGCGCGCTTCAAGGGCGTCGCGGACGTGACGATCAGCCACCCCAAATTCCTGGAGTTCGTGGCCCCGGGCGTCTCCAAGGGGCATGCCGTTCGATGGCTGGCCCGTCACTTCGGCGTTCCGCTCGGCGCGACCCTCGCGATCGGTGACCAGTGGAATGACCTCGAGATGCTGGCGGCCGTTGGGCACGGAGCCGCGATGCCGAGCGCCCCGGCGGCGGTCCAGGCGGTCGCGCGGTACATCGCACCGCCAGTCTCGGAGGAGGGTGTGGCGAGCATGATCGAAGCGCTCGTCCTCGTCCGCCCAGCCGCTGCCGCGAACGCGTCGCGTCGACTCGCCAAAGCTGCGGCACAAGCTGCAGCGGAAGCAGCGGCCCCGGGCACGACAGCTCCACGAAGCACGTCTCGCGGAACCCTGGACCGGCGCATCCCGGCGTGACCGCCCGGATCATTCCGGACGGCCCTGACGGATGGGCGGCCGCTGTCGCTGTGCTCATGGCCGGCGGCGTGGTCGCCCTCCCGACCGACACGGTCTACGGAATCTGCGTGGCGCTTGACACGCCCGGCGGGGTGGAGCGGCTCTTCGCGGTCAAGCGCCGGGCTCCCGACAAGGGGATCGCCATGCTCCTCGACAGTGTTGAACAGGCTGGCCGGATCGGGGTCATGACGCCGGCCGCCGAGGCCCTGGCCCGGGCCTGCTGGCCGGGCGGACTAACGGTCGTCGTGCAGCAGCGCCCGGATCGGGATCTCCCCGCCGTCCTGACTGGCGGCGCCTCGACGATCGGCCTTCGTGTCCCCGACCATGCCGCGCCGCGGGCATTGGCCAGAGCCGTCGGGCCGCTCCCGACCACGTCCGCCAATGTGTCCGGTCTCCTTGAGGCGCGCGACGCGGACGAGATCCAGGCGCAACTGGGTGACCTGATCGACCTGATCCTCGACGGCGGACCCGCCCACGGAGGTCCGGCCTCCACGGTCGTCGAGTGCGTGGAAGCGATGCCCCGGCTCCTGCGGGCGGGCGCGATCGGAGCCGAGCGGGTCGGCGCCATCCTGGATGCGGCCGGCTTGAGCCACGGCGTCTGGCCCGAGGCCGCGCCTGGCTGAATCGGCGGCCGGCAGGGCGGAGTGGGCAGCGGGCCGTTCGTGGGAAGATACCCGCGGGGAGGCTCGAGGGAGCGTGAACGGCGTACGGGCGTACGGAAGGGAGTCGGCGACAGCATGACCATATCGCCTTCGACGGGTCTGGCGCTCGAGTCGATCGCCGACGTGGACCCGGTGCTCTGGGAGGCGATGCTCGGCGAGCGCCGTCGCCAGCACGACAAGATCGAGCTGATTGCCAGCGAGAACTACGTCTCGGCCGCGGTCATGGAGGCGCAGGGCTCCTGGCTGACCAACAAGTACGCCGAGGGCCTGCCCGGCAAGCGTTACTACGGTGGCTGCGAGTACGTCGACGTCGCCGAACGGCTGGCCCAGGAGCGTGCGCTCGCGCTCTTCCCGGGCGCGGAACACGTCAACGTCCAGCCGCACTCCGGTGCGCAGGCCAACATGGCCGCCTATTTCAGCGTCCTCCAACCGGGCGACCGGATCATGGGCATGAACCTGGCCCACGGCGGCCACCTGACCCACGGGATGGCCCTCAACTTCTCCGGCCGTCTGTACGAGGTGCATGCGTACGGCGTCCGGCAGGATACCGAGCGGATCGACTACGAGGCGATGGAGACGCAGGCCCATGAGGTCCGCCCGAAACTGATCGTCGGCGGCGCTTCGGCCTACCCGCGAATCTGGGATTTCGAGCGGATGGGGGCGATTGCCCGCGCCGTCGGAGCGATCCTGTTCATCGACATGGCGCATATCGCCGGTCTTGTCGCGGCCGGCGTGCATCCCAGCCCGTTCCCGCACGCCGACCTGGTCACGACGACCACGCACAAGACCCTGCGCGGCCCGCGCGGCGGGGTGGTGTTCAGCCGGAGGAGTCTGCCAACGACCGTGGACCCGGAGCGGTTCCCGGCCGTCAAGGGTGGGGCCGCCGAGGGATCCCTGGCCGCATCCGTGGACCGCAACGTGTTCCCCGGCACCCAGGGCGGGCCGTTGATGCACGTGATCGCCGGCAAGGCCGTCGCCTTCAAGCTGGCCGCCGAGGAGACGTTCCGCGAGGATCAGCGGCGCACCGTGGAGAACGCCCAGGTCATGGCGGAGACGCTGGCCGGGCTCGGTGCGCGGGTCGTCTCGGGCGGCACGGACAACCACCTGCTGCTGGTCGACGTGACGCCGCTGGGCGTGACCGGGAAGGAGGCCGAGCACCTGCTCGACGAGATCGGGATCACCGTCAACAAGAACGCGATCCCGTTTGACAAGTTGCCCCCAAACACCGCGTCGGGGATCCGGATCGGGACACCCGCCACCACGTCGCGCGGCTTCGGACCGGACGAGATGCGGGCCGTTGGGCGGATCATCGTGGAGGCGATCCGCCAGCGCGACGACGCGGCCGTCCAGACCCGGCTGGCGGCCGACGTTCACGCGATCGTCAAGCGATTCCCGGTCCCGGGCCTGCCCGCCGAGTGACCCTCATCCCGGGTATCGGCATGGCCCTTGGGCCGATCGTCGCCGTGTTCCTCGGGGCGGCCCTGTTCTCCATGGTCCTGACGCCCCTGGTTCGCCGGCTGGCACTGCGCTATCGGATCGTCGATCGGCCCGGAGCGCGACGGGTTCATGTGACCACGATCCCGCGAAGCGGCGGGCTGGCCGTGGCGGCGGCGTTTCTCGGCGTGGCGGGTGGGTTCCTCATCGTGAATGAAGGCTTCGGGCTGATTGCCGTGCCACCGTCATTGCGTCCGCTTGACCTGCTGGCGCTGTTGCTGGGCGGCGCGCTGGCTGCCGCGCTTGGCGCCATTGACGACCTCCTTGACCTGCGGGCCCGCTGGCAGATTCTCGGTCAGGTTGGCCTTGCCACAGGTGCCGTGGCCCTCGGCATCGGGGTTGAATTCGTCAACAACCCATTTGGAGCCGGCGTAATCGCCTTCCCGGCACTCGCGGCTGCGGCATTCACGATCTTCTGGATCGTGGGCATGATCAACAGCATCAACTGGATCGACGGTCTGGACGGCTTGTCCTCCGGCGTCGCGATCATCGCCGCGGTGACCCTCGGCCTGATCAGCCTGTCCACGAGGGTCAACCAGCCGCTCATCGCGGTGCTTTGTTTTGTGCTCGCGGGAGCATTGCTGGGTTTCCTCCGCTGGAATTTCCACCCGGCGTCCATCTTCGTCGGGACGAGCGGCGTGCAGTTCGTGGGCTACACGCTGGCTGTGCTGGCCATCCTGGGCACGGCCAAGGTCGCGGTCGCCCTCCTCGTGCTCGGCGTGCCGATCATCGATACGTTCTGGATCATCGTTCGCCGCCTCTCGCAGCGACGCTCGCCCTTCAGCCCGGACCGCCAGCATATCCACCATCGCCTGCTGGACCTGGGGCTGTCGCATCGGCAGACGGTCCTGGTCATCTACGGCCTATGTACGGGGCTGGCGATCCTGGCGCTGATTCTGACCGGTGCGTCACAGCTCTACGCGTTTCTCGGCGTTTTCATCGCCTCGGGGCTCGTGCTGTTCCTGCCCACTCGCGGTGGGTTCGGCCGGCCGGACGACCTGGAAGCCGTGTCGTACGAGCCCGAACCCAGCGCCCCCGAAGCGGGCTGACCGCCGTGGCAGCCCTGCCGGCAACCCGGATCGCTTGCTCCCCAGTGCTAGATTCGGGGCAACATGAGTCAGGAACCCCTCGCAATCGGCATACTCGCCGTCCTGGCGCTCGTCGGGGTCGCAAGCGTCGTCCTGCGTCGTCGCAGGATCCCCGTCCAGAATCCCGTCCTGGATTCGGACACCGATCCGGATGCGCTGGCCCCTCGTCTGCCAGGAGCTGCGCTCCTTGGCGCCGTCCGCGACCTTCTGAATCGCTCGATGGGGGCGTACATGCTGCGTCAACTCCTTGGCCGACCAGTGGAGACATTCGAGCGTTCAACCTTTCCGGCGCCCCTTACGGCGCATCAGGTCGCGCGCCGGATCGGCCACGCGGCGCTCACCCAGAAGGCGAACCTGAGTCGAACCGCGGTCGCGCGACCGGGACCCGTCGCCGCAGCGATTGCAACCCTGCCAGTACCGAAGCGTCCGCTTCCCGATCCGGTGCCCAGCCGACCCGTACAGGCGCACCGGCGCCTCATCCGCGACACCGGCGCCGCGCTCGGCGGTCTCGTCGCAATCGCGCTGCTGTCGTCGGCGGTTGCGTCGCCGAAGCCAGCGGGTGGCGTCCTCGGACAGAGCGCGACCCCCATCCCAACGACTGCTCCCACCACGGGCGCCGAGACACCGCCGACGCCGCCGCCGCCGCCTTGACAGCCGTCGCGCCCGTCCCAGGCGATCGACTCCCCGACACCTGCTGGGCTCCCCCAATTCGCGCCTGCTATACTCCGCGGGCCTTGTCAGATCGCCAATGATCGAGCCCGGCCGAGGCGGCGCGTACGCCATCCTCTTCACGGAGATCGGTTTCTCGCTCCTGGTGACCACCCTGATCGGCGTGCTGGTCGGCTACTGGGCCGACGGGCAACTGGGGACCCTCCCGATCTTCGTGATCGTGGGCTTCCTCGCCGGCGCCGGAGCCGGGACGATGATCATCTACCGCCTGGTCAGCAGGTTCCTCAAGACGATCGAATAGCCGGTCGAGCCGACCGGTACGACGGACCCGAGCGCGGCGTCAAGCCGCGCTCCTGTGTGTGGAGGCAGCGTGTCGAGCGAGCAGGTCGCCGCGGAAGCGCCCGGATCGAGGTCCGCTAGCCGCCGCTCACGCTGGTTGCTGTTGATCGGGGCCGTGATCGTGGTCGATATCATCGCGCTCCTGCTGGTCCCGCCATTCCCCAAGGGAGGCGCGCCCGGGGACCCCTGCGATTTTCCCGTCTGCCTCATCGAGAGCACCCTTGAATTTCCCGCGCCGCACACCCTCATCGACCTGGCGCCCGAGTCCGCGCCTGACGCCGACGCGCTGGTGACCTTCCACCCGGTCATCAGCAACACGATCTTCACGATGTGGATTGTCATGGCCCTGGTGCTGGCCGGCGCGATCCTGATGACCCGTGGCACCCGGCTGATCCCGGGTCGCGCCCAAAACCTGTTCGAGTGGGCCTACGAGTTCCTGAGCGACTTCGGGATCGGTCTCGCGGGGCCAAAGGCACGCCCCTACATCCCGATCTTCGCCGGCCTCTTCGTCCTGACCTTGTTCAGCAACTGGAGCGGGCTCGTGCCGCCGGTCGGCAAGATTGAGTTGCTGCGCGCGCCATCGAGCGACGTCAACGTCACCATCGGGATGGCCCTCGTGAGCTTCTCGATCTTCCACATCGAAGGGTTCCGGCATCTGGGCGTGCGTGGCTATCTCGGCAAGTTCTTCCCCATCGGGGAGTTCCGCAACGGCGTCGGTGCCGGGTTCATCGCCATGTTCGTTGGCCTCATCGAGCTCATGCTGGAGTTCGTCAAGCCGGTTACGCTGTCGATGCGGTTGTTCGGCAACATCTACGGCGGCGAGGTCGCCCTCGGGGTCATTACCGCCCTCACGATCGCCATCATTCCCGTTGGGCTGATCGGGCTGGAGCTGATGCTGACGGCCATCCAGGCGCTCATCTTCAGCGTGCTGACACTCATGTTCATCGTGCTTGCGATCGAGAGCCATCACGACGAGGAGGGTCACGTCGAGCAGGAGGCACCAGGCCAGGCCCACGGTTCAGAACCAGCGAGGCTCCAGCCCGCACACTGACGCCGCCCAGGCGCGCACCAGAATCCAGGTCCCAATCATCCCGGGTCAACCGCCCGGGGAGCAGGAGGAAATCAAACCATGGAGCACATCGGCGCCGGACTCGCCGCACTCGGGGTCTTCGGACCCGGCATCGGCATCGGAATCCTGGCGGGCATGTCCGCACAAGCCATCGGGCGCAATCCCGACGCTGCCGGACAGATCCGTGGCATCGCGATCATCCTCGCGGCATTCGCTGAGGGCCTCGGCGTCCTCGCGATCGTCGTCGGCCTGCTCGCGATCTTCATCAAGTAGCCGACCGGGCAGGGAGAACGCATCGTGGATCTGCTTGCCGTCGCGTCTGGCGTCGGGCGACAGGTCGCCCGCCTGGCCGCGGAGGGCGAGGCCCTGTTCCAGGTCAACCTGTTCTCGGTGATTATCGCCGCGGCCAACGCCGTCTTCTTCCTGGTGATCATCTGGACCTTCGCGTTCAAGCCGGTATCGAAGATGCTGGCTGACCGCAAGGCTCGAATCGAACAGGGTCTGGCGGACGCCGAACAGGCCCGGCTTGACCGCGCCAATGCGGAGACCGAGCGAGTCGCCACGCTCAGCGAGGCGCGTCGCGAGGCGAACGAGATCCTGGCACGCGCCCAGAAGGTCGCCCAGGAAACGCGGGACGCGGACATCGCGGCGACCAAGGAGGAGCTGGAGCGGTTGCGTGTCCGGGCCGCTGCGGATATCGAGGCCGAGAAGGTTCGCGCGATTTCCGACGTGCGCGCGGAGGTTGCCGATCTGGCGTTGCTGGCCGCCGGTCAGGTGATCGGCGAGACCATGTCCACTGAGCGCGAGCGCCGCCTTGTCGAAGAGTTCCTGCGCAGTCCGGCCGTCGGCGGCAAGAACGTCTGATGGCACGCCGCGAATCCGCAGCTCGTCGCTACGCCGAGGCCGCCTTTGCGGTGGCCACGCGCGACAACACGGTTGAAGCGTGGCGTTCGGAACTGGACGCAGCGGCGGAGATCGTCGCGGTGGACCGGATCGGGCGGACCCTGGCCAACCCATCCATACCGTTCGCATCGCGCGTGCTCACGGCCGAGGCGACGCTGGGCCACATCGTTGGGCGACCGGTTCTCAACCTGATCGGATTGATGTTGCGGCGTGGGCGAATCATGGAGCTCCCTCGACTCGCCGCAGAGTTCCGGGCGCTGGATAACCGGCGCAGGGGTATCACGCTTGCCACGGCCACAAGTTCATCCCCCATCAGCGCGGACGAGCAGCGCGCCCTGGTACAGCGACTCGAACAGTTCACCGGCGGCAGCGTTGAACTCGACACTGCGGTCGACCCCACCCTGCTCGGCGGCCTCGTCGTCCGCGTCGGCGACCGCCTGATGGACGGAAGCGTCCGCAGCCGCCTGGAGCGGTTGCGCAATCAGCTCGTTTCGGGCGCCATCTAGCGCCGTCTGAGGAGATGTAACAGCGATGGCCATCCGTTCCGACGAGATCACCAGCATCATCAAGGCCGCAATCGACGCATTCGATTCGGGGGTCGAGACGCGCAGCGTCGGAACGGTCGTGGAGGTCGGCGACGGGATCGCCCAGATCTACGGCCTCGATGGAGCGCTGGCGTCGGAGATGCTGGAGTTCCCCAACGGGGTCATGGGCATGGCCCTCAACCTCGAGGAGGAGACGGTCGGTGCCGTGCTCCTGGGGAACGCCAGCGCGATCAAGGAAGGCGACACGGTCAAGACGACCGGGCGCGTCGTGGAAGTGCCCGTCGGCAAGGGCCTCCTCGGGCGGGTCGTCGACGCCTTGGGGCGTCCGCTCGATGGCAAGGGCCCGATCGCCTCGACCAAGACCCGGCCCGTCGAGCGCATCGCACCTGGCGTCATCGTCCGCAAGTCGGTGGACACCCCGGTCCAGACCGGCATCAAGGCGATCGATGCGCTGATCCCGATCGGCCGCGGCCAACGCGAACTCATCATCGGCGACCGCCAGACCGGCAAGACTGCCATCGCCATCGACACGATCATCAACCAGAAGGGCAAGGGCCTCGTCTGTATCTATGTGGCGATCGGGCAGAAGCTGTCCACGGTCGCCAACACGGTGGCGATCCTGGAACAGTACGGCGCCATGGATCACACGATCGTGGTCGTGGCCGGTGCCGACGATCCGGCCCCGCTCCAGTACCTCGCCCCATACAGCGGCGTGGCCATGGGCGAGGAGGTCATGGAGAACGGCGTCGAGGTCGCCGGGCAGGGGTTGGTCAAGGACGCGCTGTGTGTCTACGACGACCTGTCGAAGCACGCCTGGGCATATCGCGAGATGTCCCTGCTGCTGCGCCGGCCGCCCGGTCGGGAAGCCTACCCGGGCGATGTCTTCTACCTCCACAGCCGGCTCCTGGAGCGGGCCGCACGGCTCAACGACGAGAACGGCGGCGGGTCGCTCACGGCGCTCCCGATCATCGAGACGCAGGCCGGCGACGTGTCCGCCTACATCCCGACCAACGTCATCTCGATCACCGACGG
>CAYRTS010000070.1:0-16314 GCA_964427285.1 uncultured Anaerolineaceae bacterium
CCAGGTCTACGATGACGTGCTAGCTCTTGTGGCAGCCGGCGTGATCGCGGTCGAGATGGAGTGTCTTCCGAAGGAGGTGGCCGCGGAGATCACCAAGCGGGTCCCGATCCTGACCTTCTCCATGGGCAGCGGCCCCGACTGCGATGGCCAACTGCTCTTTTCGTCGGATCTGCTCGGGACGACGCTCGGGCATTACCCGCGACACTCGACGACGTACGCGAAGCTGGGCGAGCAGGCCACTGCCGCACTCGTGCGATACCGCGAGGACGTCGTGAACGGGCTGTATCCAGCCAATCGCCACATCGTCGCCATGCCCGAAGACCAGCACGACCGCTTCATGAGCGTGCTGCGCGAGCGCGGCGCCTGAGCGAACCCGTCTAGCCCGGAACGCGGCAGACGTCTATACTACCTTCACGATCGACCGTCACCGTACCCCGATAGGAGTCGAGAATGCCCATAGCGAGCGCCGAGGAGGTCCACCTTCGCGAGGAGATGATCGAGTTCTCGCGGATGCTGGTGCAGTTCAACCTGCTCGAGTTCAAGGGCGGCAACCTCTCGGCTCGCGTCGACGACGATCACATCCTCGTCACACGTCGCGGCATGAAGAAGGGGATCCCGAGCCCCGATGACATCCTTCGGACCGGGATCGATGGTGACGACGAGGGTGCTATGGCCGCGTCGAGCGCCCTGGAGATCCACCGAGCGATCTACCGCAAGACGGATGCCTTGGCCGTCGTTCACGCTCATCCGAGCAAGACCGTCTCACTGTCGTTCTTCTTCGACGAGATCGTGCCCCAGGATGAGAACGGCGTGCTATATCTCGGGCGAAGCGTCAAGGTCGTCGCTGCACCCACGTTGTTCGGATGGAACCACGTCGCCGACGAGATGGCCGATGGGCTCATCTACGGGAAGGTCGCCGTTGAGAAGTGGCACGGCACGTTCGCCAAGGGCAAGGATCTCGGCGACGCGTTCCACCTCACGCGAGCCATCGAGTTCTCCGCGGCGCACCTGATCCGCGTCGAGCAGCTCAAGGCCCACTTCGGGACGCCGACGATGCCTCCGTCCGAGGTCGCGGAGTACGTCGGTGGGATCAACACTCGAGGGCTCCGTCGGATCTGAACGGCCGATCGTCGGTTGGTGACGCGCTAGAGGGCCGTCGTTCCCCCGTCCACGAAGACCTCGGCGCCGGTCATGAACGAGGCGCGTTCGCTGGCAAGGAACACGACCACATTCGCGATCTCGCTGGGGTCCGCGAAGCGACCCAGGATCGTCGCGTCAAGCATGCGACGTTCGAACGGGGTACCGCGCTCCTTGTCGAGCATGGGCGTGTTGACCGGGCCCGGATGGATAGAGTTGATCCGGATGCCATCGCCTGCGAAACGTAGGGAGGAGTTCCTCGTGAGACCCCGAACGGCCGCCTTGGTTGAGTGGTAGGCGATGGCCCGCCCGTAGCCCGCTATCACGCCGGCGACCGACGCGACGTTCACGATGGAACCGCCACCGGTCGCCCGCATCGCGGGGATGCAGTACTTCATGCCGAGCCAGACACCGATCTGGTTGACGCCGACGATCCGCAGGTAGCCCTCCATGGTTTCGGTCTCGGCGTCCTCCACACTGTTAAGTCCTGCGTTGTTCACGAGGATGTCAACCCGACCGAACGTGTCAATCGCGAGCTGGACGGCGTCCTGCCACGACGTCTCCGAGGTTACGTCGAGGTGAGCGAATGCCGCGCGCCCGCCAGATTCGAGGATCTCGTCCACGAGGTTGGGGCCGCCCACCGTATCGACGTCGCCGACGACAACGGCGACGCCCTCCTCGGCAAGGGCGCGCGAGGTAGCGGCACCGATGGCGCCGGCGGCGCCGGTGACGATCGCAACCTTGGCAGTCAAGTGAAGGTCCAAGACTCGCCTCCTATGTCGTCCACTGAATAGTGGGCAGATCTGGGTCGGCAGAGAGCGCGTCGATGAAGATGTCTTCGCCCTCGATGCGAACGGCGTACATCGTCAAGGGTCGCTCGGCCGGTGAGTCGAGGACTTCGCCAGTCGTGATCCGGAACCGCGAACCGTGCAGGCCGCAGGTGATCTCGTCGCCGAGGACGAACCCCTCATCGAGCGGCTCATCCTCGTGCGTGCACAGGCCGTCGAGGGCGTGGAACGTGCCGCTCACGTTCACGATCAGGACCGGGCGGTCGCTAACGGTGACGAGGAGCATCGAGCCAGGCTCGATGTCGCTTAGCCGGGCCACGGCGCTTGGATCCGTCGAGGGTCGGTCGCGCGTGGCCATCTCGGCCTCGTTGCTTCGTTGTTGGATTCGGGACCTCCGGACGGCAGGCCGAGCGGGGAGGAGACACCGTCGGCTTGCCGTCAGAGGTCTAGATGATGTGCTCTGGAGAGAATATACTCGACGGATGAGAGGTACACAATCTGGTCCGCGTGTCGTCATCGTCGGCGCGGGGCACAACGGCCTGGTCGCCGCGTTCTACCTCGCCCGCGCCGGTCTGGACGTGCAGATGCTTGAACGCCGACCGTTCGTCGGCGGGGCGTGCGTCACCGAGGAGCTCATCCCTGGCTATCGCTTCTCGACCTGCGCCAACGTCGCCTGGGCGCTGAACCCGCGGGTCGTCCGCGACACGGGCCTGCGCGAGCGCGGTCTCGAGATCCGACTGTACGACCCGATGCGCTACCAGCCGTTCCCCGACGGCTCGGTGGCCTGGATCTGGCGAGATGAGGGCCGCACGATCGAGGCGATCGCCCGGATCTCGCCGGCCGATGCCGCAGCCTGGCCGCGCTGGCAGGCGTTCAACGAGGATCTGCGCCGGATCTTCGGCCCGTTCCGCTACGGCCCAGCCCCGCGACTCGCCGACATCGCGCGTCTCCTCGAGGATCGTCCGGCAGACGCCGCGCTCCTCGAGCGTCTGCGGACCTCGACGGTCGACGACATCGTCGACAGCTTCTTCAGCTCGTGGCAGATGCGGACCTCTGTCTCGACGAACGGGGACCTCGGATCTGGGGGCGGCTCCGCGATGGCCCTTGCGTTCTCGAGGATGTTGTCGGCACCCGATCCATCGAGCGGGGAGACGACCGACCTCGGTGGTTTCGTCCTTGGTGGCATGGGCACGATCACCCGGATGCTGGCCGAGGCCGCGACCGAGCAGGGTGCCCGGATCCGGACCTCGGCGCCGGTCCGCGCGATCACGGTCCACGCCGGCCGGGTGAGCGGCGTCGAACTTGAGGATGGCGAGGTCATCGAGGCCGACATCGTGCTGTCGAACGCCGATCCGAAGGCGACCTTCCTACGACTCCTCTCGCCAGAGGCCGTCGGGCCGGCGCTGCGTGGTCGGGTCGAGCGGCTCGTGACCGGGATCAGCAGTTGCAAGCTCCATCTTGTGGTCGACCGGCCACCGCTGTTCGCTGGGGCCGAGCCGGACGACCCGCTCGCCCCGGCCCGCGGCTACACCCGTCTGTGCGACCGGCGCGCGGACTACCACGATGCATGGCGGGCGACCCACGCCGGCCAGATCGCCGAGACGCCCGTCCTCCATGTCTGGGTGCCCTCGCTCCATGACCCATCGCTGGCGCCCGATGGTCGGCACACCGTCTCGGTCTGGATCATGCCCCAGCCCAGTCGTCCGAGCGGCACGACCTGGGAGGTCGAGGGGCCGCGCGTGGCGGAGCGAGCGATCGACGCGATCGAGATCTATGCGCCGGGCTTCCGGGCCTCGATCGTCGACTACCGGATCATCACCCCGGCCGACATCGAGCAGCGAGTGGGCATCACCGACGGCAACATCCACCATCTCGAGGACGTGCCGGACCAGCAATTCGGCGACCGGCCGCTGCCGGAGCTGGCCGGCTACCGGGCGCCGATCGAGGGGCTCTACCTGTGCGGCGCGGGCCAGCATCCAGGAGGCGAAGTCAGCGGTCTGCCCGGCTACAACGCCGCCCATGTCGTCCTGGCCGGCCTTGATGTCACGGCCTGACATGGACGTCGTCATCATCGGCGCCGGCCATAACGGACTGGTTGCAGCGTTCTATCTCGCACGCGCTGGAGTCCGAGTCCACGTATACGAGCGACGGGAGGTCGTCGGTGGGGCCTGTGTCACCGAGGAGCTGATCCCGGGTTTCCGTTTCTCGACGTTCGCGAACATGCTGGTCGCGCTTCGCCCGAAGATCGTCCGGGACATGCGACTCGTGGAACGCGGCCTCGTCGTCCACGAGTTGAACCCAATCAAGTTCCATCCGTTTGCTGATGGAACCGCCCTGACCATCTGGCGCGACGTTGAGCGGACCCAGTCAGAGATCGCCCGTTTCTCTGTGAAGGACGCCAAGGCCTGGCCCAGCTGGCTGGCCTTCCAGGACCGGGTCGCAAACGGCTTCGGCCGATGGCTGCTCGAGACACCGCCCAGCCTCGCGCGGGTCGGTGCCTCGCTGGCTGAGACGGAAGACGATCATTTGTTCGATCGTGTCCTGACGAGCCGCGCGTCTGACCTCGTTGGCGAGTTCTTCGAGTCGCCTGAGATCCAGACGACCATCCTCAGTGCCGGGTCGTCGATGATGAACCCCGCCGACTCGGCCCTGGGCCTCGCGTGGGCGTGGATGCACTCGGTGCCGGATGACGGACGCGATGAAGCCCCGATCCACCACGGCAACCCGGAAGGCGGGATGGGCGCGGTCACGCGCTTCATGGCCGAAGCCGCGATCGAAGCGGGTGCTGAGATCCACGTGGGGATGGGTGTCCGACACATCGACCGGCTCGACAGGACCGCCACCGGGGTCACGCTCGAAGATGGTGAGCGGATCGAGGCTGACGCGATCGTCTCGAACGTCGACCCCCGGACGACGCTGCTCGATCTGGCCGGGCTGTCTGGCGGCGCCGGGAGCGACATCGCCAGGACGACATCGGACCTGAGCTGCGTCAAGTTCCATGCAGCCGTCCGCTCGATCCCGGATTGGGTCGGCTCGAACGGCCATCCCGAGGTTCCGGCGGCCGGACTCGTCCGGCTGTGCGGTGGGCTCGACGAGCTGCGGTCAGCGTGGTCCTCGCATCGGCATGGGGACGTGCCGACCCACCCGGTGGCTGACATCTGGATGCCGAGCCTCTCAGATCCCACGGTGGCGCCCGCCGGAGCGCAGACATTGTCGGTGTGGGCCACACCCTTCCCTGGTCGCCTTGCCGGCGGACGACCATGGGCTGGAGAGCGTGAGCGCGTCGCCGACGCGCTCATCGACCGGATCGAGGCGTACGCGCCGGGATTCCGGTCGTCCATCATCGATCATCGGATCTTCGTGCCAAGCGACATAGACGCCACTCTGGGAATGCCGAACGGCGCGATCCATCATCTCGATGACACCCCGAGCCAGCTGTTCGCGATGCGCCCCGTTTCGGGCATGTCCGGCTACCGAACTCCGATCCAGGGCCTGTATCTGTCGGGTGCCGGAACGTACCCCGGCGGGAACGTCTCCGGCGCGCCCGGCCACAACGCCGCTCACGTAGTCCTACGGGACCGCGAGTCGACCGCCCGGACCTGAGGCACACCCGCGACCGGCCGCTTTGGTCTGCCATTCCGACCGGTGCCTCGCCCTATGCCAAGGCGCTCTTGGGGTCGCGCTCGCGGTAACGCACCAGTGTCGGGGTGCGACACTCCGGCTCAGGCCGGCGTGGCCAAGGCCTCCGCTTGCCGAAGCAGGTCGACTCCCACCTGCCGACCCCATGCCTCCAGCAGGCGCGCAGTGATCGGTCCCGGAAGCCCGTCGCCGATGGGTCGCGTGTTGATCTTGGTGCATGGCATCAGGCAATACGGCGTGCTGGTGAAGAACGCCTCGTCGGCCGTCAGCACGTCATACAGCTGGATGTCCTCCTCGACGGCCGGGATGCCAAGCTCGGAGGCGAGTTCCAGCACTGTCGCTCGGCTGATTCCTGGCAGCACGTTCCTCGTCGTGGGTGTCCTGATCTTGCCGCGCGTGACGATCGCGAAGTTCGCCGCGTTGCTCTCTGCCACGTTGCCGTCCGTATCGAGCATCAAGACGACCGCCCTCGGGTCCACGGTGCGCGCCTGGAAGACGCCGAGGTTGTAGACGAGCCGGCTTCGGTTCTTGATCTTCGGGTCGAGTGACTGGGCCGGCTGCAGCCTCGTGGTCGGGGTCACCGCGTGGACACCTTGACGGTAGTCCTCGGCCCAGGAGCCAGCTACGTCCTTCATCGGCGATTCGAAGATCATCAGCGTCGGCTGCCCGAATCCGAGGCCGGCCCTAAGTTCCGGCGGAGTCGTCACGGACGGTCCGCGCGAGAGATTGTGGGTGATCCAGCGATCCTCCCCGCGAGCATAGAGGTCGGCGTTGACGTCCATGAACTCAAGGGTGATCCGCTCGAGATCATCGGCGACCCATGGAAGCTCCATGTAGGCAGCCCTCGCGCTCCGGATCAGGCGTTCGATGTGCTCGCGAAGCTTGTAGGGAGCGTGGTTGAACGTTCGCGTCGACTCGGTGACCGTGTCGCCGGTCATGATCGCCGAGTCGAAGATCGAGACACTCGCGCGGGACTCGGGGATCAGCTCTCCGTTCACGTAGGCGAAACGCTCGCGACTCTCCACGATGGTCCTCCTGCTTCGGCGACGCGCCCGATGCGACTCCATCGTATTGTATCATCGGCACACAGAAGTATAGACGTCCATGCTGTGGAGAGCGCCAACGTGTCCATCGACGACATCCTCGCCATTGAAGTGCGCCCAGCTCCGCTCCTGTCGCCTGTCCACGCCGAATTCCGGATCGGCATCGTCGGACTCGGCCGATTCGTCACGAATAGCGTCTTGCCGAGCTACCGACAGTATGGCCTGAACGTCGTCGCGGCTGCGGATCCGGATCCCGTGGCGCGAGAGCGCGCCCGGGTTCGCTTCGGGATCGAGCGCCTGTACGAGAACTACGACCAGCTCCTTGAGTCGGAGGAGCTGGACGTTCTCGACATCAACCTGCGCTGGGATCGCGGGATGTCCGATCAGCGCGTCGATGCGGTTGCGAAGGCCGCGGCGCGCGGCGTCAATGTCCTGATGGCGAAGCCGATGGCCGCGACCCTGGCTCAGTGCGAGGCGATCGTGGCTTCGGCCAAGGCGGCCGGCGTGCGGCTCGCGATCAATCAGAATTCGCGCTTCGGGCCGGCGATGCACGCCTGTCGACGCTACATCGAGGAAGGGGCCATCGGGCCGGTCGTCTCGGCGGCCATCGCATGGAACGCAGCTCGAGGCGTCCAGCACGACCCAGGCTTCGACGCGTTCCACGATGTGACGGTGCACCAGACGGACATCCTGCTCTCATGGTTCGATCGACTGCCTGAGACCGTGTTTGCCGACCAGTCCCGGATTTCGCAGCACGGTAGCGTGGTCAACGCGATCATGCGCTTCGACGACGGGTCGTCCGGGTCCATCCGCGACGACTTCGTGACCGATCATCTCCGACGCTGGGACTTCTCCGTCGCCGGCGAGACCGGCAGCATCGACGGCGTCGAGGACATCGAGATCCCTGAGGTCGGCCAGCCACGGATGCAGCGCAGCTCGATTCGCGTCGCGTCCCACGAGCGACCCGGCGTGTTCACGGAGATCCCGCTCCCGTACCGGTATACGCCCGAGGCGTACTACCTCACGATGGCCGACCTGCTGTCGAGTATCGCGGATGATCGAGAGCCCTGGGCGAGTGGCGAGAATGTCCTGCGCACGATGCGAACCCTCATCGCCATGGAGCAGTCCTGCGCGACGGGTGCACCGGTCCGGCCTGCCGATCTTCGTCCCTGATGCGCCCGGCGAATACTTGACAGCCGATGGCATGATGCGATTGTTGTCCAGATGAGCAGGATCAGTCATGGAGGAGCCTCATGCATAGCCAGCGACTCGTAGCCCTTGTGGGCTGCGCCGCGATCCTGGTGGGTGCTTGCGCTTCGAGCGCGAGCCCAGCCCCATCGACGGCTGACAGTGCGGCCCCGAGTTCGGGTGCGGCGACGGCGGCTCCGTCCCCGTCCGCCCCGTCGTTGGCCGGCGAGAAGATCACGGTCTTCACGATCCACGACACGCAGTTCGACTACTACGCGGACCAGATCAAGCAGTTCACCGCGGACACCGGCATCGAGGTCGACTACCAGCAGGCACCCGAGGACGGCTACGTCGATCAGCTCCTGGTCAAGATGGGCGCAAAGGACGACACCTTCGACGTCTTCTTCTACAACAACCGGAAGACTCGCGAGCTGAACGCCCTCAATCCGATGGAGCCGCTGGACGCCTACCTGGCGAACACTGCTCTCACTCCGGCCGACTACGACTACGCGGATATCGCGCCGAGCTTCCAGGACATCTGCACCGTCGATGGCAAGACCTACTGCGCCAGCATCCTTGGCGCCGGGATCCTCCTGATGTACAACAAGGACCACTTTGCCGAGGCCGGGATCGGCGCCCCGCCGGCAACGACGGACGAACTCGTGACCGACGCCCTCAAGCTCAAGACGGCTGACCATGCGGGGTTCTGCATGCGAGCGGCAGCCGGCCCGAACGTGTTCCCGTTCTCTCGCTGGTGGGGTCAGTACTCCAAGTACTTCGACAACCAGCGCGGACTCTGGTTCAACGAGGATTGGGTACCGCAGATCAATACACCCGAGACGATCGCAGCCGTCAAGTCGTACGTCGAGGCACTGTCAAAGGGCGGACCAAAGGGCATCGAGGCGTACGGCTTCGATACGTGCTTGGCGGACTTTCAGCAGGGCAAGCTCTCGATGTGGCTGGACGACGGCGTGTTCGTGTCCGACCTGGAGAACCCCGACGCGTCGAAGGTGGTCGGCAAGGTCGGCTACGCGGCGATGGAATGCGCTCCGGTGAACCCGGACAACTGCGTGACGTCGGCCCCGTGGGCAGGTTTCATCAACGGGTCGTCAAAGCACAAGGACGCGGCCTGGGTCTTCCTCAACTACTTCACGTCCCCCAAGATGCAACAGCAGATCGTGGATGCCGGGAAACTCGCAGCGCCGGCTCGCCTGTCGATCTATGAGTCGGCATCGATGAAGGAATCGCTGCCAGCAGACTTCCTGCCGGCCTTCTCCTATGGGCTGGCGCACGCCAACGGGGCGTACAAGGTCCTGATCGAGCAGGAGGGCGAGGTCAGCACGATCATGGGCGAAGCGCTATCCAAGGCGTTAAGCGGCCAGGCGACGGTCGAGGATGCGCTGGCAGAGGCACAGACGAAGATCGAGACTGTCGTCCGCGACGCCGGCCTCCTGAAGTGATCCACGAGAGCTGGTTGGGCCGCCACCGGCCAGCCCTCGAATGATCCATCGCCCCGCAGGGGTCGGAGGACAGGCCACGCCAGCGCGTGGCCTGTCCTCGTATGCGGAACGGCACTTCGTGCCGGCGCTGATCGCGCCGGCGATCGTGATATTGCTGGCGGTGACCGGTATCCCGCTGGCGATCGGCTTTCTCCTGAGCTTCACCGACACGTCGCTTCTGCGACCGGGGGAATGGCAACCGGTCGGGCTTGATAACTACACCACGCTCTTCCAGGACCCGAAGCTGCCATCGGTACTCCGCAACACGATCGCATTGGTGACGGCGATCGTCGTGATCGAGACCGGCACCGGCTTGGTCCTGGCGCTCCTGCTCGAGCGGAAGATCCGGGGGATCGGATTGGTCCGATCCATCTACTTCCTGCCGCTGATGACGACGTCCATCGTCGTCGTGATCACCTGGAGAGCCTTGTTCAACGCCAATTCTGGCTGGATCAACTACTTCCTCGGCCTCATCGGCTTGCCTGAGCCGAACTGGCTTGGAGATCCAGACATCGCGCTCTGGTCGATCACCCTGGCGGATGTCTGGGTCGGCACCCCGTTCATGGCGATCTTGATCCTGGCCGGGCTGCTCGCGGTGTCTCAAGAGCTTAAGGAGGCCGCTGCCGTCGACGGGGCTTCGTCATTGCGCGTCTTCCGCCACATCACCCTTCCGGCTATCGGACCGATCCTGGCGATCGCAATCCTGTTCCGGACCGTCGACGCGTTCCGGAAGTTCGAATCCGTCTCCGTGATGACTGGTGGCGGCCCGGGTGATGCAACGACGATCCTGAACCTCTACGTCTACCAGGTCAGCTTCCTGTTCTACAAGCTCGGCTATGGCGCCACCCTCGCGATCGTCCTGGTCGCCATGATGGGCGTCGCGGCGACCGTGATCTACCGACGAACGGTGCGGACATGAGCGCAGGCCCGTCGGTCGTGTCGACTCGCCCCAGACGCCGGGTCCGGTGGTCGTCCGTCCTCGCCGGTACCCTCCTGATCGTCGGCCTGATCGCTACCCTCTTCCCGTTTGTATGGCTCGTCTCCACCGCATTCAAGAAGCCGATCGACGCCTTCGCGTTGCCGCCGACCCTCATCTTCGAGCCGACATTGGCCAACTTCGAGCGCCTGCTTGATGGTCCATTCCTTGGGTCGCTGGCGAATTCGTTCATCGTCACGACCCTGGCCACGGTCCTGTCACTCGCACTCGGCGTGCCCGCCGGGTACGCGATGGCGCAGGGCTCATTCCGCGGAAGGCGCTTGCTGGGGATGTGGCTCATCATCGCCCGGCTGGCTCCACCCGTCGTCTACATCATCCCGATGTACCTCGGGTTCCGGGCCCTCGGGCTTCTGAACACCCATACCGGGCTCTCACTGGCGTATCTGACCTTCACTCTTCCATTCGTGGTCTGGACGATGTCCGGATACTTCGCCGACATCCCGTCGGAGCTCGTGGATGCCGCCCGGATCGACGGTTGCTCGCGATGGGGCGCGTTCATCCGGGTGGTGGTCCCGATCAGCATGCCCGGTATCGTGTCGGTCGCCGTACTGACGGCGATCTTCGCTTGGGGCGAGTACTTCTTCCCGCTGATCCTGGGCGGCTCGGCCACGATGACCGCGCCAGTGTCGATCGTCGCCCTGGTCGGGGTTCAGGCACGCGACTGGAGTGCGATGGCCGCCGCAGGCCTCCTTGTCATCGCGCCTGTGTTCATCCTGTCGCTCGTGGTCCAGAGCCGGGTCGCCCGCGGCATGCTGGCCGGATCGGTCAAGGGCTAGAACGTGGAGCCACGCGGATCGGTCGATCTTGACGCGGCCCTGATGTCACCTGGCTTTGTCGCCGACCCGTATCCGGCGTATGCCGCGATCCGCAGTGCCGACCCGGTCTTCTGGAGTGACGCGTGGGGCGCCTGGCTGATCACTCGCTACGACGATCTCGAGCGGATCGCCCGTGACCCGGCCGGGTTCTCGAATGCGGGCCGGGTCGCCGCGCGACTCGAGCAAGTGCACGGCGCCCCCCCGGGCGAACTCGACGTCCTGACGGATCACTTCGGTCACGGCGTGATCGACTCGGATCCACCAGCGCATACACGCCTGCGTAGTCTCGTGATGAAGGCCTTCGCTCCTCGGGTGGTCGAGCACTCCAGGACTCGGATCGAGGCGATCGCCGACGAGCTTGTCGAGCAGATGATGGGATCGGATGACCCGGACATCGTGCGAGACGTGGCCTTCCCACTGCCGGCCTACGTGATCTCGGAGCTGTTCGGCTTCCCGGTCGAAGACCGCGGCCGGTTCAAGCGTTGGGCTGATCGCATTACCTCGTTCTATGGCGCCGCGACGGAGGAGCGACTGGCGGCCGCGCGTGATGCCCAGGACGCCGTGATCGAAGCCCGCGGATGGTTGTCCGATCTGATCGTCGACCGTCGCGCCGAGCCTCGCGACGACCTGCTGACGGCCCTCGTGATGGCTCGCGAGCAGGATGATCGGTTGACCGAGGAAGAGCTGCTGGCCGTCTGTGTGACGTTCATGATCGCCGGCCACGAGACGACCACCAGCCTGATCGCGGTCGGCCTGCTGTCACTGCTCCGACACTCCGACCAGATGCATCGCTATCGCGATGATCCGGACGTCGCACGCTCGGGGATCGAGGAACTCCTGCGTTACGAGACCCCGGTCCAACGCAACGGCCGGGTGGTGCGCACGGACGTCAGGGTCGGCGGGAAGCGATTACGGAAAGGGGAGCTCGTCTTGCTGCTCAACGGGGCGGCCAACCGTGACCCGGCCGCGTTCGCCGATCCGGATCGCCTTGATGTCGGGAGGGTCGCCGACCGCCATCTGGCTTTCGGCATGGGCATCCACTTCTGCGTCGGAGCCGCCCTCGCCCGCCTGGAGGCACCCATCGCGCTATCACGACTGCTGCGAATCCCAGGCCTGGCCCTGACTGAGGCCGGTCCCTCGTGGACCGCGCGTTCCCAGCTGCGGACGCTCGCAAGCATGCCAGTCACCTTCGGGATCGGCGATGACCGCGAACGTGGCCGCGGTGCCCCAGACCCGATCCTACCCGGAGGCTGAGAGCGCCCCAGGGCGGACGAGGGCGAGTGCGTCGTCGACGATGTCGAGGGCTCGTCCGATCTGGGCCTCCGTGATGACCAGGGGCGGGTAGAAGCGGAGTACGTTGCCGCGAACCTGCAGCAGCAGGCCGAGCTCGGGCATCCGTGCCCGCAGCGGCGTCAGGGCATCGATCGTTCCAGCGGTGAGTCCGGCCAGGGTGGCCGTCATAGGCGCCTTGGATGTTCGATCGGTCACCAGTTCGACTCCATACATCAGCCCCCGACCACGGATGTCGCCGATGATGGGATGGCGATCGCGCAGCACTTCCAATCCGGTCGCAAGGATCCGGCCTTTTCGGTCGGCCTCGGCGACCAGGTCATCTTCGACGATCACATCGATGACCGCGTTCGCGATGGAAAACGCCATCGGCATCCCGCTGTTGGTGAACCCGAACGGGATGGGGTGATCGTCAAAGTGGCGAGCGACCTCTTCACGGATGACGACTGCCCCCAGGGCGGCGTATCCGGATGTCAACCCTTTTCCGATGGTCATCATGTCGGGCACCACGGACCAGTGATCGGCCGCGAACCAGCGCCCGGTGCGTCCGAACCCGGTCAGGACCTCGTCGAAGATCAGGAGAACGCCATGCCGGTCGCAGAGCTCTCGCAATCGGGCCAGGTACTCGGGCGGAGGCACCAGGACGCCGTCATTGTGGGCGATGGGTTCCACGATCACCGCGGCGATCGAGTCCGGCCCCTCGAGCTCGAACAGGTGCTCGAACTGGGATGCGCACTCGATCCCGCAGCCCGGGTATGACTGACCGAACGGACAGCGGTAGCAGTACTGCTCCAGGGCGTGGATGACGCCAGGGATGCCGGGGCCGGCGTGCAGACGCAGCTTCCCGCCACTCAGCGAGTGCGCGGCGTACGTGGCTCCGTGGTACGAGCGGTAGCGGCTGATGATCTTCTCGCGACCGGTCACGAGTCGGGCCAGCTGGATCGCAGACTCGTTCGCCTCGCTTCCCGACGTCGTGAAGAAGCTACGGTTCAGGTCGCCGGGCGTCACCTCTGCGAGCCTGTGGGCCAGCGCTGACTGTGGCCCGTTCAGGAACGTCGGGGCTGTGTAGATCAAGTCATCCGCAGCGGTCTTGATCGCCGCGACGACCCGTGAGTCGCCGTGGCCGACGTTGACATTGCAGAGTTGGGACATGAAGTCCAGGTACTCCCGGCCGTCCTCATCCCACAGGACGGCGCCAGACGCGCGAGCGATGACCGGACTCGCGACCTTGGACTGCGTCGACCAGGGATGCAGGACATGCGCTCGGTCGAGGTCTCGGATCTGTGACACCTTCTCGCCTCCGGTCGGTGCGCGTCTCGTCCTGGTCACGATGCTGTGCCCACGCCGTTCGGGTCGAGGGCAAGCGTGATCGATCGCATCAGCTGGAGCGACGTGCCGAGCGCACGCTCCGCGAACGGCCGTCGAACTTCCCCGAGGCCATGGTGATGGACGATCGAGACGCCAAGTCGTTCGGAGGTCATCATCGCGGCATCCCAGATCGCTCGATAGGTCGCCGCCGCGCGATCGTCATCTCGCTCGTTGACCAGGATCACGAAGTAGAGCGATGCGCCCTGATCGTAAACGTGTGAGATATGAGCGACGCAGCTTGCAGCACCGGCGTCGAGGATGGCGGCACGGACCTCCCGATACGCCGGGATCAGGTTCGACCACCAGGCGACGACGTCGATCGCGTCCCCGATCTCGCCGCGGCGAGTCGCGGCGGTCAGGAACGCCGGCTCGTCGTAGCGATGCTCCAGCCACCACTGGCCGATCCCGGGGAGCGGCTGCGCGTCATCGTCCGCGGCCAGCCTGCGGACCACGTCCAGTTGGGCGTCGACGATCTCGGTGCTACCGACAACCCCGATGAGGATCGGCCATGCGCCCTGCAGCCCCCCGCCGCGCTCGGTCATGGCCACTCCGTCGTCCGGGTCATACAGTCGGACGATCGCTGGGTGGATTTCCGCAGCCTGGATGCGTCGGATGAGGCCGATCCCGGCTTCCAGGGAGCCCATCGCCCAGCCCTCTACGGCCTGGCGCGAGGGGATGGGCGAGGCCCGGAGGATGACACTTGTGATGACGCCGAGAGAGCCTTCCGCCCCGACGAACAGGGGCGCGAGTCTCGGGCCGATGCCTGGTCGCGGGCTGCTCGGGGTTTCGATCACGGTGCCGTCGTGTAGAACGACCTCGACCGCCACTAGGACATCCTCGATGCCGCCGTATCTGCCGGAGAACGTCCCCATCGCGCCGGTCGCGACCCAACCTCCGACGCTGGATAGCGCAAGCGATTGCGGGTACATCCCGGTCGTAAGCCCGTGCTCAGCAAGGCCTCGCTCGAGGGCCGCACCGATGACGCCAGCATCGCAGCGGACCATGCGGTCGTCCTCGTTGATCCATTGGATGCGATCGAGGCCCTGAAGGCTCAAGTAGACGGCTGGGCCCATGTGCACCAGGGCTCCAACGACGTTGGACCTCCCACCCACCGGGAGCACCGGCACGGATGCCGCCGAGCACACCACCATGACACGCTCCACGTCGGCACGCGACCGAGCCTCGATCAGTAGCGCCGGGCCGCCCATCGGCGGGACTTTGTGGCGGAGCGGCCATGCGTCTTCCACGCCCGCGTCAAGGAGCTGAGGGTGCAATTCGGCGAGCTCCTCGGCGACTCGATCCAGGTCAGACGTCATCGTCCGATGGTAGCAGTCGAGGTCCGGCCACGTCAGATGTCTAGTCAACCTATGGTCGTCGACGGAGGCGTGTGGACATCGACCCCTCAGCGGGCATCGACGTGGCACCATTGCGCTGACAGGACTGGGAGCAAGGCCGCATGCACGACTACTCGGATGAGCTCGCGTTCGCCCTCGGGGTCGCGGCGGACGCTGGCACCATCCTGCTTGATCACTACGAACGCCTCGAGCGCATCGACGCCAAAGGCGAAGGCGACGTCGTGACCGAGGCTGACCACCTGTCGGAAGGGTGCATCCTCGAAGCGATCAGGGCGCGTTTCCCGGCGGATGCGATCCTGGCGGAGGAATCAGGCGAGCATCCAGCCGGTGATGCGACCCCCACCTCGGGTGTCGGCCGCGTCTGGATCGTCGACCCACTCGACGGCACCGTGAATTATGCCAACGGTATCCCCGTGTTCAGCGTCTCGATCGCGTTGGCCGTCGACGGCGTAGCCACGGTCGGCGTCGTGCTCGACCCGATCCGACGCGAGGTCTACGCCGCGACGGTCGGCGGTCCGGCCACACTCGATGGCCGGGTGGTCACGACGTCCAGGAAGGAGTCGGTCTCCGACCTGGTGATCGCCATGGTCGACGACAGCGGCCGCCCGCCCAGTCTCGGGCGAGCGCATGGCCGGGTCCTCCGGGCACGCTCCCTGGGATCGGCGGCGCTCGAACTCGCCTATGTCGCCAACGGGCGTTTCGATGCCTTCATCCAGCGCGGTGGTCTGTCGACCTGGGACATCGCCGCGGCCGGCCTCATCGCCGAACGCGGCGGGGCGATCGTCACATCGGCGGAGGGGACTCCGTGGCTTGGCCTGACTCGCAGTCCGGGAGCTGCCAGTATCGTCGCCGCGCCGGCGGCACACCATGCCGCCTTTCTCGAGATATCCAAGCGAAGACGCCGACGTGCGCCGCGAAGGACGCCAGATGCGTAGAAGGGAGTCGGCGGGCGTCTTCGTTCTGCATCCACGATGGCAACTGCGGATCTCACCGAGGCGGGGATCTGTTCGTGGCATTGGCTGTCGGAGGCACTGAATCAGGGTCACGCCGTCGCGGTGGTCAGCCACCCCTCCGCCCCTGTAACCTCGATCTCGAGCGGCAGATTAGCCGGGACATTAAGGTGCCTAAGGGTGGTTTGTCTCCTCTCGCCCCGACCAGACTCACGTTCGTGCCCGATCTCGAACACGGCCGGCCG
>CAYRTS010000071.1:0-15692 GCA_964427285.1 uncultured Anaerolineaceae bacterium
GGTCGGGGCGAGAGGATTTGAACCTCCGACCTCATCGTCCCGAACGATGCGCGCTACCAAGCTGCGCCACGCCCCGACCGAGGGTGCCCGTTGTGCAGGGCTCGCGGATGATAGCGCACCGCGGCGGAATGAGACGTTTGGCCAGGTCCGGGGCTGTGCCCTACTTGACCTTGTAGGTCTCCCGGCTGGTCCATGGGCTGGTGCCGTTCTGGATCGTGCCGGCCGCACGGGCGCGGACCGCCCATGTGCCGGTCTTCGTGAATTTCCACTTCAGGATCGCGACACCGGCGGCGTTCGTGGCCACGACCCGCCGGGTCACGAACGCCCACGTGCTCTTGCCCACCAGCTTGTAGATCTCGAAGGTGACGAGCGTCCTTGGGGAGCTGTTTACGGTCGGCTTGAGCGCCGCGCTGAAGGTGATGACCTTGTTGAGGGCAATGGTCTTGACCGCGCCCTTGTTGGTGGGCCGCAGGGTGATCGAGTAGAGAACGACCAGCTTGACTGGCTTGCTGGCGCCGGCGAGCAGCCCCGGGTCGCCGCCGTAGGTCACCCGGAACCAGCGCGTCGTGTCGACCAGGTAGGTCAAGGTCCCCTTGCCGTCAGGATCGGCGGTTACCGGTGACACCAGGAGCCAGGTCTTCCCGTCCATCGATTCCTCGAGGTTGACCGTGACGTTCGCGCCACCGAACAGGAAACCGATCTCGAAGATCGCCGCGGAACCGGTCTTGATCACCGCCGACTTCGGCTTGAGGGACATGACCGCCACCGGCGTCGACACGTCGAATGGGGTCGAGACCGCTTCAGTGAGGCTCGATCCTGTCGCGCTGAGCTTGTACCCGGCGCCAGCCTTGTCGATCGTGCAACCGCTGAACGTGGCGCTGCCGTTGACCGCCGGCTGGGTCAGTCCACCCGGGCAGTACAGGGTCGCGCCGGCAGTGCCTGTCCCCGACATGATGGACAAGGTGATCGCGCCCGTGCCTGTCGCAACGAGTGCGGCACCGGCATCCTGGATCGCGACGACCGGCTGGATGGCGAACGCGAGCCCGCCGGGGCCGCCATCCGGCACAGACGAGAAGCCGAGCTTCTTGGCCGGACCCTGGTTGACGTCCACCTCCTTGGAGGTCGCCGCGGTGAGACCGGTCACGGTGGCCGTCAGTTTGTAGCCGATCCCCGCCTTGTCGATCGAGCAGCCGGCGAAGGTCGCCACGCCGGACACGGCCGTCTTGGACAGGCCGCCGGTGCAGGTGAGGATGGCGCCCGCGGTCCCGGTTCCCACGGCGATCGCGAGCCTGACGCTGGCCGTGCTCGTGGTCACGCCATTGCCGGTTGCATCCTGGATGGCCACGCTGGGCTGTTTGGTGAAGGCGATCCCTCCGGGCGCCCCGATCGGGTCCGTGGTAAAGGTCGTCCTGGCCGCGTTGCCGGCGGTGATCGCGATGGCGGTGGTCTTGGCGCCCGTGACGCCGATGACCGTGGCGCCGATGACGTAGCCGGTGCCGACCTTGTCGATGCTGCAGCCCGTGAACGTGGCCACCCCGGCGACCGCGGCCATGGTGAGCCCGCCGGTGCATGACAGGATCGCGGTGGTCCCCGACGGGGCCGCCAGCGACAGGGTCACGTTGATCGTGGAGCTTGCCGCCGTGTTGCCGGCGGAGTCCTGGATCGTGACGACCGGCTGGACGGCCAGCGGCACGCCCGCACCACCGGTGGCGGACGGATTGGTCGTGACGATCGCCTTGGAGGGGGCGCCGGGCGTGATCGTGATCTGGCCGGACACCACCTGGGTCAGGGCGCCCGAGGTCGCGCTGATGGTGTAGCCAGTCCCGGCCTTGTCGATCGCGCAGCCGCTGAACGTCGCAATCCCGACCACCGTCGTCTTGTTGAGGCCACCGGTGCACACGAGCTTGGCGCCGGCGGTCCCGGTCCCGATGGTGATCGACAGGGTGACGGTGTGGACGGTGGCCACGGTGTTGCTCAGGGCGTCCTGGACGGTCACGACCGGTTGCTGAGCGAACGCAATCGCGAAGGCGGCGCCGGCGCTGGGGGCCGTCGACAGCACCAGCTTGCTGGCCGGGCCGGCGATCACGTTGAACGCGATCGAAGCGGCACCGGTCAGGCTGGCCGAGGTCGCCACGATCGTGTACCCGATGCCGATCTTGTCGATCGAGCAGCCGGCGAAGGTCGCGACCCCGGCCGTGGCGGCCTTGCTCAGGCCACCGCTGCAGGTCAGCGTGGCGGCGCTGGGGTTGTTGCCAAGGGCCAGGGTCACCGTTGCGGAACTTGACTGGGCCGTGCCGCCGCTGGCGTCCTGGATCGTGATCGTGGGCTGGGTGGTGAACACGACGACGGCGGCGGCACCGGCCGGCTGGGTCGTCACCGCGAGCTTGGTTGGGGGCCCTGGGTTGATCGTCAGCACGGCGCTCGTGGCTGCGGTCAGGGTGCCGGAGGTCGCCTTGAGGGTGTAGGTGGTGCCGGCCTTGTCGATGGCGCACCCGGCGAACGTGGCGACGCCGCTGATGGCGGCGATGGCGTTTCCGCCGCCGCACGACAGGATGGCGCCGGTGGCCCCGGTGCCGGTCGTGATCGATAGCGTCACGACCGCCGAACTCGAGGTCACGATGTTCCCGAGCGAGTCCTGGATGGTGACGACCGGCTGGGTCGCAAACGCGGCATTGATGGCCGCCCCCACAGGCTGGGTCGTCAGGATGAGCTTGGCGGCCTGACCGGACGCGATGTCAATGGCGCTCGAGATGACCAGAGTCAACGCGCCAGACGTCGCGGTCAACGTGTAGCCGCTGCCCGGACGATCGATCTTGCACGACGCAAACGCCGCGATGCCGGCGACCGCGGCCTTGGACACCGACGTGCCGCACGACAGGATTGCGCCACTCGTGCCGGTTCCCGACGTGATGCCCAGGGTCACGGTGAGCGTGGAGGCGGCTACGGTGTTCCCGGCGGCGTCCTGGATGATCACGGTGGGCTGGGTCGCAAACGCGACGTTGGCGCTGGCGCCCGCGGGCTGCACGGAGTAGGCCAGCTTGGCAGGCAGACCGGGGGTGATCGTGAAGACCGCAGTCGTGGCGCTGGTCACGGCCGCCGCCGTGGCGAGGAGCGTGTAGGTTGTCGATGCCTTGTCGATCGAGCAGCCACTGAAGGCGGCGATCCCGTTGACCGCCGCTATGGTCGTCCCGCCGGTGCAGCTCAGGACGGCCCCGGCTGCCCCGGTGCCCGGGCTGATGGCGAGAGTGACGGCGAGGCTGCTCTGCGTGGCGGTGTTGCCATTGGCATCCTGGATCGTGATGATCGGCTGGGTGGCGAAGGCCACGCTGTACGCGGCCCCGACCGGTTGCGGGCTGACGATCAGCTTGGATGGCGCCCCGGGCGCCACCGTGAATGCCGAGGACGTCGCGAGGGTCAGGGTGCCCGAGGTGGCCTTGAGCGTATAGCCCGAACCGGGCTTGGTGATCTGGCAGCCGGCGAAGGTCGCAATCCCGTTGACTGCGGCGACGGAGGTACCGCCCGTACACGACAGCGCCGCCCCGGCGGCGCCGGTTCCGGTGGTGATCGCGAGGGTGACGCTGGCCGAACTGGTCGTGACGGTGTTGCCGCCGGCATCCTGGATCGTGATCGCCGGTTGCGTCGTAAAGGCCGACCCGGCCGCGGCGCCGGCGGGCTGGACCGAGTAGCCCAGCTTGGCAGCCGGCCCGGGTGCGATCGTGAGGGCGACGCTGACGGCGTCGGTCAGACCGGTCGAGGTGGCGGTGATCGTGTAGTTCGCGCCGACCTTGTCGATCTTGCAGCCCGCGAAGGTGGCCACGCCGTTGATCGCGAATATCATCGTTCCACCAGTACAGGTGAGCACCGCCCCGGCCGTACCCGTCCCCGCAGTGATCGCCAGGGTGATCCCGGCCGAGCTGCCGGCGACGACATTGCCGACGGCGTCGAGGACCTTGACCTGCGGCTGGGGCGACCAGGCGATTCCGGCGGCGGCACCGGCCGGCTGGATCGTGAAGCTCAACTTGGTCGGGGCACCCGGTGTGATCGTGAATGCGGCTGACGCCGCGTTGGTCACGCCGGTCTGGGTCGCGGTCAGCGTGTAGTTCGTCCCGGGCTTGTCGATGGCGCAGCCGGCGAAGGCCGCCACTCCACTCGTGGTCGCCTTGGACAGGCCGCCGGTACAGGTCAGGATCGCGCCCGCCGTGCCCGTGGCGGGCGTCAGGGCGAGGACCACGTTGCCGCTGAAGGTCGTGACCGTGTTGCCGAGCGCGTCCTGGACGGCAACCGACGGCTGGCTGGGAAAGGCCGTGCCATGCGTCGTGCTGGTCGGCTGGACGGTGAATGCGATCTTGGACGCGACCCCCGGAACGACGTCAAACGTCGCGCTGGTGGTCCCCATCAGCCCGCTTGCGACCGCGGTGATCGCGTAGCCGACACCGACCTTGTCGATCTTGCAGCCGGCAAAGGTGACGACACCGGCGACGGCCGCCTTGGACAGGCCGCCCGTGCAGGTCAGGATGCCGCCCGACGCATTCGGACTGATCGACAGGGTGACCGCGGCGGTGCTTGTGGCGACGGTGTTCCCAACGGAATCCTGGATCAGGATCACCGGCTGGGTCGGGAAGGCAACGGCAAGGGTGCCGCCGCTGGGTTGCACGAAGACGGCCAGCTTTGCCGCGGTTCCGGCGGCGATGGTGAGCGCGGTGCTCACTGCGCTGGTGAGCCCAGCCGAACTCGCGGTCAGGGTGTACCCGGTTCCGACTTTGTCGATCTTGCAGCCGCTGAAGGCCGCGCTCCCCGCGACCGCGCTGATCGTTGTTCCACTGGTGCATGTAAGCACGGCGCCAGCGGCACCTGTGCCGTTGGTGATCGCCACGGTCACGCTGGCCGTGCTCGACGTGATGACGTTGCCGGCAGCGTCGCGGATCACCACGACCGGCTGCGGGTTCAGGTTGAGGGAGACGGCGGCGCCGCCGGGTTGTGTCAGGAAGGTGACCTTGGCGGGTGAGCCGACATCGACCGCGAAGGTCGCCGAGGTGGCGGTGATCAGGCCGGCGGAGGTCGCGGTCAGCTTGTAGCCGGCGCCGGGAATGCTGATGGAGCATCCCGAGAAGGTGGTTACGCCACTCGATGCGCCCTTGGGGTTGCCGCCCGAGCAGGTCAGGACAGCGCCAGCGGTCCCGGTCGCGCTCGCGATCGCGAGGGCTACCGAAGCCGAACTCGTCGGCACGGTATTGCCCATCGCGTCCTGCACGGTCACGACCGGTTGGGTCGCAAAGGACGTGCCGTACGGGGCACCCACGGGCTGGGTGGTGAACGCCAGTTTGGCGGCGGGTCCCGCGACCACGGTGATGGCCGTCGTCGTGGCACTCGTGAGCCCGCCCGCCGTGGCGGTGAGGGTATAGCCGGTCCCAAGCTGGTTGATGTTGCACCCGGCGAACGTCGCAATGCCCGAAACGGCGGCCTTGGTCAATCCGCCGGTGCAGGCGAGGATCGCGCCATTGGTGCCGGTCCCCGCGGTGATGGCCAAGGTGACGACGGCGTTGCTCGCGGTCACCGTCACGCCGTTGGCATCACGGATGGCGATCTTCGGTTGCACGGCGAAGGCTATGGCCGCCCCGACCGAGGCGCTGGGTTGGGTCGTGACGGCCAGCTGGGTCGCCGCAGCGGCGCTGATGGTGAATGCGACGCTTGCCGCGGACGGCAGACCAGGGGTGGTGGATGTCAGCTTGTACCCGGTCCCGGCGCGATCGATTGTGCATCCGACAAATGTTGCGATGCCCGCGACGGCCGCCTTGCTGAGGCCGCCCGTGCAGGTGATGATCGCTCCGGAGGTCCCGGTTGCCGGCGTGATCGCCAGGGTGACCGTGGCACTGCTGCCCGTCGCGGTGTTGCCCCCGCTGTCCTTGAGCACAACCGTGGGTTGCGGGACGATTGGGTCGTTGGCGGCGGCCGTCCCCGGCTGGACCGAGAAGGCCATGGTCACCGGATTGCCGGCGACCACGTTGAACGGAATGCTTGCGCCACCGGAGATGTTCGTGGCGAACGCATTGAGCGTGTAGCCCGTCCCCGGTTTGTCGATGGTGCAACCGGAGAACGTGGCCACGCCTGCCACGGCCGCCTTGCTCAGGCCACCGGTACAGGTCAGGATTCCGGCGGCCGGATTGGTCCCGATCTGGAGCGTGATCGACGCGGTGCTGGTCGTATCGGTGATCCCGCCGGCATCCTTGACCGAGACGACGGGTTGGGTGGCCCAGGCGGGGCCCGCCGAGCCGCCGCCGGGCTGGGTGGTGAAGTCCAGGACGCTCTGGCCCGCTGCGATCGTGAACCCACCGCTTGTCGCAGACGTGAGCCCGGCGGATGACGCCACCAGCGTGTAGCCGACCCCCACCTTGTCGATCGAACAGCCGGCAAACGCCGCGGTCCCCGAAGTCGAGCCGAGGGGATTTGTGGTGCAGCTGAGGACCCCGGCGCCGGGATTCGTCCCGATCGCGAGCGTGATGGAGGTGCCACTGCTTGCGACCGTGTTGCCCGCGGCGTCCTGGACCAGGACGACCGGCTGGGTGGCCCAGCTCGCATACGCGGTTCCACCACCGGGCGGCGGGCCGTAGACAAGCTTGGTCGCGGCACCCGGGACCTCGGCGAGTGATGCCGCGGTTCCCGTCAGCCCGGCGGTCCCGCCAAGCGTGACGGAACCGGACGCCAGGGGCGTTCGCGCGGTCGGCTGCACCTGGATCCCGGAGAAGACCGCCGTGCCGGCGGCGGCCACGGGGGTCGTCACGGTACAGGTGATGGTTGTGCTGGTCGGTGCGGCGCAGCCCGCCACCAGTCCGGTCGTGTCCGGGCCAATCGCGGGCGTGGACCCGGTGTTGAATACAAAGCCCGTCGGCGCCGCCAGGGTTATCGTGCCGGTCGGGATGTCGCTGGCAGTGGTCACGCTGATGGACGGGCCGGTGAGCGTCGTCCAGGCGGGCGACGGGGCGTTCACGGCGGTGTCGGCCGAGATGGACCCGCCGCCCGTCGCCGGGGTCACGGACGCGGCCGCGAAGGTGGGTGCCACGAACGGTCCGAGCGCGCCAGCCCCGATCAGGCCAATCAGAAGGCCGGCCATCCGGGCGGTGCGGCGGTAGCGGGACGGAGAGGCGCTGATGACGGATCCTCCGGGCGTCGGCGGCCGACCGGCGACGCGGGCCGGCCATTGGGCGGAATAACCTCTGGTAGGGATCGGCACCTGAGGCGCTCCCCTGAAGGCGCATCGATACCTGCGGCAACCGGATTAGGGGCATTCCCGCAGGCCGTTGGCGCAACGCGACCAGCGAGCGCTGCCAGCCCTTGCGGGCCCGCGTGGTCGAACTATCCGGCGGGCGTGAGCCAGACTTGATAGTCGCGCACGTTCTCCGGGCCGCCGTCTCTGGCTGAGCCATTCCAGACTCGCAGCGTGCCCCAGCCCGCCGCCGATACCGTATAGGGGATCGTCACGTCGAACGTGCCTCGGCAACCCGTTCCGCAGGTCGCCATCGCCGGCACCTCGGCGATCCGGGCGCCGTTGCCGTCGAAGATCGCGATCAGGAAGGCAGCCTCAAACACGTTGGCAGACCCGGTGATCCGGGCTGGGTTGCCTGGGTTGCCGCCATAGGCTGGTCGGTCTACCAGGATCGCCGGCAGGAGATCGTCGTGGTCACCCCGGCGGACCGGCCCGTCGAGCACAATCCCCTCGCTGCTGAAGACGGGGACCGGACCGCCTTCGATGTGGAAGCGGACGGACTGCACGGTCGGGAACTGGGTGAGGGTGTAGACCACCTGGCCGAGTCGAATGAGGACCGACGCACTTCCACCGCCGGATTCGAATTCCCGCGAGAGATCGACGGTGGCAACACCGTCTGCGATCGAGAGCCCGAGCAGGTGCGAACCGGCCGGAACGCCGGACGAGATCCCCGCCGCGATTTCGCCCGGGAGCGGGCCGGCGATGACCGCCTCCACTGCGGCAGTCCCAACGGTGAGCTGCTCCGGGATTTCGCGCGCGACCGGGACCAGGCCGGCGCTACCCGGGGCGCCATCCAGATAGAAGTAGGCCTGCACGATCGTCGTGGGGCCGGGCGACTCGGATGGGCCGGCGGAGGGCGGGTCGGTGGGAGCCGGCGAGCAGGCGCCACTAGCGGCCGCAAGTGCGACGAGCAGGCAGGCGGCCCGGGCAACACCCAGGAGCTCGCCGGTTCCGGTCATTGCATCGGTTCCTGGACTTCGTGGTTCACGCCTGCGCCGATGAGCCGTTCGCGGTGTGTTGACGCAGGATACGCTGAGTCGGCCGCCGGATCTCCTGGGACCCGCCCCGGGGCTCACCTGAAGCGGCGGCTCACCGCGCGCTATCCGGTCGGGGCGGTTGCCGCCTCCTGCTCAAACTGGCGCGCGTACAGGTCCGCGTAGAGACCGCCGGCCGCCAGCAGCTCGAGGTGGGGACCGCGCTCGACGATCCGCCCGTCGTCGATCACCAGGATCTGGTCGGCCTCGCGGATGGTCGACAGCCGGTGGGCGATGACGACCGAGGTCCGTCCGGCGAGCGCGGTCCGGAGCGCCAGCTGCACCGCCACCTCCGATTCGGAGTCGAGATGGGCGGTTGCTTCATCGAGGACGACCACGTTGGGTGCCTTGAGCAGGAGCCGGGCAATCGCGATCCGCTGCTTCTCGCCGCCCGACAGGCGGTAGCCGCGATCGCCGACCAGGGTCTCCAGGCCGTCCGGAAGCGCCTCCACCATGGGCAGGATCTGGGCCGCCCGGAGCGCCTCCGTCAACTCGGCGTCCGTGGCCTCGGGCCTGGCATAGAGCAGGTTGGACCGCAGCGTGTCATGAAACAGGTGCCCGTCCTGGGTGACGACGCCAACCGCGTCCTGCACGGATCGGAGGGTCGCGTCTCGCAGGTCGACCCCGTTGATCCGGACGGCGCCGGCCCGCACGTCGTACAACCGCGAGATCAGGCTGCTGATCGTGGTCTTGCCGGCGCCCGACGGGCCGACCAGGGCGACCATCTCCCCAGGCGCAACCGTGAAGGTCACGTCGTACAGGACATCCCTCGTCGGCGCCTGATCCAGCACCGCCACCGATTCGAGTGACGCCAGCGAAACCTCCTCGGCCGTCGGATAGCCAAAGTCGACATGGTCGAATTCGATTGTCGCCGGACCACCCGGGATCGCCAACGCCCCCGGTTTCTCGTCGATCATCGGCGGCAGATCGAGCACCTCGAACAGCCGGTCGAACGAGACGAGCGCCGTCATGACATCCACCTGGACGTTCGACAGGGCCGTGAGCGGCGCATACAGCCGGTTGAGGTAGGCGGTCAAGGCGACCAGCGTGCCCACCTGGAGCTCGCCGTTTGCCGCGAGCAGGCCGCCCCAACCGTAGGCGAGCGCCGTCGCCAGCGCGGCCGTCAGCAGGATCGCGGCATTGAAGATCCGGGTGTACATGGCCCGGGTGACCCCGATGTCGCGAACGCGTCCCGCGCGGGCCTCGAAACGCTGGATCTCGGCACCTGGCCGGCCGAAGAGCTTGACCAGGAGCGCCCCCGCGACGTTGAAGCGCTCGGTCATCGTCGAGGTCATCTCCGCGTTGAGTTCGTAGCTCTCGCGCGTGATCGCGCCGACCCGGGCACCCACCCAGCGAGCCGGCAACAGGATCACCGGCAGCAGCGCCAGGGCCATGATCGTGATCTGCCACGACAGGAACAGCATCGCGACGAGCGTGATGATCACCCCGATCAGATTGCCAACGACCGACGAGAAGGTGTCCGTGAAAGCACGCTGCGCGCCGAGGACATCGCTGTTGAGGCGACTGACCAGCGCCCCCGTCTGGGTTCGCGTGAAGAAGGCGATCGGCATCCGCTGGACGTGGGCATAGACCTGGGCGCGCAGATCGAAGATCAGGCCTTCCCCGATCCGCGCGGAGATCCAGCGCTGGATCAGCGACAGGATCGTATCCGTGATCGCCAGGACGGCCAGGAGCGCCGCCAGCCCGACGACGAGCCCGGTGTCGCGACCCAGGATGCCGTCGTCGATGATCGCCCGGTAGATCAGCGGGTTGGCGGCGCTGGCCAGGGCCTCCACCACGATCAGCAGGAGAAAGACAGATAGCAGCCTGCGGTAGGGCACGGCCGCTCGAACGATCCGCCGCCAGATGCCGGGGCGGAGCTTTCGGGAGGTCATGGACGGATCGCGCTGGAACGAGCGCAGGAGTCCGCGACCGGCGCCACCGGGGGCCCCGCGGCCTGGAGCCCCGCGGCTCGCGGTCATCGGCGGGCTCCGTGTCGCATCCAAGTCCTCCAGGCCTGTCGACGTCGACTGCCAAATCGGCCGCCGAACTGTAGACGCCAGTATGCCGGCGAGGGGGTAGTCTTCAGGTCGTGACGATTGACCTCAACGGGATCCGGCTGCGCAACCGGCTGTTGACGTCGGCCAGCCTGCTCGGCTACGGGGCCTCGAAAAAGAAGCTGATTCTGTACGGGCTGAGCCCGATCGCCCAATGGGTGCCGCTGGAGCGGTTCGGCGCCGTCACCACCCGGACGCTGACGGTCCAGCCCCGCGAGGGACACTTCAGCTTGCGGGACGACTGGTCCCTCACCGAGTTTCCGGCGATGCTGCGGCTCTACGCGGGCGCGCTGCGGCGCGTGGACGCCGGCTGGATGAACGCGTTTGGCTGGTGCAACATCGGCATCGACGCCTATTTCGACGAGTACTACCCGCGCACGACGGATCAGAATCGGATCATCTCGGTGGGTGGGTTCTCCGCCGAAGAACTGTGCACGCTGGTCGAAACGGTCAACCGGCGAGCCGCGCCGGGCGAGATTGCGGCGGTCGAGTTCAACGTCTCCTGTCATAACGTCAACTTCCCGTTCGAGACGATCCTCGAGGAGATCGTCGCCCGGGCCGTCCCGTTGTCACGCCACCCGGTCATCCTCAAGCTCTCCCCCGACGAGGATTACGTGGAGCAGGCCAGATTGGCGCAGCGGAACGGCGTTGCGGCCCTCACGGCCATCAACGCGGTCAAGGGCCTCCGGCTGGATCCGGAGACTGGCGAGCCGTTCATGAAGAACCGGTTTGGCAGCATCTCCGGTCGCGCGATCAAGCCGATCGGGCTGCGGGTCGTGGCGGAACTGCGTGATGCGGGCATTCGCCTGCCGATCATCGCCACCGGCGGGATCCGCGACTTCGACGACTGCCGCGAGTTCTTCTGGGCCGGCGCCGATGCCGTCAGCCTGGGGAGCGCCGTCTGGCTGACGCGGATGCCGCTCTACGCCCTCGGACCGCTCGAGGGCCTGCGGATCCGCCGACTCATGGGCCAGATCGCCGGCTACCAGGCACCGGAGGCCATCGAGGCAGCCTGGGACTCGCATGGTCCCGTCGCGAAACAGGTCATCGCCGATGCCACGACCTCGAATGACGAGGCGATATCTCGCACTCGCCGCTCGGCGGGGCCTGGCGCTCGCCACGATTGACACTGGACTTGGGCAAGCCTGTGAGCGCGCGGTGCTCGGGCACTCGTCGTCAGCGCGGGCGGAACCCGATCGGGCGCTTCGTGGCGAGGAACGGGTCGTCCTCCGGCAGGTCCGCGATCTGGAGCTCCTCGACCTCGCTGCGGTCGATGCGGCCGTCCGCCAGGACGCGGATGGCCATGTTGGCATACGACTTCTCAAAGATGGAGCGCGCGTACCGGGCGTTGCCAAAGTTCTCGACCCCGAGCGCTGCCTCGAACAGGACCGCCACCTGATCGCCCACGCCGGGGCCCAGGCGGACCTTCGCGGCGGCAGCGAATGACTCGAAGACCAGCACGAGCTCCGCGGCGCTGAAATCTGGAAACTCGATGTAGTGCGTGAAGCGGCTGCGCAACCCGGGGTTCGAATCGATGAACTGGCGCATCTCGTCCGGGTAGCCGGCGACGATGACGGCGAGGTCGTTCCGATGATCCTCCATCATCTTCACGAGCATGGCGACCGCCTCTGCTCCGAACTCACCACTCCCCTCGGTCGACAGGGCGTACGCCTCGTCGATGAACAGCACGCCGCCGACCGCACGCTGGACAACCGCCTGGACCTTGAGTGCGGTCTGCCCGACATAGCCCGCGACAAGGTCGGCGCGTGAGACCTCGACGAGGTGGCCGCGGCTGACGAGGCCAATCCCGCCGTAGAGTCGACCGATGATCCGTGCGATCGTCGTCTTCCCGGTCCCCGGATTGCCGGTGAAGACCACGTGGAGGCTCGCGTCGACCTCAGGGAGGCCGGCTGTCGCGCGTTCCGCGTTGAGCCGGTGAACGGCGATCAGCCGTCTGACCGATGCCTTGACGGGCAACATGCCAATGAGCGCGTCGAGCTCGGCGAGGATGGCGTCGACGGACTCCCGCGCGGCGCCGGTCGGGCGAGCGTCGGCACGTTCGGGCGTCGTCGAGGTCGTGGTCGTGGCGGCCGTTGCGCCCGATGCCGGGGCCGATGTGCCGGGAGTCGCGGGCGAGCCGGTGCCTGAGGTCCCGCTGCCCGCCCCCGTGTCCGGACCCGGTCCAGTCGAGGAGTCGCCCGATTTCGGGTCGGCAGATCCCGCAGCATCTCCCCCGCCGCGCGCGAGCCGCGCCGCGAGATCGATCACGGCGGCCTTTGCTGCGGGCTCCGAGTCGATGCGCGCCAGGACCGCCTCGGCCGCCGCCGACACCGGTGGCGTCTGATAGGCGGATCCAACGGGCCCGAGGTACGCCTTGGCGATCTCGACCGAAACTTCCGGGGGAGTCGCCGGACCCAGCACGTCGAGGAGCCCCCACAGCACGTGGCGGAGGTCGACCTCGGGATGCGAGTACGCCTTGGCGATAGCGATCGCCTCATCGCGCACTCGGTCCCGGATCACTCGGACGGGTCCGTGTAGCGCTTGCCGCCAAACCGGTCGCGCACGATCTCGTCGAGGTCATCGGCGGTGAACAGCACGGCGTTGACCGCCGTCACCAGTTCGGCCGGGTCGAGGTAGTCACCGAGCAGGGTGCGGTCGAACTGGACGAAACAGGTGCCCGCCTCGGTATTGTCGAGCACGGAGACCGTTCCAAACCGCATCTGCTGGCCGTCAACCGCGGCCCAGTGGTACAGCTCTGGGGACGGTTTGACATCGCGACCCAGCGGTGCCCAGATATAGACGAGTGAGCGGGGATTGCCGTCCTTGTCGGGCGTCCATTCCTGGATCTGGACGAAAGCCGCCGTGCTCCCGGTCTCGAGCACGAAGCCGCCGTTCTTGTGCAACCGGACGTCGTTGAACTCCTCCACCAGGATCCGCTGCACTTTCTCGGTGGTGGCTTGGACCGTGGCCATCGTCGCTCCTCTTTCGAGCTTGAGGGTTCGTGTTGCCGGAACCGTAGCAGTCTGGGGTCGGGCGCGACGGCGGCCGGGTCGGCGATCTGGAGGCCGGTTGAGACAAAAGTCGCATGCGCCGCCCCCAGCCCCGAGGCGTCTCAGATTCCCAGATCGGCCCGGGTGAAGAGCGAGGTGAGCCGGTAGCCCGCCTCGGCAACCTTGGCCTCGCCACCCTCCTGGCGGTCGACGACGGCGAGGATCCCGACCACCACACCACCCGCGGCCACGACTCGATCCGCCGCCTTGATCGATTGCGCCCCTGACGTGACGACGTCCTCGAGGACCAGGACCCGCTCGCCGGGCTTCAGCTCGCCCTCGATCAGGTTGGCCGTGCTGTAGTCCTTCTCGACCTTGCGCACGATGATGAAGGGCAGATCGGTCTGGAGTGAGACCGCCGCGGCCAGGGCGACCGCCCCGAGCTCCGTACCGGCCAGGCGGTCCACGCCGGCGGGGACGAGGTCCGCGAGGTGCTGCGCCAGGCTCCGCAGCAGGGCCGGCCGCGTCTCGAATCGGTACTTGTCGAGGTAGTAGGTGCTGCGCACGCCTGAGCTGAGCACGAAATCGCCGAACAGGAGGGCGGCGTCCAGCAGCTGCTGACCAACCTGGGGCAGCGGCGTGCGCTCGATCATTCCCGGCTCGCTCATCGATCTGGATCCCTCATGGCTGATCGGCGGATGGCTGGACCGGTCACGTCGACCGGATCGAGGAGGCGGTGAGCAACTCGAGGGCTGGATGATCCTGTACATACGGCGCCGCGAACTCGTGGATCTGAAGTCGCCGAGGAGCGGCACCTCGAGGAACTCCTGAACCCCGGAGAACGCACGGGGGCATGCCGGGGCACTCTAATCTGTGCAATGGCCGGCTGCATAGTCCGAAACTTCGGCGAGCGCGCACCCTCGTCGGCGGTCCAATACCCAGGTGCACGATCCCGTTGAGGCAGAGGCGGCAGTGAGATGGAACATCGGCCTCGGGTCGCCCTGATCTTCACCGGCGGCACCATCGAATCGGTCGGGGTGGACCGCCTGGACCTGGCGTTCTACCTCGAATCCGGCAAGCGACTCGATGGCGGGGAACTCGTGGCCAGGGTCCCGGAGCTGGCGTCGATCGCCGGCATCGAGGAGATCCCGTTCAGGCGGTTGCCGAGCCACTCGATCAAGGACCGGGACCTGATCGACCTCGTGGCGCTGATCCACCAGATCTTCGACGAGGACCGCGCAGACGGTCTCGTCGTGACGCATGGCACCAATACGCTCGAGGAGACGGCCTATTTCCTCCACCTGACGGTCAAGCGCGACCGGCCGATTGTGGTCGTCGGCTCCATGCGTCCGGCGTCTGCCCTGTCGGCGGATGGCTACCTGAACCTGCTCAACGGGGTCCGGGTGGCGGCTGCGCCCCAGTCGCGCGGGATGGGCGTGCTGGTCGTGCTCAACGACACGATCCACTCTGCGCGTGACGTGACCAAGACCTCGACGTATCGAGTTGAGACGTTCCAGGGCCGCGACCTTGGGCCGCTCGGCTACGCCGACAACGACGGACGGGTTCTCTTCTATCACCGGCCGATGCGGCCGCACACGACGGAGACCGAGTTCGACCTCGCCGGGTTGACGGACCTGCCGCGAGTGGATGTGGTCGTCTCGTACCTGGGAGCCGATGGGGTGATGATCGATGCCGTGGTGGCGGCCGGGGCCCGAGGGATCGTCAGCGCCGGCACGGGTGCGGGTTGGCCGACGCCCGCGGAGGACGCAGCGCTGGCACGGGCCCATGCCGCCGGGACGGTCGTCGTCCAGGGAACGCGGGTCGGATCGGGCCGGACCGTCACGAGCCCGGGGCTGCGTCGGAAGGGTTGGTCGGCGGCGGACAACCTCCCGCCGTGGAAGGCGAGAATCCTGCTGGCGCTGGGCCTGACCAGGACGACGGACGTTGCCGAGATCCAGCGAATGTTCGACACCTACTGAGCGGAGGCTCGGCCCGACCCCCGAAGCGCCAGACCGGTCAGCGGTGGGCGAGCCGCCGTGGCGCCGGCCGACTGGCGCGATATCGGGTCCCTTCGCGCGGTGCCCGCGGGGAGGGGGCCGCAAACGCGACGCCAAGAGGAATCGGCCGATTTCACGTCGATCGAGCGTGCCAGCGCCCTCCCTGTGGGCGCCGTGCGAAGGGCGGATGGCGGCCGACGGACGCTGCTCCACCGCTTGACCCAGAGCGTCGAGGACCAGTAGTTCCTTGTGTTCGGGCCAGCGCGGGCATGGACCGCGGGAGGCGGCGGCGAGACCCGGCGGCGGCGAGACCCGGCGGCGGCGAGACCCGGCGGCGGCGAGACCCGGCGGCG
>CAYRTS010000072.1:0-15380 GCA_964427285.1 uncultured Anaerolineaceae bacterium
GACCGTCGGCGCCGGCGCCATCGTCAGCATCGTCGAGTAGGACGACATGGCGAAGGTCGAGGCCCGCCCAACGCTCCAGCTCGCCTGCACCGAATGCAAGGAGCGGACGTACACGACGCGCAAGAACAAGAGGAACGATCCAAATCGGATCGAATTGCAGAAATACTGCCCACGGTGCCGACGACATACACTTCACCGCGAGGCGAAGTAGGCAGCCGACCCGCAGGGGTGTAGCTCAATTGGCAGAGCACTGGTCTCCAAAACCAGCGGTTGTAGGTTCGAGTCCTATCGCCCCTGCCACTTCACTTCCGTAACCTGAGAGAAGAACAACCAACGTGACCCGCATCCGCCGCTATTTCGACGAAGTCTGGTCAGAACTGCGCAAGGTCTCATGGCCGACGCGCGAGCAGGTTCGCAACCTGACCGTGCTGGTCTTTGCGATCAGTCTCGTCGTCGGTATCTACATCTCGGTGCTGGACGGGATCTTCCAGACCGCCCTTGACCTGATCGCGGTCTAGGCGGTCACCATGACCGAAACGTCGACCGAAACTCGCGCACCCGACAAGCGCTGGTTCGTCATCCATACGTATTCCGGCTACGAGAACAAGGTCAAGGCGAACCTTGAGCACCGGATCGAATCGATGAGCATGGAGGACAAGATCTTCCAGGTCCTCGTCCCCATGGAGGACGAAATCGAGATCCGCCAGGGCCAGCGCCACACGGTGCAGAAGAAGGTCTATCCCGGCTACGTCCTGGTGGAGATGATTCTGGACCCCGATAGCTGGTTCGTGGTTCGCAATACGCCGGGGGTCACGAGCTTCGTCGGTGGTGCCAACATCCCGGGCGTTCGCAGCGAACCGATTCCGCTCGATGAGAACGAAGTCAAGCAAATCCTCCGACACATGGGTGTGGAGACGCCCAAGTTCCGCGTGGCCTTCATCAAGGGCCAGAGCGTCAGGGTCACCGACGGCCCGTTCGCCGAGTTCATTGGGACGGTCGAGGAGGTCAACCCGGAGCGCAACAAGGTCAAGGTCCTCGTGAGCATCTTTGGCCGCGAGACGCCGGTCGAACTCGACTTCCTCCAGGTCGAGAAGCTCTGAGAAAGGAATCCTGAAGTCCCGTGGCCAAGAAGATTCGCATCGTCCTGACCCTGCAGCTCCCGGCCGGCAAGGCAACCCCGGCCCCGCCGGTTGGCACCGCCCTGGGCCCGCACGGCATCAACATCATCGAGTTCACCAAGACCTACAACGAACGAACGGCGGACAAGGCGGGCCAGGTCATTCCTGCCCAGATCACGATCTTCGAGGATCGGTCGTTCACCTTCGTCCTCAAGACCCCGCCCGCTGCCGACCTGCTGCGCAAGGCCGCCGGGGTCGACAAGGGCTCGGGTACGCCCCTTCGCGACAAGGTCGGACGGGTCACCCGCGACCAGGTCCGGGAGATCGCCGCGATCAAGATGGCCGACCTCAACGCCCACGACGCAGACGCCGCGATGCGTCAGATTGAAGGGACCGCCCGCAGCATGGGCATCGAGGTCGTAGGCTAGCCGTCGCCACGGCTCATCGGCTGGCGCGGCTTCACCCCGGTCGCGCGCCACAGGCCAGCATTGGGGGAGGTTGGGTCCGCCCACCGCCAGGAAGGAATCTGACGACATGTCCGGACATGGCAAGAAGTATCTCGAGGCCGCGAAGCTCGTCGATCGGGCGATGATCTACGATCCCCTCAAGGCGGTCGAACTCGCCAGGCAGACCACCACCGTGGCGTTCGATGCCTCGATCGAGGCTCACCTGCGGCTCGGGGTCGATCCGCGCCACGCCGACCAGATGGTTCGCGGCACGGTCGTCCTCCCACATGGCACGGGCAGGATCGTGCGCGTCGCCGTCTTCGCCCAGGGCGAGAAGGCTCAGGAGGCCCTGCGCGCCGGAGCGGACGAGGTCGGGGGCGAGGACCTGGTCAAGAAGATCGAAGCCGGTTGGCTCGAGTTCGACGTTGCCCTGGCGACCCCGGATTCAATGGGGCTGGTCGGCAAGCTCGGCAAGATCCTGGGCCGGCGGGGCCTGATGCCGAACCCCAAGGCGGGCACGATCACCTTCGACCTGGAGCGGGCGGTCAGGGAAGTCAAGGCCGGTCGCGTCGAGTTCCGGGTCGACAAGGCCGGGATCATCCACGCCGCAATCGGGAAGAGCAGTTTCGAGCCCGCCGCACTCGTCGATAACCTGGCCGCCTTGGTGGAGGCGATCAACCGGGCGAAGCCCTCGGGCGCCAAGGGCCAGTACCTTCGCGGCCTGACCATCGCCAGCACGATGGGCCCGGGCATCCGGGTCGATGTGCCCGGCGTCCTCGCGGCCGCAGCCGCCTGACATGTCGCTGGTCGGCGAGGCCGGCCAACGGGCGCGTGACGACCTGGGGGCCATTCTCTGACACAATAACCCCCACAACAAAGACGGACCGCCGCAGACAGCCTGCGCCCGCGGACCGTGGCTGACCTTCTGGACAGCGACGGTCGGGGCTTGATCCGCCGAATCGGACCGATCGTGTCGTTCGCCGCCGGGGCGACATCGCGGACGGGGACGACGGCGAGCACGCCGAGGCAGACCGGTGCCGCCCCACCTTCCGGTGGGCAGCGCCCCTGCGATCTGGGGAGCATCTCCTGCGAAGGAGATGCTCGAGAGGCCGTCGCAGGGGCTCCCGATCGTCGATCGGTGCCCACCGCCGCACGCCGGTCGCGTGCCGAATGACGGGAGGGATGGATGCCCACAGCGGCCAAGCAGGCAACGGTGGCGGAGCTCCGCCAGGAACTCGCCGCGGCCCAGACCATGATCGTGTCCGAGTACCGCGGACTCAAGGTGAAGGAGCTCGCCGAGATCCGGCGGGCGCTGCGCAAGCAGGACGTGACCTTCCGCATCGTGAAGAATCGCTTGATGCGGATCGCAGCGGACGATGCCGTCGGGACCGCGCTCAGCCCGCTGCTGGTAGGGCCCACGGCGATCGCGTTCGGGAAGGATGCCGCCGGCACGGCCAAGGCCGTCCTTGACGCCTTTCGACCATACGCCCGGATCGTCCGGATCACAGGCGCCGTCCTGGGCGAGCACGCGATCGCCAGCGAGGACGTCACGCGGCTCGCGACCCTCCCGTCGCGGGAGGTCCTGCTGGCCAGGTTGGCCGGTGGAATGCAGGCGCCTGTCGCGACGCTTGCCGGGCTGTTTGCGGCCCCCCTTCGCAACCTCGGCTACGCCCTCCAGCAGGTTGCCGATCAGAAGGCAGCGTCAGGGATCCAGCCCGCGGCCTGAATCCTGCACGACTTCTCACTCCATTTCCCGTTGACCCGAAGGAGCGACATCCCATGGCAGTCAAGACCCAGGACGACCTGCTCGAAGCGATCGACAAGATGACGGTGCTCGAGCTGTCCGAGTTCATCAAGCGGTTCGAGGAGCGCTATGGCGTGACAGCTGCCGCCCCGGCAGCCGCCGCAGCCGCCCCGGCAGCCGGTGGCGAGAGTGCGGCGCCGGCCGTGGTCGAGGAGCAGACCGAATTCACAGCGACGCTGACCGAGATCGGCCCCAACAAGATCCCGGTCATCAAGGTCGTGCGCGAACTGACCGGACTCGGGCTCAAGGAAGCCAAGGATCTCGTCGATGCGTTCCCAAAGGCCGTCAAGGAAGGCGTCACCAAGGACGAAGCCGACAAGATCAAGGCCGCGCTCGAGGAGCAGGGCGCCAAGGTCGAAATCAAATAGGACCGGCGCTGGGGTGGCGCATCCGTGCGTTGCCCCGCTCCGCCGGCCGCTCACCCACCCCAAGGGCGCTCGCGACCGTGCCCACGGGGCGCCTTCGGCTGCATCCACCCGAGCGCCGTCGCCAACTGGCGGGTTTGACAGGGGGAAAAATCGCGGTATCCTACTCCTTCTGTGAGCGTGGCCTCCCTTCCCCCTGTCTGCCTCCGTCAAGGAGTGGTAATTCATGCTGTCTGCTGAGTCGTCGACTCGCGCGCGAACCCCATCGGGTCGCATCTCGTACGCCCGGATCGACAGGAAGGTCGACGGCATCAGCTACGAGAAATTTGAGATCCCCAACCTGATCGAGCTCCAGCTGGATTCGTTCAGCTGGTTTGTCGAAAAGGGGTTGCGCGAGCTGTTCGACGAGATCAGCCCGATCAAGGACTTCACCGGCAAGGTGATGGAGCTCCAATTTCTGGACTATGAGTTTGGTGCGCCCAAGTACACCGAAGCGGAGTGCCGGACGAAGGATCTGACCTTCAGCAAACCGCTCTACATCAACGTCGAACTCCTGATCAAGGAGACCGGCGAGATCCAGCGCCAGCGTGTCTACATGGGCGATTACCCGTGGATGACCGACCAGGGCACCTTTGTCATCAACGGCGCCGAGCGTGTTGTCGTGAGCCAGCTGGTCCGCTCGCCCGGCGTCTACTACAGCGAGACCGAGGACCCGGCATCCGGACGGATGCTGTTCAGCGCCAAGGTCATCCCGAACCGCGGGGCCTGGCTCGAATTTGAGACCAACAACAAGGACCAGCTCTGGGTGAAGGTGGATCGCAAGCGCAAGCTTGCCGCCACCACGCTCCTGCGTGCCGTCGGCTACGAGCAGAACGATGAGATCGCCGGGCTGTTCACCACCGTGGACGGTGATGTCGAGCACCCCTACATCGCGGCGACCCTGGACAAGGATCTGACCCACACCCAGGCAGAGGCCCTGATCGAGGTCTACAAGAAGCTGCGACCCGGGGATCCGCCCACGGGCGACAACGCCCGCCAGCTCGTCGAGAGCCTGTTCTTCAACTTCCGTCGCTATGACCTGGGCCGCGTCGGTCGGTACAAGTTCAACAAGAAGCTGGACTCCGTGGCCGGGCGTCTCGGCGTCGAATTGCCTCGCGACGGTCGCACCATCACTCGAGAGGACATCGCGGCGATCGTCGGTCATCTGATCGAGTGCAACCGTGGGTTGCACCCCAAGGACGACATCGATCACCTTGGCAACCGTCGCATTCGCGCCAACGGGGAGTTGATCCAGAATGCGTTCCGGATTGGTCTGCTGCGCATGGAGCGTGTGGTCCGTGAGCGGATGACGATCCAGGAGCTTGACAAGGCGACCCCGAACGCGTTGATCAACATCCGACCGGTCGTCGCTGCGATGAAGGAATTCTTCGGCGGCAGCCAGCTCAGCCAGTTCATGGACCAGACCAACCCTCTGGCCGAACTCACGAGCAAGCGGCGCCTGTCTGCACTCGGACCGGGTGGGCTGTCCCGCGAACGTGCGGGCTTCGACGTCCGCGACGTCCATCACAGCCACTATGGGCGGATCTGCCCGATCGAGACCCCGGAAGGTCCGAACATTGGCCTGATCGGCTCTCTGGCGACCTATGGCCGGATCAACAGCTACGGCTTTATTGAGACGCCCTACCGCAAGGTGAAGCGAACGGTGGCCCATGACGAGGCGGACCTTGGCCGTTTTCTGGCCGGGGCGGATCTCGTCACCAAGAGCGGCGAGATCGTCCTCAAGGCCGGAGAACCGTTCACGGCCGCCGCAGCCGCGGAGCTCAAGAAGCAGAAGGCCAACGCCTTCCCGATCCGGCCCGTCGTCACCGATGAGATCCACTACATGCCGGCCGACGAGGAGGAGGAGCACCACGTCGCCCAGGCGAACGCGCCGTTGGACGAGGAAGGCCATTTCCTGGCGGACCGAATCCCGTCGCGCTACCGCGACACCTTCCCCGACGCTCGCGCCAGCCAGATCGAGTACATGGACGTCTCGCCAAAGCAGGTCGTCTCCGTGGCCACCGCGCTGATTCCGTTCCTGGAGCACGACGACGCCAACCGCGCGCTGATGGGTTCCAACATGCAGCGCCAGGCCGTACCGCTCCTGGAGCCGGAGTCGCCCATTGTCGGCACCGGCATGGAGGATCGAGCCGCACGGGACTCCGGGCAGGTCCTCGTGGCGCGGCGCGGCGGGCTGGTCACCAGCGTGACCGCCGAGCGCATCCACATCGAGACAGATGCCGGCGAACTCGACGAGTACAGGTTGCTCAAGTTCGTCCGCAGCAACCAGGGAACCTGCATCAACCAACGGCCCATCGTGGACGTCGGGGTGCGGGTCGCGGACGGCCAGCCGATCGCCGATTCGAGCTCGACCCAGCAGGGCGAGCTCGCCCTCGGGCGCAACGTACTGGTCGCGTTCATGAGCTGGGAAGGTGGCAATTACGAGGACGCGATCGTGATCAGCGATCGCCTCGTGCGCGACGACCTGTTCACCAGCATCCACATCGAGAAGCACGAGATGGAGTCACGCGACACCAAGCTCGGGCCAGAAGAGATCACCCGCGACATCCCCAATGTCGGCGAGGAATCGCTCAAGGACCTCGATGAGGAAGGGATCGTCTATATCGGCGCCGAGGTCCGCCCCGGTGACATCCTGGTCGGCAAGATCACGCCCAAGGGCGAGACCGAGCTGACCGCCGAGGAGCGGCTGCTGCGGGCGATCTTTGGCGAGAAGGCTCGCGAGGTGAAGGACAGTTCGCTGCGGCTGCCCCACGGCGAGCGCGGCAAGGTCGTGGAGGTCCGGGAGTTCCGGCGCGAACTCAACGACGATCTCCAGCCGGGTGTCAACCGCCTGGTCCGGGTGTCCGTGGCCCAGAAGCGCAAGATCAGCGTCGGGGACAAGATGGCCGGGCGCCACGGCAACAAGGGGGTCATCGCCAAGATCCTGCCGGCCGAGGATATGCCGTTCCTGCCCGACGGGACCCCGGTGGATATCTTGCTCAACCCACTCGGCGTGCCGAGCCGCATGAACATCGGCCAGATCCTGGAGACGCACCTCGGCTGGGCGCTTCATGCGAAGGGCCTCAAGGCGGCGACGGCGGTCTTCGACGGTGCCACGGAGCATGACATTCGCCGGGAGCTGGCCGAGGCCGGTCTGCCCGAGAATGGCAAGACGGAGTTGCGCGACGGGCGCACCGGGTTGACGTTTGATCGTCCGATCACCGTCGGTTACATCTACATGCTCAAGCTCCATCATCTTGTCGAGGACAAGATCCACGCCCGCTCCACCGGTCCATACAGCCTGATCACGCAGCAGCCGCTCGGCGGCAAGGCCCAGTTCGGCGGTCAGCGCTTCGGCGAGATGGAGGTCTGGGCCCTCGAAGCGTACGGGGCGGCAAACATCCTCCAGGAGTTGCTCACCGTGAAGTCGGACGACGTCCTCGGGCGAGTCCAGACCTATGAGGCCATCGTGAAGGGCGAGGAAATCCAGCCGCCGCGCGTGCCCGAATCATTCAAGGTGCTCATCAAGGAACTGCGGAGTCTCGGCCTCAATGCCGAGATCCTCGACCCCAACGACGAGGAGATCCCACTCGCGGAGGACGACGCCTCGGGGTACCTGTTGCCGGATCTTGGCGGGATCAACCTCGCCGGGTTCGAGGACTGATCCCCTGCCGTTGACGCTGACCCAGTCACTGACCCGACACCCGCGGCGCCGCGTACTGACCGGCGCGTCGCTGCTCGCCCACGGTCCGTATCGCGTCGCCGAGCCAGGCGGAGACGCGGAGGAGAACCATGCTCGAAGTCAATAACTTCAGCGCGATCCGGATTTCGCTCGCGAGCCCGGATCAGATCCGGGAGTGGTCCAAGGGCGAGGTCACCAAGCCTGAGACCATCAACTACCGCACCTTGAAGCCGGAGAAGGACGGCCTCTTCGACGAGCGTATTTTCGGTCCCACCAAGGACTGGGAATGCTACTGCGGCAAGTACAAGCGGATCCGCTACAAGGGCATCATCTGCGACAAGTGCGGTGTCGAGGTGACACGCTCCAAGGTTCGCCGCGAACGGATGGGCCACATCCAGCTGGCCAGCCCGGTCAGCCACATCTGGTATTTCAAGGGAACGCCCAGCCGGCTGGGCATCCTCCTCGACATCAGCCCCCGGAACCTCGAGCGGATCTTGTACTTCGCGCTGTACATCGTCACCTATGTCGACGAGGACGCCCGGCGGCGTGCCATGTCGGCGATCGAGGAGGAGGCCCAGGGTCGCGGAGGGAAGGCCGGTCAGCGGCTGGCAGAGCTCGAGGATGAACTGCGCGGCGGGCTGAACCGGAGCAAGGATGAGCTGACCGCGGCGTTGGCCCTGACGAAGGAGGACCTCGAGAGTCAGCGAGCGTCGCGCACCGAGGAAATCGCCGCGGCTGCCCAGGAAACAGCGGCGCTCGTGGCCAGCCTCAAGACGGGTGTCGCGGAGGCGTCCATCGTCTTCGCCCCGACCGGCGAGGTCGTGGTCCCTGCCGACGAGAAGGGCGGCAAGGACGCCACGGCGCGCCTGCGCAAGATCGTCGGTGACTACACGGAGCAGGTCAACGGGGATCTCCAGCGAAGGATCGCCGACGAGGAGCGCGCGGTCGAGCAGAAGATCGAGGACCTCAAGGCGGCGATGGCCGACACGCTCGCTCACGAGCGCGCTCAGCTCCAGGAGCAGGCCCAGGGGACCAAGGACGAGCTGCGCAAGATGCGCGACGAGCTCGAGTCGCTCAAGCCCATGCAGACCCTCGGCGAGACCGAGTATCGGAGCCTTGACGAGCGCTACGGAACGGGCGCCAAGGGCGGTCGGGTCTTCGGCGCCGGCATGGGTGCCGAGGCCGTCCGCGAGATCATCAGCCGGATGGACCTCGAGGAGCTGGCCCGCTCCCTCCACGTGGAGGTTCGGACCAGCTCCGGACAGCGCCGCAAGAAGGCTATCAAGCGGCTGCGCCTGATCGAGGCGTTCCGCCGCTCGGGGACGCGACCGGACTGGATGATCCTGTCCGTCCTGCCGGTCATTCCGCCGGACCTTCGTCCGATGGTCCAGCTCGACGGCGGACGGTTTGCCACCTCCGACCTGAACGATCTGTACCGACGCGTCATCAATCGGAACAACCGCCTCAAGCGGCTCCTGGAACTGGGCGCCCCGGAGATCATCATCCGCAATGAGAAGCGCATGCTCCAGGAGGCGTGCGACGCGCTGATCGACAACGGTCGGCGGGGCCGGGCGATCGCCGGGACGGGCAATCATCGCCTGAAGTCGTTGTCCGACATGCTCAAGGGCAAGCAGGGGCGTTTCCGCCAGAACCTGCTCGGCAAGCGGGTCGACTACTCGGGTCGCTCGGTCATCGTGGTCGGGCCGGATCTCAAGCTGCACCAGTGCGGCCTGCCGAAGAAGATGGCTCTCGAGCTGTTCAAGCCCTTTGTGATGCGCCAGCTCGTGGAGAAGGGCTTCGCCCACAACATCAAGAGCGCCAAGCGCATCGTGGAGCGGGTCAGGCCGGAGGTCTGGGACGTCCTGGAAGAGGTCATCAAGGATCATCCGGTCCTGCTGAACCGCGCCCCAACCCTCCATCGGCTGGGGATCCAGGCGTTCATGCCGGTCCTTGTCGAGGGTTCGGCCATCCAGATCCATCCGCTGGTGTGCGCGGCCTTCAACGCCGACTTCGACGGTGACCAGATGGCGGTCCATGTCCCGCTGTCGACGGCCGCCCAGGAAGAAGCGCGGACCATGCTCCTCTCGACCGCCAACCTGCTGTCTCCGGCCGACGGCAGCCCGGTCGTGGCCCCGACCCAGGACATGGTTCTGGGCTGCTACTACCTGACGATGGACGGCCCCGTCGTGTCCGGTGCCAGGGTCCGCATCTTCGCATCCGAAGATGCCGCCATCCTGGGCTACCAGCTCCGGGAGAAGACCGGAATTACGCTCCACGAGCCGATTGATGTCGAGGTCAGGACCTGGGATCCCGAGTCGGCCTCGCTGCGGATGGAACGCCGGCGAACGACGATCGGGCGGGTGATCTTCAACCAGATCCTGCCCGACCCGCTGCGGTTCCATGGTTCGGTGATGCGCCGTGTCGATCTCAAGGAGCTGGTGGACGTGTGCTACCGGCAGCTCGGATCGGAAGAAACCGCCCACCTTGTCGACGGGATCAAGAGCGTCGGGTTCGAATTCGCCACCCGCAGCGGCATGACCATCGGCCTGTTCGACATCGAGATCCCGGCTGACAAGCCGCAGCGGCTGGCCGCGGCCGATGATGCCGTGGCGGCCATCGACCGCCAGTTCCAGCGTGGCCTGATCACCGACGACGAGCGCTACGAGCAGGTCGTCGGGGTATGGCAGGAAACCAGCTCCAACATGTCGGACGAAATGATGCGCTCACTCGATCCGACGGGTCCCGTGACGATGATGACCGCCTCTGGTGCTCGAGGCAACAAGGGCAACATCGGCCAGCTCGGTGCGATGCGTGGCCTGATGGCAGATCCGTCGGGCCGGATCATCGACGTCCCGGTGCGGAGCAACTTCCGCGAGGGCATGACTGTGCTCGAATACTTCATCTCCACCCACGGTGCCCGGAAGGGCCTCGCGGATACCGCCCTGCGCACGGCCGACTCCGGGTACCTCACCCGCCGTCTGGTCGATGTCGCCCAGGATGTCATCACCCGTGAGGAGGACTGCGGCACCGAAGAGGGCAGCTGGATCATTCGCAGCGAGTCCAGTGAAGAGAAGGGGGCCTTCCAGAAGCGCCTCGTCGGCCGTCTGGTGGCCGCCCCATTGCCCGATCCACGCGTCACGCCCAAGAAGGGGGCCCAGCCGGTCCTGCTGGTCGACCGCAACGAGCTGATCACCGAGGAGTCGGCCGAGCGAATCGACCTGGCTGGCATTGACGAAGCGCTCGTCCGATCACCCCTGACGTGCGAGGCACGGCACGGCGTCTGCCGGGCCTGCTACGGCCGTAACCTGGCTACCGGCGAAATGGTCGGGTCCGGAGAGGCCGTGGGGATCATCGCCGCCCAATCGATCGGCGAACCGGGCACGCAGCTGACCATGCGCACGTTCCACACCGGCGGCGTTGCGGCCGGGGTGGACATCACCGCCGGTCTCCCGCGCGTCGAGGAGCTGTTCGAGGCCAGGATTCCCAAGGGCAAGGCAGAGATCAGCCATATCGACGGGATCGTCGAGATCCTTCGTGGCGACGGCCCGACCAAAGTCAAGGTCATCTCGACCGAGGTATACGACACGGCCCTCGCGCTGCCGGCGGGCGCCGAGATGCTCGCTGCGCCGGGCGACCTGGTGGAACTCGGCCAGGTCCTCGCGCGGACCCAGGCCGACGGGATCACCACCGATGTCGCAGCACCGGTCAAGGGATTCCTGGTCCATGGCGATGAAGGGCTCGTGGTGCGCGCCGAGGACCGCGTCGAACGCGAGTACCTCATCCCGCACAACGCCAAGCTCCTCGTCGAGAACAACGCCGAGATTCGGGCCGGCGACGCCATCACGGACGGGCCAATCAACCCGCAGGAGTACCTCGACACCCGCGGCAAGGACGCCGTCCAGCGCTACCTGGTCAAGGAGGTCCAGAAGGTCTACAAGAGCCAGGGCGTCACGATCAACGACAAGCACATCGAGATCATCGTTCGCCAGATGCTGCGCAAGGTGCGGATCGACCAGCCCGGAGATGTCGATCTGCTCCCGACGGAGCTGGTCGATCGTCTTGAGTTCGAGCACCACAACAACCGTGTCCTCGCCGAGGGTGGTGAGCCCGCCACGGCGCAGACCGTCCTGCTCGGGGTGACCAAGGCGTCCCTCAACACGTCCAGTTTCCTGGCCGCGGCCTCCTTCCAGGAGACCACCCGGGTGCTCACCGAGGCCGCCATCAACGGCGCCAAGGACCACCTGATCGGGCTGAAGGAAAACGTCATCATCGGCAAGCTCATCCCCGCCGGGACGGGCGCGCCGGCGAACGTCGCCGCGCGCAAGGAGCGCGACCGCCGGGCCGCCATCGAGGCGCTGGCGGGCGAAGCGCTCGACGACCTGGGGTCGGAGTACAACCCGTTCCTCGAGGGTGACGGCGGTTCGTCCGGAGACGATGCGGCCGGTCTCGCGCTGGCCGCCACGATCGCCGGGGCGGGTGGCAGTGGGGATGACGAGGGCGGCCTCAATCCCTTCGCCGCAGCCGGAACCGGAGAATCGGCCCTGGACAGCCCCTTCCTCGAAGATGCAGCTGTCCTGGCCAAACGGGGAGAGGACTCCTGACAGCCAGGACCGCTGGGACCTAGCAGCGAGCCGTTTTGCGTTTGACACGATTCTTCGGCCGCTGCTAGACTCCGCGATCGTGGCCTCGGGAGGGGTCCCCTTGGCGCGGTCGCCGAGGACCATGTTTCGAGCCCTTTCTATCCCGGTCCCATCGCCCGCCTCAACCAGAGCGCGCGACCCCGAGTGACCGGTCCGTCGAAGGCCGGTGCCATCGACACCTGAACGATCAAATCAGAAGGAGTAGCGTCTTCGTGCCGACGATCAGCCAGCTCGTTCGCCACGGCCGCAAGCGCAAGATCGCCAAGATCAAGGCGCCGGCCATGCGCAAGAACTGGAACAGCCTCCGCCAGCGCCAGGTGTCGATCCCGGGCGCCCCCCAGAAGCGGGGAGTCTGCCTGCAGGTCCGGACGATGACGCCCAAGAAGCCCAACTCAGCGCTCCGCAAGATCGCGCGCGTTCGGTTGACCAACCAGATGGAGGTGACCGCCTACATCCCGGGAATCGGTCACAACCTGCAGGAGCACTCCGTGGTTCTCGTTCGGGGAGGGCGGGTCAAGGACCTGCCATCGGTCAAGTACCACATCATCCGGGGAACGCTCGACGCGGCCGGTGTCCGCGATCGGAAGCAGGGTCGCAGCAAGTACGGCGCCAAGGTTGCTACCAAGCCGGGAGCTCGCTAGATGCCTCGCCGGATCAGCATCGCCCGCAAGACCAAGTACGAGGTCATCCCGGCCAACCGGACCACCGCTCGCTTCGCGGCCAAGCTGATGAAGGGCGGGAAGCAGAACCTCGCCGAGCGAATCCTTCGGCAGGCTCTGGCCCGCGCCGAGGCCCAGGCGAGCCGACCCGGGATGGAGATCCTCGAAGCGGCCATGCGCAATGCCACGCCGATCATTGAGGTCAAGCCCCGCCGCGTCGGCGGTGCGACCTACCAGGTTCCGGTCGAGATCCGCGGCGATCGACGAATGTCGCTGGGCGTCCGGTGGCTGGTCCAGGCGGCCCGCAAGCGCAATGGCAAGAGCATGAGCGAGAAGCTCGCCGCCGAATTCGTCGACGCCATGAATGGCCTCGGCGCGGCCGTCAAGCGCCGTGAAGACACGCACAAGATGGCGGAGGCCAACCGGGCCTTCAGCCATTTCAAGTGGTAGATCTGTAGGAGCATAGGCAACATCGTGGCTCGCCAGGTCTCACTCGCCAGAACCCGGAATATTGGAATCATCGCGCACATCGATGCGGGCAAGACGACCGTCACCGAGCGGATCCTCTTTTACACGAAGAAGATCTACAAGATCGGCGAGGTCCACGAGGGCGCCGCGACGATGGACTGGATGCCCCAGGAGCAGGAGCGCGGGATCACCATTACCGCCGCCGCGACGACGGCATTCTGGGCTGACCATCGCATCAACATCATCGATACGCCCGGGCACGTGGACTTCACGGTCGAGGTCGAGCGAAGCCTGCGCGTCCTTGACGGCGCGGTCGTCGTGTTCGACGGCGTGGCCGGCGTGGAGCCACAGTCCGAAACGGTCTGGCGCCAGGCGGATCGGTACGGCGTGCCGCGGTTCTGCTTCATCAACAAGCTGGATCGAACGGGTGCCGACTTCTGGCGCTGCGTTGACTCGATCGTCGATCGGCTGGGCGCCCGCGCCGTGCCCATTCAGATCCCGATCGGTCGAGAGGACAAGTTCCAGGGCGTGATCGACCTCGTCGAGATGAAGGCGGTCTACTACCGCGACGATCTCGGCAACCAGATCGACGTCATTGAGATCCCGGAAGAGTTGCGCGTCGAGGCCGAGAAGCACCGCCACACCCTGATCGAGGCGGTGGCCGAAATGGACGACGAGCTGACCCACAAGTACCTCGAGGGTGAGGAACTCACCGTTGCCGAGATCAAGCGCGGGCTGCGCCTCGGGACGCTCACGACGCGGATCATCCCGGTCCTCACTGGCTCGGCGCTGCGCAACAAGGGCGTCCAGAAGATGCTCGATGCGGTCGTCGACTACCTGCCGTCGCCGCTGGACGTGCCGCCGATGATCGGCATCGATGCTCGCACCGGCGGGGACGTTGTACGGGCCCCGTCAGACAGCGAACCATTCAGCGCCCTTGCCTTCAAGATTGCGGCCGACCCGTTCGTCGGCAAGCTGGCCTTCTTCCGGGTCTACTCGGGCACCCTCAAGGCGGGCTCGTACGTCCTCAACCCGACCAAGGGCAAGCGCGAGCGGATCGGTCGGCTGCTGCAGATGCACGCCAACCACCGCGAGGAGATCGACGAGGTCTACGCCGGCGATATTGCGGCGGCCGTCGGGCTCAAGGACACCTTCACGGGTGACACCCTGACCGATCCCGATCATGGCGTGATCCTCGAGTCCATGACCTTTCCCGAGCCGGTCATCGAGGTCAAGATCGAGCCGAAGACCAAAGCGGACCAGGACAAACTGGGCATCGCCCTGCAGCGGCTGGCCGAGGAAGATCCCACCTTCCGGGTCAAGACGGACCCGGAGACATCCGAGACGCTCATCGCCGGGATGGGCGAGCTCCATCTCGAAGTCCTGGTCGATCGGATGATCCGTGAGTTCAAGGTCGCCGCCAATGTGGGCAAGCCCCAGGTCTCGTATCGCGAAACGATCCGCCGCGCCGCCGAGGGCAATGGCCGGTTCATTCGCCAGACGGGCGGCAAGGGCCAGTACGGGCACGCCGTCATCAAGCTCGAGCCGGGCGAGAAGGGCTCCGGCTATGAGTTCGTCGACAAGATCGTCGGCGGTACGATCCCGCGTGAGTACATCAAGTCCGTCGACGCCGGCATTCGCGAGGCGCTCCAGACGGGGATCTACGCCGGCTTCCCGGTCGTTGACGTGAAGGCCACCCTGTTCGACGGGTCGTACCACGAGGTGGACTCGTCCGAAATGGCGTTCAAGATCGCCGGTTCGATGGCCGTCAAGGACGCTTTCTCCAAGGCGGACCCGACGATCCTCGAACCGATCATGCGCAATGAAGTCACGATGCCCGAGGAGTTCATGGGCGACGTGATCGGCGATCTCAACAGCCGGCGCGGCCATATCGAGGGAATGGAGTCGCGCGGCACAACCCAGGTGATCCGCGCCTTCGTGCCGCTCGCCCAGATGTTCCAGTACGTGACGGACCTGCGCAGCATGTCGCAGGGCCGCGCCACCTCCTCGATGGAGTTCAGTCATTACGCCGAGGTGCCGGTCAATCTGGCCTCGGAACTCGTCCAGAAGTCCAAGGTTTAGCGGAGCCAGGGAGCAGTCAGCATGGCCAAGAAGAAGTTCGAGCGCACCAAGCCCCACGTCAATATCGGCACGATCGG
>CAYRTS010000073.1:0-15364 GCA_964427285.1 uncultured Anaerolineaceae bacterium
GTGAGCGTCAGCGTCGCGGTCGCGTCACGCAGGATGGCTTCGGCCGTGAACGGAAGCGGCACCGTGTCGCCGGCGCGCCAGGGGTCGATCTGGTCGTTGGCGTGGCGGTCGAAGGGGTTGCCGGCCTGACCGGTGGTGATCACGATCCGGGCGCCGTCGAGGTCACTCATGTCGATGGTCAGGCGATAGCTGGGCAGATTGGTGACCTCGAAGACGTGGTCGATTCCGACCGGTTGGTACTCCGGGTCGGTAGGATCAGGGTAGGCTCGCGAGAAGCGATAGTGGGTGTTGTTGATCGCGCCGGCAGTGCCGGGGACCGCGTGCGGACCATCGTTGAAGTACCACTCGAGCGGGCCGATCCCGCTCAGGCCGAGCGTGGCCTCGCGGAAGGTGGCGGTGTGCAGCCGGCCCCATGACCAGCGATCCGGGCTGCCGATCGCGTCGCGCAGCTCCGCGCCGGCCTCGTCCATGGCGCGGGCGATGATGTCGGGCGCTCGTTCGACGAGGTCCGGCGTGGTTACGTCGTCCCACCAAGCCGACGACGGCTGGTCAAGCAGCCGGCCGAACAGGACCCACGAGTTCGAACTGCCCACGTAATCGCGAGCCAGAGCCCCAAGGTCGTCATCGAACACGTCGCGCAGGACCCGGTATTCCCAGGTGCTCCACGCGGCACAGCCCATGCTGTCCACGGGGCAATCGCCAACCCAGCCCCGGATTCGGGCGGCGACGGTCGCCCCATCCGCCGTTGTCGGCTTCGCGTCGCGTAGGTACGGCAGTGTCGTTCGCACGCGGAGCGGCGTCCCGTCGAACTGCATGACGCCAAGGTCGGAGACGGTCAGGCCGCCTTCGTCGGCTTCGAGGAGATCGATGACCCGCTCGGCTCGATAGCCTGGGTCCGGCTCGTTGGCGATGAAGTACGGGTAGTCGCCATCGACCGGGGCGTTGTTGGCGGTGACGATCCAGCCGGGCTCGGGGTTCAGTTGCCACGGGAGGTCGTCGAACGGGATCCGTCCGATCCACTCGCCCGTGCCGTCGTCGCCCCGGACCGGGCGATCGCCACGGTCGGTTAGGTCGGAGCGGATCGGGATGTACCCGGGGAGCTGGTAGCCGATGTGGCCGTCGACGTCCGCATAGACGAAGTTCTGCGACGGCGCACCGAAGAGCGAGAGGCTCGCCCGAAACTCGTCGAAGTTGCTGGCGGTGTTGAGCCCCAGGATGGCCTCAAACGTTCGGTCGGGTTCCATCGTCGCCGTCCAGCGCAGGGCCATGAGCGGCGCGTCGGTGAGCCGGCCGTCGACGTCATTGAGGATCGGGCCATGGACGGTGGAGCGAACGTCGAACGCGACGGTTTCGCCGCCCTTGACCTTGATCTCCTCGTGGCGAACCGCGAACGGGACCGATGTGCCCGCGTGCAGGTAATTGGCCGGGTTGGCCGGGTCGACGGCCTCGATGACGAGGTCCTGGACGTCAGGATCGACGTTCGTGGCACCCCATGCGATCCGGGCGTTGTGACCCAGGACGACCCCGGGGACGCCCGCGAACGAGACGCCGGCCACGTCCCAGGGGCAGGCTGCGGTGACGACGCGGCAATGGAGCCCGTTGATGAACCAGATCGAGGGCATGGAGATGCCGAGGTGTGGGTCGTTCGCCAGGAGCGCACCGCCGGTTGCGGATCGGGCCGGCCCTACGACCCAGTTGTTCGAGCCGATCCCGTGGTCCGAGGCCAGGCCGTCAGCCAGGTCGAGTCCGGCGAGGGCAAGCGCCTTGCCGCCAAGGGTCGCCACGGCTCGCCAGGCCGCCGCCTCGGACGGGTCGATGGATGCGGCGGCTGGTTCGCCGGCCGCAAGTGCCTCACCGATGACCGCCCCCGCGCCGGGCTCCGCCCCCGCGCCCAGTTGGCTCGATGGCGTGATCACCGGGGCGTCGTCGCGATATGGCGGGAACAGCTCATCGGTTCGTGAAGGATCTCCGAGGGCGGCGTCCGCCAGGTAACGGAAGACCTCCGTATCGAAGTTGCCGCCCAGGTTCCAGGCCTGCACCTTCCCCCAGGCTACCGTGTCCAGGGTCGTCCACGGTTCTGGCGTCGTCCCGCTAGCGACATACGCGAGGCCGAGCGAGCCTCGATGGGCGTCGAGCCAGGCATTGACGCCGGCGGTGTAGGCGTCGAGGACAAGGCGCGCCTCCTCGTTCAGGGCCTGGAGGTCGCGCTCGGCCGCTACCCGCCAGCCGAGTGTGCGGATGAACCGATCAGTGTCCAGCTGGCTCGCGCCAAACAGCTCGGACAGTCTGCCGGCCGAGATATGCCGCCAGACCTCCATCTGCCACATTCGCTCGCTGGCGTGGACATACCCCTGCGCGAAGAACAGGTCATGGGTCGAGTCCGCTGTGATGTGCGCGACCCCGGCGAGGTCGCGGACGACCGTCACCGGAGCGTCCAGACCCGGAGCAGGCGCCGTGCCCGAGACCTGCGGCAGCGCCCGAGCCGTCAGCGCGCCGAGCAGCCCGACCACTGCCATGACGCCTACGAGGACGAGCGCGACAAGGACCGCCACGACCGACCTGATGAGACGCACGGAACCCTCCATGAACACCCGGCTCGCCGTGGGCGGAATGATCGCCAGTGTGGCTGGGGAGCGACGCACGCGCTGGCTGTCTGCGCCAAGTCAGTCCGCCCCGGATCGTGCAACGTCGTTCCACGACGTGGAAGTATTCGGCGAACGGCGTATCTGGCGAAACAGGCGCGCGTTGCCGCGAGCCGCCTGGCGTTAGCGCCGGAGCTCGACCCCCAGGCCGAGAGCCTCCGCGCGCCGAACAATGGCATCGGCGAAGACCACGTCCGCCAACCCGACGCCCAGGTGCGTGACGACCACCCGCCCGCTCGCCGGCCGCGCGGTCCCCGCAAGGATGGCCTCGCCGATCATGGCTGAGGGGTCCGGATAGCCCTCGAACAGGCCCGTCTCGCGATTGGACAGGAACTGGTCGCGGTGGTCGACCAGGAAGAGGGCCGCATCCCGGGCGACCTCGGCGGCGCAGTACGTGGCGTAGTCGACCGGCACGACCAGCGCGTTCGGCGTCAGCCAGTCGGAAGTCATGACCTGGCGCACCGGGCCGAACGATGCGACGGTCACGACGACGTCCGCACCCGCAACGGCCGACCGGGCATCGGCAGCCACCGAAACTGACGCCACTCCATCGATGGAGCGAGCTTCAGTGGCGAGCAACTCGGCACGTTTTGGGTCCGCATCGAACACGGCCAGCTCCACCCCGGGAAGGAGGCCACCGAGCACGGGCAGGTGACTGCGCCCCTGGACCCCGGCGCCGATCAGCGCCGCTCTGGGCGGGCGGCCAGCAACACGAGGCGGGAACCGGCGGATGGCGACGCCGGACACGGCTGCGGTCCGCGCCGCGGTGATCGGCCCGCCATCCAGGATTGCCACGGGCAGCCCGGTCAGCGGATCGTTGAGCACGACCAGGGCATTGATCGCCGGCAGGCCGATGTCGTTGTTGGTGGCAAACCCGGCGACCCACTTCATCCCGATCAGATCCTCGCGACCCTCGGGATCCGCGCCCCTGGCGTGCGCCGGCATCGCGTGCGCGAACGATCCAGCTGGCCGCGGATGCACCCCGATCTTGGGCGGCAGCTCCGCCCCCTGCGCCAGCGCCGTCAGCGTCCGCTCGGCGAGGGCCAGGCGCCTCTCGAGATCGGGCATCGCCATGGCCACATCGGCCGCGGTGAAGTAGCGCAGGGCCGGAGAATCGAGCGGAGGCATCGCTCGTGATTCTACGCCGCACGGATCGCCTACGATGCGAAGGTGCCCCAGATCGATATCGAGCAGAGCCTCGACAACCTGAAGCTTGAGCGCGATGCCATCGTGCTCTACGAAGCGCTGGCAACGATCGAGACGGATCCCCACAGGGCAGAAGCCTTCCACCGGATCGCCTCAAATGAGCGGCGTCATGCCGACATCTGGGCATCGCGGCTGCGTGACCTCGGCGCCGTGGTGCCGGCGACCGGAGGCCCGCGCGCGAGAGTTCGCCTGATCATCCTATTGGCCCGCGTCTTCGGGACCGCCTTCGTCGCGGACCTGGTGCGGGCACTCGAAGGAGACGAGGAAGCCCTCTACGAGGCACAGGGCGTCTCGCCCGATGTCGCTGCGATCGCCGCCGACGAACGCGAGCATGCCGAAATCTGGAACCGCCTCGACGCTGAGCGCCGCGCACCGGGCCCACTCCTGGCCGAGGGGGACCGAGACGGGGTGGCGATCGCCCAGGGGGCCGGAAGCGCGGCGGAGGTCGGCCAGCGTGAACGCTGGCACCGCACCGGCCGGTCCGGGACGCTCCGCGCGGTGATCTTCGGGGTCAGCGACGGCCTCGTCAGCAATCTGTCCCTGGTGATGGGCGTGACGGCGGCCGCGGCCAGCAACCCCAGCTTCATCCTCCTCGCCGGGATCGCGGGCCTTCTGGCCGGGGCGTTCAGCATGGCGGCGGGCGAGTACGTTTCCATGCAGAGCCAGCGCGAGCTGTTCGAGCACCAGATTGCCCTGGAACGCGCCGAGCTGGCTGCGATGCCCGAAGAAGAGGAGGCGGAGTTGGCCGCCTCGTACCGCTCCAAGGGGTTCGCGCCCGATGAAGCCGCGCGAATTGCCAAGCGGATCTTCGAGGACCCGGAGGCGGCGCTCGACATCCTGGTGCGCGAGGAGCTCGGCCTCGACCCCGATCAGCTCGGATCGCCGTGGGGCGCCGCGGCCGGATCCTTTGCCGCGTTCGTCGTCGGGGCGAGCGTGCCGGTCATCCCATACCTGTTCGCGGGCGGCACGCCAGCCTTTGTCGCGAGCCTCGGGTTGAGCCTCGTGGCCCTGTTCGCGGTCGGGGCCGCGGTGAGCCTGCTGACCGGTCGCGGGTTCCTGTTCTCGGGTGCCCGGCAACTGGGGATCGGCATCGCGGCGGCTGCGGTGACCTATCTGATCGGTTCGCTCATCGGGGTGTCGGTCGGTGGCTGACGGAGTGCGCGAAACCAACCGGGCCACCGAGGCGTAGCTGGTGGCAGAGGGACGCGGAGATCCGATCGACGATGCCGCACTCGTTCACCAGATCGTGGGCGGCTCGGAGGCGGCGCTGGCGACTCTCTATGACCGGTACGGTGAGGCGATCTTCGCGTCGGCCTGCCGGCTGACAGCCGATCGTGGGATCGCCGAAGAGGTCGTGCAGGAAACCTTTCTCGCGCTGTGGAACCGAGCCGAACTGTTCGATGCAGCGGCCGGATCGCTGGCGGCATGGCTGCACGCGATCGGCCGGAACCGCGCGATTGATCGATTGCGCGCGGCCGGCCGACGCCCACGGCTCGTCTCGACATCGTCGTCGACCGCGGTCGATGAGAACCCGACGCAGGGTCTGGAACGGGCGGTGGCCAGCGGTATCGTGGTGGCCGGCGGCTCTCAACCGCGGAGCCCGGAGGCGGCCGTGGAAGCCGCCGGTCTGCGCGAAGCGATCCGGTCGGCGATGACCGCGATGTCGGACACCGAACGAACCGTCATCCTGCTGGCATACCAGGAGGACCTGTCGCAGGCAGAAATTGCCGATCGGCTGGCCTGGCCACTTGGGACCGTGAAGACGAGGACTCGCCGCGCGCTGCTCCATCTGCGCGAGGCACTTGGCGGAGAATTCGGGCCAGTCGGCGGGCAGGCCGACCTCGCTGACGTGCCGGTGACGACCGGTCAGGATCGATAGGCCACGATGGATCACGACACGACCCGCGAACAGCTCGAGCTTGCGGCCGTGGAGCCCGGTGGCCTCGATCGGCTGGTGGCCGGCGACACCGCTACGGCCCAGGCCGTGGCCGGGCACCTCGCGGGCTGTCTGTCGTGCACGGCTGAGCTCGGTCGCCTCCAGCGCGCATCGACGCTGATCCGCGAGGTCGCGCGGGAGATCCCGCCAGCTGACCTGCGGGAACGAACATTGGCGACGGTCCGGGCGGCCGGGGTGGCGCGTGGGGCGGGTGCGGACGTGGGGATCGGTGACGACGAGAGCGCCGTCGCGGTCGCGACCGGCGCCTCCCCGGCTGCCGCCGCCCCGGCTGCCGCAGCGCCCCCTCCAGTCGGCCGCACCTCCCCGGCCATCCAGGCTCGGAGCCGCGCCGCGCTCGGCTGGGTCGCGGCAGTCGCGGCAGTCGCGGCGGCGGTCGTGCTGTCGGTGGCGGCTACCTCGGTCATCGTCGGCGGGCGTGTCGACGAGCGGCTGGCGAGCCAGGCACGGACGATCGGTGCGCTCGAGAAGGTGACCAGCGCGGCCCTGCTGATCACGTCGGAACCGGACGTTCGGCGGGTCGCTCTGTCCGGCGCGGAGCCGGGACTTGCCGGCAGCCTGCTCTTCTCGCCATCGACTTCGGAGCTGGTGGTCGTCGCGACCGGGCTGACTCCGCCGCCCGCCGGGCAGGAATACCGCTGCTGGGTCGAGCAGGCAGGCGAGCGCCAGGGGGTTGGCAAGATGTTCTTCAGCGAGGGACTCGCCTATTGGGTAGGACCCGTGCCGGCGATCAAGGGGCTCGTCGGCGAGGCGACGTTCGGCGTTTCGCTGGTCGACCTCGACGGCGTCGCTCTGGACCCGGAACCCGTCCTCGACGGCGGCCTCTGAGGGCCTGTGGGCCAGGTTCAGGCGGGTGCAGGCGGGTTCGGCTGCGGGTCGGGTACCGGGTCGTCGATCGGGTCCGGCGGCGGCGCTGCGAGATAGGCTCGATGGAGCTGGAGTAACAGTTCCGCCGTATCGGGGCTGACGACGTCGCCGCCCTCGGCCATCGTGGCGGACAGCCACGCGGCTTCACGAGGGAGTTCGGTCGCGTCGATGTCTGCCTCGCGACGTCGGCCGTCCATCATGACGACCCAGGTCAGCCCGGCTCCCAACACGAGCCCGACGATCAGCAGCCAGACATTGAATTCGGCGTTCACTCCCCGCGAGTATACGGAGGCGGGCCGCTACACTTCCGCGAAATGCTGGACTTCATCCCGAACCCGATCGCGCTTCAGCTCGGACCGCTTCCCGTCTATTGGTACGGGATCGGGTATGCCCTCGGGCTGGCTGTCGCCTACCAGATTCTGGTTCGGCTGTCAGCGCGAGCCGGAGAAGATCCCGAGGTCGTTGGCAACGGGATGATCGTCGTGGCGATCGCGGCGCTGATCGGCGGGCGCCTCTACCACGTGATCGACCAGTGGGCGCTCTACCAGGACAACCTCCTCAAGATTGTCCTCCCTCCGTACTCGGGCCTCGGCGTCTATGGCGGGATCGCGACCGGGCTCATCGCGGTCATCGTGTACGTCCGAAGAAGAGGGCTGCCGTTCTGGCGCTGGGTGGACATCATCGCGCCGGCACTCTTTGCCATGCAGGCGGTCGCGCGCTGGGGCAACTTCTTCAACCAGGAGCTGTACGGCCCGCCGACCACCGCGCCCTGGGGGATCCCGATTGAATGCGCGTATCGCGTTGCCGCCTACCTCTGTCCGACGTTCGACGAGACGACCCGCTTCCAGCCGCTCTTCCTGTACGAGTCGTTGTCGGGGCTGCTTGGGGCGGTCGTGCTGATCTGGCTTGGGTTCCGGTTGCGATCGTGGCTTCGGCCGGGCGATCTGATCCTGATCTTCTTCGTCTGGTACGGGATCGTGCGGTTCGGTCTGGAGTTCCTGCGCGAGGGCAACTGGATCCTGTTCGGCATCCCGACGGCGCAGATCGTCTCCCTGCTGTTCATCGTGCCGTCGCTCGCGGCGCTGGTCTGGCGGCACCGTCTTGATGACTCCATCGATACTCCACCGAGCCGCGCGGAGGGCTCGACCTGGGGCGCCCTCGGGTGGGTGGTCGAGGATGACGACGAGGGCGAGCCGGCCGACACCACGGCTTGAGATGGCGGACCCCGCCACGACACGCACACCCCGGCGCCGCCCGCCCCCTGGTCGGGTCTCAACGGAGGCGGATGCCGCTGCCCGCGGCGGCGCCGTCGAAGGCCTGGCCTGGCTCGGCCGCACGCCCGAATCGAAGGCCTCTTCGAGCTACCGGTTGCTGCGGATGCTCGTTCGCTTCATCCTGTTCGTCGTCTTTCGGTTTCAGATCCGGATCGAGGGCCGGGAGCATCTGCCGACGGCTGGCTACTTGCTGGTTGCGGCGGCCCACCGTGGCTGGATTGATCCCTTTGTCGTGATCCATGCGCTGCCGGTGGAGCCACGCGCCTGGTTTCTCGGCAGTGGTCCGTCCACCTTCACGTCGCGCTGGCGCGAGTGGCTCATCCGCAGGCTGGGCGGCCTGCTGCCGGTCTGGCGGGGCGGCGTGGGCGTGGAACAGCATGTGGCGTCGGCGCGGGCGGTTCTGGGCAACGGCGGTGTCTTTGTCCAGATGCCGGAGGGCACGGTCAGCGGCCCGCCCGGGCGCCTCGGGCCGTTCCGCGTTGGCTGGGCGGTGATGGCGTTACGGACGGACGCCCCGATCGTGCCGCTGGCGATGGCCGGAACGGAAGAGCTGTACCTGGGTCGACGGCTGGCGTCCCGGGTCCTGCCCGCCACTTCGGCTCGGGCCTTGGCCGGGCTGGAGGTTGACGCTTCGCTGCCGGCCCCGGGCTCGCGCGAGGAGCTCGAGGTCGCTCGTCGGATGAGCGAGGGGCTGGCGGCGATCCTGGCTCCGGCCGTCGAGGCGCTGCACCCGTGGACCGTGGATCCACCGACGCATCCGCGCAGGTTTCGGCATCGCCTGACCTGGCTGCTCCTGCGCCCCGGCCGCCTCGATCGCGACGGCTGAACAATGCCTGAGGCCGGCGGCCTGCTCAGCCGAAGATGGAGCGGGGGCAGTAGGCCGTCACGATCCAGTTTGGCTGGTCCACGATCTCGCTGATCCGCAGGTCTCCAGCGACACTCAGGAGAAGGTACGCGTCCAGCGCGGCGAGGCCATGCTCCGCGCCCAGCCGGTCGATCATCCGTCGGACGGCATCGCGTGCCGCAATCATGAGATCCGGGCCAACGCCGTCGGCCGCATACCAGCCGGCCGTGTTTGTCGAGAGTCCCAGCGGCCCCGACGTGCGGAACTCCGGCGCCGTGACCCGGACATCCCGGCGAACGGTCAGGCGAACGCGAGCGCGCATCGGCGTCTCGATCGCGGTGCCGCACACCTCGCCATCGCCCTGGGCGGCATGGCCGTCGCCGAGGCTGAACAGCGCGCCCGGCACGGCAACCGGGACCTTGGCCCCTCTCTTTGGCCCCGTCCGCCTCGATCGCGGCGGCTGAACCTCGGCTCCTCACGGCCGATCAGGGTTGGGTCGTTCTTCCCAGAAGGACACAGGCGCCTCGTCGGGGTCGTCCAGACCTACCACGACCTCGATGGCTGGCATCATCCGGCCGAATCGGGCTCACCGGCTGATCGATGCCCGCCCGAAACGCGCGAATCGGCCGATTACGGCCACTTCTACCGCGGATCTGCGCCCGATATGGCGCTCGCGGCCGCCGGTGAGGGAGGTTTGTACCGCTTGGAAGAACATGTCCCGCGGTGGCAGGCGGCCCGGTTCCGCGCCTCCCTGCCGCCCGTATACTCGGCCGCGATGCAGTACGCCGAATCGATCCTCGATCTGGTCGGGGGTACGCCACTCGTCCGCATTACCCGGATCATTCGCGACCTCGGCCCGGTCGAGCGCCAGCCGCTCCTGCTGGCCAAGCTCGAAATGCTCAATCCGGGCGGCTCTGTCAAGGACCGGATCGGGTTGCCGATGATCGAGGCCGCCGAGCGAGCGGGCCTGCTCAAGCCGGGCGGCACGATCATTGAGCCGACTTCGGGCAACACCGGCCACGGCCTCGCAATTGCCGCCGCTCTCAAGGGCTATCGCTGCATCTTCGTGATGGCTGACAAGCAGTCCTCGGAGAAGCAGCAGCTGCTCCGGGCATACGGCGCGCAGGTCGTCCTGTGCCCGACCAACGTGGCGCCCGAATCGCCCGAAAGCTACTACTCCGTGGCCGCGCGGCTGGCCCGGGACATCCCAGGCGCGTTCAAGCCGGACCAGTATTGGAACATGGAGAACCCGGCGGCCCACGAGCGTACGACCGGCCCCGAAATCTGGGATCAGACCGAGGGCCGGATCACGCATTTCGTGGCGAGTGTCGGGACCGGCGGCACGATCTCTGGTGCGGCCCGCGCCCTCCGCCAGCGCAACCCGGCGATCCAGGTGATCGGCGCCGATCCTGAGGGCAGCGTCCTGTCCGGTGATACCGCGCGCCCGTACCTCACTGAGGGCGTCGGCGAGGACTTCTTCCCGGGCACGTACGACCCGGCGATGGTCGATCGCTGGGTGCGGGTCAGCGATCGCGACGCCTTCACAATGGCCCGCCGGTTGACCCGCGAAGAGGGGATCCTGGCCGGGGGGTCGTGCGGCACCGCGCTGGTCGCCGCGCGCGAGGTGGTCCGCGAGCTTACGGAGGCGAACTCGGGGGGCGGGCGCGAGGCCGTGGTCGTCGTCCTGCTTCCCGACGGCGGCCGGAACTACCTGTCCAAGCTCTACAACGACGAATGGATGCGTGCCAACGGGCTGCTCGCCACGGCCGGGGCCGTCGTGCGCATCGCGGACCTGCTGGCGGACCGCCACCACGCCGGCCCGCTGCCCGATGTTGTCCTCGCCCGGACGACCCAGCGGGTGGGCGACGCCATCGCCGTCCTCCAGGAGTACGGGATCAGCCAGCTCCCCGTGTCCGAGGCGCCCGACGGCGATGACCTCGCGGCCATCGTGGGCTCCATTACCGAGAAGGGCTTGCTGGATCGAGCCTTCCGCGATCCGACCGTCGTCGAGCGGACGGTCGGCGAGGTGATGGACCGGCCGCTTCCGTTGGTCGAGTCGACCGCCACCCTCGATGAGGCCTTTGCGCTGCTGTCCGGCGGGGCGGCTGCGCTGGTTGCGATCCGCGGCGATCGCCCGGTCGGGGTCGTCACCAAGCTCGACTTCCTGGAGTACCTGGCGCACCGCCCGACACATCCGGATTAACTCACTGGCCGCTTGACTCCAGGGATCGCGTGTGACAGTTTGTCACTGTCATGACAGAGACATTGGCACTCAGTGTTCCCGAGGCAGCCGCCAGGCTCGGGCTGAGTGAGCGGACGATCTGGCGGCAGATCCGTTCCGGTGAGCTCAAGACCCGGCGCAAGGATCGGCGGGTCTTGGTCCTCGTCGAGGGTGCGTCGTGGACACCGATCGGGCCGGCGCGCGGCCACCGGACCGGTGAAGCCGTCGCGCCGTACGGGACGGTTCGTGAATGGGAGGTCGCGGGGTTCCCATACACGGAAGGCGTTGTGGGGCGTCACCGCAAGGCTCGGCTGGCGCGCCGACGCGCGGCGTTCGCCGAGATGGACCGGCTCGCCAAGCTAACGCGGCCCGATCCCGACGGCCTGACCGCCGTCGACTACATCCGTGCCGAGCGAGATCACCCCCGCGCCCTTGAAGGCGGCGACGCAGCCGACCGTGCCCTGGAGAAGTTGGCCCGTGACCGACGTCGTCGTCGATAGCAGCGTGGTCGCTGCCTGGCTGCTCGTCGACGAGCCGTTGCACGAGCGCGCTCGACAGGTCCGGTTGACGTTCGAGGGTGGCGACCGTGAGCCGATCGTAGCTGAACACTACGGCTTCGAAGTCCGAAACGCGCTTACGCGCGCCGCTCGGCGAGGCAGGATTGGGTGGCCGGAGGTGCGGTCGGCGATGGCCGCGCTCGCGGCATTCGAGCCGGTGGTCATCCCGCTGGATCCACGAGATCGCTTGATCGTGGACCTCACCGAGCGCTACGGGCTCGGGTGGGGCGACGCCCACTGGGTACACACGGCCGCCCGGCTGGACCTGCCGTTGGTGACGGCTGATCGACGACTCGCCCGCGCCGTCCCCGACGAGGTCGCGATCGTCGTTTATCTGGGTGATGACGAGGGCGCCTGAGGAACCCGGCCCCGCTACACTCCGAAGTCGGGACGAAGCCGCGTTTCCTTTCGATCCGGGACCCAGGAGGCGAATGGCGATGACAGGCCAAACCTTGCGCCTCGCGGATCGCCGGGCCATGGCGTTCGAGGAGACCGGCGACGCAGCCGGTGCGCCGATCTTCCTGGCCCACGGCCTCGCGGGGTCTCGGCTTGAGGCCCGCGTCGTGGCGGCCGCGGCCATGCGGGGGAGGTGTCCACCTCGTCTGCCCAGACAGGCCCGGTTTCGGCGAGTCCGACCCTCGGCCAGGCCGGGGGCTCGCCGATTGGCCGGGCGATGTGGCGGCCCGGGCTGATTCGCTCGGGTTCCAACGCTTCGCCGTCCTTGGGTTCTCTGGCGGCGGTCCGTTCGCGCTCGCGTGCGCCGCGGCCCTCGGGTCACGGATCTCCGCGTGCGGGCTCGTGACCAGCCCCGGCCCGCTGGACCGCACCGGATCGACCGCGGGCATGACGCCGCTCAACCGTGCGATCTTCGGCGGAGGCCGGCGGGCGCTGATCATCGCCAACCTCCTGTTCCGGCTGATCGCGAGGACCGCGAAAGCCGAACTTTCCGTCGTCGCCAGGCGACTCGGCCAGGGGATGGGGGCCCCCGATCGCCGCACGCTGGCTGACCCGGGCATCGCCGAATCCTACGGAGAGGCCGTGCGCGAAGCCTTCCGACAAGGGCCCGGCGGCGCCACGATCGAGGCCCGCATCCTCATCCAACGCTGGCCATTCGCGCCAGAGGAGATCCACGTCCCGACCCTGATCTGGCATGGTGCCGAAGACCGCAATGTGCCTGTCGCCAGCGGCCAGCGCCTGGCCGATCAGATCCGGGTGGCGCGACCCCAGGTGGTCGCTGACGCCGGCCACCTGCTGTTCTTCGAGCACGCCGAAACGATCCTCCGCGATCTTCGGAGCGCTGCGGTGCCATGAGCGAGGTTGTCGGGCGTGGCGCCGAACTGGAACGGCTGAGCGACCTCCTCGACCACGCGGCGGCCATCTGTGTTGTGCTCCAGCCGAAGAGCTTGCTGGGATCTTCAACGTGCCGTCGGTCAAGACCACGGTGTTTCCAGGGCCGACGGATAATTGCATCGTCGAGAGCGACTCCGGCGATCCGCTGGTTGCCTGGTCCTTGACGACCGCGCAATCCGGCCCGGTCTTCGATGCCTTTACCGGGGACCCTACATCGATCGAGGTGTCCGGGGTCGGCTACAAGGCCGCCATCGTTGCGAATACGGGACTCATGGTCGTCAAGGGTGACGCACTCCTCGTCATCAGCATCTCCGGCGGTGCCGATCTCACCGAGGACGAGGTGATCGACATCTCGAAGCAGATCGGCACCATCGCGGCCGGCCGGATGTAGGGACGCGGAACCATTGCCGCTCGGGGCGTTGTCGACGAGCCCCGAAGGGGAGCCGCTGTGACCCGTCGCTGGGCGTTCGTGACGATCGACCCGGCGGCCGGGTTCAGCGGTCTGGCGGTGCACGCACGGCGACAGCCAGACCCAGTTGGATGCGATCATCCCCGGATGCTGGTCCCGCCCATGCGAACCGCTCGCTTTGAGCTGCTCTCGATGTCGTTGCCGTTCATGCGTCAGCTGCTTGCCCGCGACATCGAGGCGGCCGCTCGCGAGATCGGGGCGAGCGTGCCGTCGGACCTGCCCGATCGCCTTGACAATTTCCTGCAGTTCCGGATCGCGGACCTCACCGAGGACGCATCGGCTCAGCCCTGGCTTGGCCGGGCGATCGTCCTGACCGAACCGGACGGCACGCGTCGGATCATCGGCTCGGCTGGTTTCCACTCGCCACCCGATGCGGATGGCCGGGTGGAGGTCGGCTACCGCGTTGAACCTGAGTACCGACGTCAGGGTGTCGCGACTGAGGTCGTTAGGGCGCTTTTCGATTGGGCGGCGCGCGAGCACGGCGTTACGCGCTTCCGCGCTGCGGTCGCGCCCGACAACGTGGCCTCGCTCGCAATCGTCGGGCGGCTCGGCTTCCGCCAGACCGGCGTCCAGATCGACGACATGGACGGCGAGGAGCTTGTCTTCGAACTCGATGCGTGGAGCGGCGAGCCATGACAGCGCGTCGATGGGCGCGGATGCCATGATGCCCCGATGCAACCTCCCGACCACGCCAACCGCGCCAATGCCGCCGACCGCGAGCCGTCTTTCGCCACCCTGGCCGTCCACGCCGGCGCCGAGCCGGACGAGCTGACCGGGGCCGTCTCTCCCCCGATCTATCAGACCTCGACCTACGCTCAGGACGGCGTCGGGCGGCCGCGCCAGGGCTACGAATACGCTCGCTCGCAGAACCCCACCCGGGACCGTCTGGAGCGGGCGATGGCGATCCTCGAGGGCGGCACGCATGGCTTCGCGTTCGCATCGGGGTCGGCCGCGACGGCCGCGATCGCCGAACTCGCCGGGCCGGGCGAAGAGATCATCGTCGGCGACGACGTGTATGGCGGCACCTATCGGTATCTCGAGCGCGTGCGTGTGCCGGGTGCCGGCATCACGACCGCCTATGTCGATCTCGCATCCGGGATGGACGCGTTGTGGGAGGCGCTGGGCGAACGGACGCGGCTGGTCTGGTTCGAGACGCCCACCAACCCGCTGCTCAAGGTCGTCGACATCGCTGCCGTCGTGGCCACGGTGGAGCGGCGGGCCGCGGAAGGCGGCCGACGACCCCTGATCGTCGTGGACAACACGTTCGCCTCGCCGGCCATCCAGCGGCCGCTGACCCTCGGGGCTGACATCGTGTTCCACTCTGCAACGAAGTACCTGGCGGGCCACTCGGATACCGTTCTGGGCGTGGCGGTCACGCGGGACGAAGCGGTCGCCGAGCGGCTGCGCTTCCTCCAGAACGCGATGGGGGCGGTGCCCGGTCCGCAGGATTGCTTCCTGGTGCTGCGCGGCCTGCGAACGTTGCACCTGCGCGTCGAACGACACCAATCCAACGCGACGGTGGTGGCCGCGTTCCTGCGCGCGCGGTCGGACGTGGCCACCGTGGCCTACCCGGGCTTCGGCGGGATGGTGTCCTTCCTGCCGGCGCCCGGTGGTACCGCGGAGAGTGGCTCGGGCTCCAGCGTCGGCCCCGCGTCCCGTTCCCGTTCCGCCTCCGAGCGCGCCGTGGCCATCGCCGAGGGCACCCGCCTGTTCACCCTGGCCGAGTCGCTCGGCGGCGTGGAGTCCTTGATCGAAATCCCGGCCGCCATGACCCACATGTCCGTCGCCGGCTCCCCCCTTGAGGTGGATCCCGCGCTGGTTCGTCTGTCGGTCGGCATCGAAGGCATCGACGACCTGATCGCCGACCTCGCCCAGGCACTCGACCGAGCCTGACACCGCCCCGATTCCAAGCGGCGGGTGACCTACGGCGATTCCAACCGGGTTGGTGCAAGCGACCGATTACGATCCCCTTCTGTCGGC
>CAYRTS010000074.1:0-6907 GCA_964427285.1 uncultured Anaerolineaceae bacterium
TGCGAAGGGATCCGGGGGGACGCTCCTGACGCTCCCCCGTCAGGCTTGGCCGTCGTGCCCTTCGGGAGGGCGTCACAAGCGTGGTCGAGCCGCTTTGGCGTCGATTTCGCGTAGATCGTGCACGCTGCTGCCCTCCGGGAGGGCACAGTGCGAAGGGATCCGGGGGGACGCTCCTGACGCTCCCCCGTCAGGCTTGGCCGTCGACCGCACAGATAAGGCGCCGATAAGCACATTTGTCCACGATGGACGGATGACGACAGAACCACTGCCAAATCCGGGCGAGCTCGCATGGCTGCTCGGTCAGGCCATTCGACGGGCTCGATACCGTCGGGGATGGACGCAGGAGGAAGTCGCGGCCAGGACGGGGATCTCGACGTCAGTAATCAGCCGGATGGAGATCGGACTCGGCGGGGGCGTGCCATTGGAAACGTGGTTGGTCCTCGCCGCACAATTGCAGGTCGATGCCTTCCGGCCAGCGGCCCCCGATCCGGCCTGGGGAGTGGGCGCCGTGATCGCCCTGGCAACGGTCGGTGCCTGGACGGCGCACACCGCCGATCCCCATCCGATCCTCCACCGTGCCCCGCGCCTGGTGCGTGGGCCATTCCGCCCCCGGATGACCCCAGGCAGCGTTGCCGTTGTGCACGTGGTCGATGTGTTGACCGACATTCGTGTCTCGATGCCGACCCTTGGCGCAGCCAGGGAGACAGCCGCGAGGACTGCGCCACCCGGCTGGCGGGTCGGCGGACTGTTGGTCGTCAGACGAACGGAAGCCAACAAGCGGCGGGCCCGCGTCCGTTGGTTCGGACCACTTCAGCCCGGTCAAAGCGATCGATGGATCGCGGCGCTCCGGGATCCAGACGTGGAGATGCCCGGGATGTTGGGCTTTGCATGGATGGATTCGAGAGCGACACGGCTGATTCCGACGGGGCTGTGGCTGCGCGGCGTGGGAATTCCCAGTTGAGCGGTGCGCTGTTAGGTCCGGCGGGCCAGCGCGACGTAGGCGGAGGCGACCAGGTCGTCGATCGCTGCCGGGACGGGCACGACGCACGCGGTCCTGGCCACGGCGCCCGTTGCGACGGCTTCGAGTGAGCGGGCCTGGAGGGTGAACCCCAGGTCCATCGATTCGATCGAGTTGCCGAGGGGCCGCGGACCGGCCAGGTTGACCATGTGACCGTGGGTCAGGATGTGAATGGCCCGGCCGTCGGCCAACTTCAGCGTCGTGGGCGCGGACCTCGTGTCGAACCTCGTCTGTGGCGGCGACGTGGCCCGAATTCATCATGATCACGCCGCTCCGCAAGAGCGGGAGATCCGCCGGCATGACGACCCCGGGTCGGCCGGTGACCGTGACGATGACGTCGGCGGTTCGCCGCCGATCACGTTGACCCCGTGCTCCCGCAGGTACGCCACGGTTTCCGCCTGGGTCGAGTTGAGGTTGCCGGTCGACACGAGGTCCGAGCCCCCGCGCTGGAGGGTCAGCAGGAGCGTCGCGGTCTTTGGCTCGACAGGCGACAGCTGTCGCTCACCCACTCAAAGCGCGACATTGATCCTCCCTCTGCTCTGCCGATCGCTGCTCGACGACGTGGCGCTCGACGACGTGGCGTTTGCGAGCGCCGCTGCAAACGCGCGCGCGGCAGCCTCGATCAGGTCCCAGCGCCGGCCGGACAGGGCATCCGGGGGCGCAATCTCGCTGCCGGCCCCGACCGCGATCGCGCCGGCCGCCAGCCACGCACCGAGATTGTCGGCGTTGACGCCGCCCGTGGGCATGAACGGCACCTCCGGGAACGGGCCGCGCAGCGCCTTCAGGTAGGCCGGGCCGCCCAGCGACGCCGGGAAGATCTTGACCACATGGGCCCCGAGGCGGGTCGCGGCCATCACCTCCGTTGGCGTTAGCGCGCCAAGGCAGACCAGCGCGCCGGTCGCGAGCATCGCCTCCGCCAGGACCGCGTCCGTGCCAGGGCTGACCAGGAACCGGGCACCGGCCGCGACCGCGTCCCGCGCCTGGAGTGGGGTGAAAACCGTCCCTGCCCCAAGGAGGATCCGATCGCCATGCCGCCGCGAGATCTCGCGGATCGCCTGGGCCGCGTCCGGCGTGCTGAACGTAATCTCGATCCCGCGGATCCCGCCTGCGACGAGGGCGTCCACGGCCTCGATGGCGATCGCCGCCGACGGTGCCCGGAGCACCGCAACGACGCCTGCCTGTCGCAGTTCGGCGGTCGACACGTCAGTCCGCGCCGATCCGGCTCTCGACCCGGTCCGTGGGCGCCGTGGTGATCGCCTCGCCCGGTGTGGCACCGACCGGCAGCGTGAATGCAAAGGTCGAGCCGTGGCCGACCGACGATTCGAGCCAGATCCGGCCGCCGTGGTGCTCGACGATCTCACGGCAGATGGGCAGGCCCAGCCCCGTGCCGCGTGGCGTGTCCGTCAGCGTGTCGCCGGCCTGGCCGAATAGCTCGAAGACCCTGGCGTGATCCTCGGGGGCGATGCCGATGCCCGTGTCCGTGACGCTGATCACCACCCCATCCGCGGCGGGGTCGCGCCGTGCCGCGCAGGTGATCGTCCCAGCCGGGGTGAACTTGACGGCATTGGAGATCAGGTTGATCACGACCTGGATCAGTCGATCGCGGTCGCCGACCAGCGTGGGCAGATCCGGTTCCACGGCGAGGACCATCGTCGGCCCCGGGCCGGCAAGGAGCGACGCCGTCGCCGCGGTGGCTCGCCCGATCACCTCGGCCACATCGACCGGCTCGCGTCGCCACTCCATTCGGCCGGCCTCGATCTTGGCCAGGTCCAGGGTGTCGTTGATCAGGTTCGTCAGCCGCTGGCTCTCCTCGACGATGATCCCGATGTTGTCAGAGACCTGGCGCATGGCCCGGTCGCGCTTCTGGTCGCCCGGTGGCACCGCCGGGAAGATCGTCTCCTCCAGCCGCCGCCGGATCAGGTGGGAGAAACCCACGACGGAGGTCAACGGCGTTCGAAGCTCGTGGCTGACGCTCGACAGGAAGGCGCTCTTGCTGGCCGACGCTGCCTCCGCCGCCACGCGAGCGGCCTGGGCCTCCTCGATGGCCGACGCCAGGGCTGCGGTTCGCTCCATCACGCGTTGCTCGAGGGCTTCCTTCTGCGCCTCGACCTGTCCAAAGAGCCGGGAATTCTCGATCGCGGCCGCGATCAGGCTACCGATCGTGTACAGGAGTGGCCCGTCCCCTGGTCGGACATCACCCCCGGAGACCCGGTTGTCGACCGCGAGGACGCCCACCGACCGACCCTTCGAGACGAGCGGTGTTCCCAGGAACGAGCTGACCTCCATCAATTGGGCAAACGCGCGGTTGCGCTCGTCGGGATCGTGGTCAGCGTCGCGAAAGAAGAGTGGTCCGTCCGCGTGGTAGAGCTGGACCAGCTGTGAAACCCCAGCGTCCAGCGGCAGCTCCAACGGCAGCTCCAACCGCGCGAAGCGCTCGGCCATCTCCGCGCTTCCGCCCACGGTTCGACCGTCGTACAGGACGCCGCGGTCCGGGTCCGCCAGGAGGATGAGGGCACGGTCAAAGCGCAGGTGGCGGGTCACGGCGGCAAGCGAACGGTCCAGCAGCTCCCCGAGGTCAAGCGTCGAGCCTGCGGCCGCGGCCAGCTCGTTCAGGGTCATCAGTTCCGCGAGCCGCTCCTGGAGGTCCAGGTTGGCCCGTTCCGAGCGCCTGAAGGCCGCCTCAGCCTCCTGCTGGGCAGCCCGAACCGCGGTCGCCCGTGCCCTGGCCGTTCCGCCGTACAGCACCAGGCCGGCAGGCAGCAGGGCGGCCAGGACCACCGCCACCGAGTCCCAGGCCGGTCCACGGGCCAGCAGGTACCCAAGGACGATCAGCGACCCTCCAATTCCGAGCGCGATGAGGCGGTTCACGAAGCGGGCCGGTCGGGTCGCGTCAGTCGGATGCGCCTGAGGCGAGCAGGGCGGACCGGTGGGTCGCGGCCTGGTCCAGCGTCGGGGCAGTCAATGATGCGATCGCGCCAAGGAGCCGCAGGTCCGAGGCGTGATACTCGATCGGGGCGCGGGAGATCGTGCCGATCACCCCGATCCGCCGGCCGCGGACGCGCAGTGGCGCCGCCACGACGGACGCGAACCCGCGTTCCGCCTCGATCGCCCGGGGATCGGCCGCGATGTCGTTGACGACCTCCGGATCCCCGCTCAGGATCGCCCCGATGATGCCGGTGCCAATCTCGTGGGCGGCAAAAGGCGACGAGGCCGCGTCGGCCGCCGGTCGGGCGAAGAGCCGCGTGCCCTCGTCATCGAGCAGGAGGAGGAACCCCGTCCCGCCGGACGGGAGCCGGCTGGCCTCCGCGACGGCAACCTCGGCAATCGCATCGGTCTCGAGGACCGCGCCGATCTGGTCGGCGAGGTCGTAGATCAGGTTGAGCTCGCGGTAGCGATCGAGCGCCTCCCGGGCGAGTGAGCGCTTGTCCGTCTCGCGGGCGGCCGCGTAGGAGAGGACGGCGGCGATGGAACCGGCTGGACGCGGACCTTCCACCCAGCCGACCGTGGCACCTTCCACGGTGATCGGATATCGATCGCTCGGGGCGTCGGGCGGCGCCGCGCCGGCCTGACGATCGAGGATCAGCGCGCCGTCCGCGTCGGTGATGGTGACGCGAGCGTTGGTGCCGGCCAGCAGCGCGGACAGCATCGGCGCAACGTGCCGGTGGCGGACGATTAGGCGACGCAGCTCGGCCGGGTCCATCAGGCCGCCCCCGCCCCCGCCCCGCGTCCGGCGACCAGACCAAGGACCTCCCGGGCGCGGCGCAGCAGCTCGTCCGGGTCGAATGGCTTGGTCATGTACAGGTCAGCCCCGGCGGCCAGGCCCTGCTCGCGATCGTAGGCCTGGCCCTTGGCGGTCAACAGGACCACGAACGTGCTGGTCAGACCAAGGTCGTGCTTGATCGTGCGGCAGACCTCGAACCCGTTCCGACGCGGCATCATCACGTCGAGGAAGACGAGGTCCGGGTGGTGATTCTCGGCGACACTGACAGCCTCGTCTCCATTCGAGGCGGTCAGCAACTCGACGCCGTCATCCTCCAGCTCCTCGAGCGTCTGTTCGATCAGCAGCCGGATGTGCTGTTCGTCATCCACGATGAGGACGGTTGGCATCGGCCTTCGATTCCTTTCGGCGCTGGCAGGGGTGACGAGTCGGCTGACTGGCTACCGCAGCGAACCCTTCAACGAGCCAATCAACAGTTTGTTCTCGGGGTCGTAGACGGAGCACTGGACCGACTTGTCGCCGCCGCCCCACGCGTCCGGGAGTGGAACCAGCCACGAAACATCCAACGCGGAGTCCGCATAGGCCAGCCCGACATACGCTTCGAACGCCGGGAGACAACTGGCCTCGACGAACGCGTTGAAGGTGGCGTCGGATGGATAGTCCCCTGATGGCATCGAGTCCGTGTAGATCAGCTCGTACTCGTGTTCGGCGGTGCACGGCTTGGCCGTCACGTCCGTGATCTCATCGGTCGAAACGTCCTTGAAGTCGAAGCAGTCGCCGACGCGCAGATCCGTCGCCATCATGTCGCCTTCACGATTGATCTCGCCCGTGGAGGCCCGGCCGGCGTTGAGGATGAAGCCGACGACGCCGCCGCCGACCAGCAGGACCAGGAGGATCACCAACCCAGCGGGGATCCTCCGCCACAGCGGCGGCGCACTGGCCGCTCCGCCGGGCGCAGATTGGCCCACGTTCCAGGATGACTGGGGTGGGCCGGCGGGCTCACCCGGTGGCTGGCCTGTGGCGGCCGTCGTCCAGCCGGATGTCGGGGCGTCTCCGTCCGTGGCGGCGACGCCGAACGCCTGCCCCACCGCAGCCCCTGTGGCCGCTGGGTCGGTGGCCGGGGGGTCGATGGTCGGCGTCCAGCCCGGTGTAGCGGCGCCCGGCGTTGCGGCGGCCGGTGTGACGGCGGAGCCAACGACGGTCCCGCAGTTTCCGCAGGTAAGTGTTCTTGGGTCGTTACTTGTCCCGCACTGAGCACAGGTCCACGGTTCGGCCACTCTTGCATCCCTCGGGTGTTGGTTCGGCCACGAGGCCCATCGGGCGCCGAAAGTGTAGCCTCGCGCGGTTCGACGCGTGCCTTCGGGCCTGTCCGAATCCACCCTGATGCTTGTGCTCAACCGTGAGTTGAGCATCCGCGACGAACGAGCGTGGTCGATCGCGCAGAGTGCACCGTGGTGCCGCAACCGAGCGGGTTCACCGCAAACGCTCAACTGGCAGTTGACCCGCGGGCAAGGGCACGGGCAAGGGCACGGGCAAGGGCGCGGGCGCGGGCACGGGCGCGGGCACGGGCGCGGGAGGTCATCGAGGCGGAGGCGTACCTCCTTCACCCCGCTCGGGTGGCTCCGTCAGCTGGCAGGCGTGCTGGCGGCCGGGAGGCGTTCACCTGCCTGGATCCGGATCGGCAGCCGGTTTTCGCGCGGGGTCAGGGGACAGGAGAACCGGATGTCGTAGACACATGACGGGTGGTAGGCCAGGTTGAAGTCGAGCGTGTAGGTCCCGTCGTCCTCGGGTTCCAGGTCGAGATAGCGGCCGGCGCCATACGTCTCGGTGCCGCTGCCGGGATCGAGGAATGGCACGAACAGCGACGCCCCGTCGCCGCCGTCGAAGGTGTAGGCGGTCAGGGCGTGGCCTTCGCCGCCAACCTCGAACGCCAGAATGCCCGCCCGGTGCGCCGCCCGAAGCTTGCCGTCCGAGGTCGGGATCTGGAAGTTCGATGGCTCGTCGCCGGCGTACGGCTCCAGCACACGAGCCTCGAACCGAAGGGTCGGGTCGACCGGGTAGTAGGGGAGCCCGGTGAAGGCCTCGCGCTCCGCCGCCGGGATGGGGCTGCCGCGGCTGGTCTTGAAGAAGGCGTCCTTCTCGGCACGGAACTCCTCGATCGCGTCGGCGTA
>CAYRTS010000074.1:7007-14759 GCA_964427285.1 uncultured Anaerolineaceae bacterium
TCGGGTTCGATTTCACGTTCGTCGGTCATGATCCTCTCCGGCGGTCGTTTCGATCATCGTGCACGTGTTGGGCAAGCGCCGCTGATCAGCGGCTGGCGGGCGTGCGTCAACACAAACGCAACGGTCGTCAAAGCAGCCGAACGCGGGGCAGGAGGTCGTCCCGGGGCCGTCCCTCGTGACAGGCCGCCCACCCGATCAGATCCGGTCGCCGACCAAACAACACGTAGACATGTTCCACCCGGGCCGGACCTGGGTGCAGGCCGTTGCCGGTCCGAAATCCAGTCGGTGAGGGCGATGCGAGTGCCGCCGAGGGGGCGACAAGACCACGCCAGCCTCGTGACCGCATTCGCCGCCCCTCACGCCGGCAAGCGGGGTAGGTCGAAGCCCCGCCGGTCAGCGCTTCGGCGTCCAGCCGTGGCTCCCCCCGAGGCGGTCGCGCCAGTTCGATCGACCAGAGCGCACGAGCCACACCGGCCAGGTCGGCCGGATCCACGATCTCCTCGTGCCGGAGGAACTCCGCCCAGGCGCCGTCCGGCGTCTCGGAGAAGTAGTGCACCGGCCCCTCGCCCGAATCGTGCCAGCGAGCCGCCGGCTGCCCCGCGCCCTCCCAGAGAAACGGAAACCGTGGGTCGGCGTGGCGGAAGACCATCACGTCGCTGCTCCGGCCCCGGCGAGCGCGGCTGCCAGCTCGCGGACCAGCTCGACGTCAGGATCGGCCGGATCCCAGTCGGCGCTGAGCACGTCGCGAGGGGAGCGGCCGCCGAGCGGCGTCCGGCCGCGCTCGAACCAGCGCCGAATGCCGAAGTCGTTGTAGGCGCCCGCCAGATCGGCCAGGACGAGCGCGAGCCAGTGGATGCGTGCCGCGAGCCGGTCCGGCCAGCGCCGCGAACCAGCAAGGTACCGTCCCAGGCTGACGCTCGTCGTGCCGGTCATCCGGGCCACAGCGTCGCGATCGAGGATCCGCAGGACCTCCGGCAGCTCGCGATCGGGCAACGGAGAGACGGTCAGCGCATCGTCGAGCCGCTTGATGAGCGGCGCGAGACGGTCCGGCAGATCGCCGCCGTGGAGGATGGCGACCGCGGCATCCTGGCCGATCCCGGCTGCCGACGCCTCGCGGGCGATCCGGCGCACGAGCTCCAGGTCCAGTCGATCCACCTGCTCGCCCGGGCCAAGAAGCCCGATTGCCAGCGCGCGCCGGAGCAGCCCGATTGTCGGCTCCACAAGCAGGGGCACGTCAAAAGGAGCCTCAACGGTAGCCAATCGGATCACAGCCACAAACCGAAGTCTAACCGGACAGTTGGCCCTGTCAAGGCTGTCCGGCTGATGCTGTCCGGCTGATGCGCCGAACGGCCGATGCGCCGAACGGCCGATGCGTTACCGGCTGCTGCGGCGCTTCCCCGACCGGCGGCCGAGTCGGCCGTTCAGCCGCCCGGGGCTCGCGGGGCGAGCGATCGGGGCCTGGGCTCAACTGCCAGTTGAGCGATCGCGGTGAACCCGCTCGGTCGTGGCACCACGCTGCACTCTGGGCGATCGATCACGCTCGTTCATCGCGGACGCTCAACTCAGGGTTGAGCGCGGGCGTCACAATGAAAATGGGGCAGGCACTGGCGCCGGAACCGGCGGCCGAGTCGGCCGTTCAGCCGCCCGGGGCTCGCGGGGCGAGCGATCGGGGCCTGGGCTCAACTGCCAGTTGAGCGATCGCGGTGAACCCGCTCGGTCGTGGCACCACGCTGCACTCTGGGCGATCGATCACGCTCGTTCATCGCGGACGCTCAACTCAGGGTTGAGCGAGAGCATCAGGATGGAAGTGGGGCAGGCACTGGCGCCGGAACCGGCGGCCGAGTCGGGTCGCGATAGATGTCGACGTTGGCGAGGCGCCCAAAGAAGCGGAAGGCCTCGACGATGTCCTTCGCGCCCGCGCCCTCCGCCCGGATCCGCTCGTACAGCTCGACGGCGAGGTCGTTGAGGGGGAGCGGGACGTCGAGCGAGCGCCCCAGCTCGCCCGCCAGGCGGTGGTCCTTGTGCTGAAGGTCGATGCTGAAGCCAGGCTCGAAGTCGCGCGCGGCCAGGCGCGGCGCGGCGTAGTCGGTCAGGTGGTAACTCCGCGCGTCGGTGCCATATCAATGCCTCCTGCCACCCGCGAATCGACCCCGGGCGCAGTGTACGAACGGCAACGCTGCGACGGGCGGGCCGAGGACGAGTCAGACGTGCGACTGGCCGAGCAGGCCCGGCACCGAAAGACCGTCGTCCAGCTGCTCCCACCAGATCCCAAGGCCCCCTTCGATGATCGCCAGGTCCGCCCGTTGGTCGGCGGTTGCGTCGCCGAGCCACGAGTACCACGAGGTCGGGATGCTGACGTCCCGGCCGTCGGCCAGGGTTACGCGCAGTCGCTCGCCGTCGACCACGGCCGCCGTCGCGCGAGGCCGCTTGTCAGGCGAGGTGATCGAAGTACTCATGCCAGCGCCTCAGCATCATGTCCCGACTGCCAATCACGATCCCGACGCGACACGTCGGGGCCCGCGCCAATGACCTTCACCCGCTCCTGCCGGACTCACGATCGATCTGGGCGACGCGAGCGCCCGAGATCCCCAGGATCTCCCCGACGTCCCGGGTCGAGAGACCAATACGTCGAAGGTCGGCGGCCGCCCGACGGGTTGCCGCGGCGACATCGGCCCGCAGCGTTTCGACCTTCGAGCGTTGGTCGATGAGCCGGTGGACCTCGTCCGAGATCTCGGTCGGGAGTCGCACGTCGTCGACGACCTCGATGCCGGCCGCCGCCAGATCGTCAACCTCCAGGTACACCGCGAGAGCGCTGCGCGCGTACCGCTTGGCAGACAGTAGCGTCCGTCCGAACGTCGCGATATCGGGATCGTGGAACTGGACGATCCAGGCACGGTCGTCGTGCCTGTACGTGGCCACGTACCTCGCAGTCCCCGGATCAGCCATGCAGGAACCCCTTTCGCAGCCACATTCGCCCGAGCGCCGGCTCTCCCTGTCGCTCGATGCTCCGCAGCGTGCCCGTCGGGATGTCGTCCGAATGGATGGGCACGATGACGCTCGAACCGTCGTGCAGGCGCCACTTCTGGTGCGAGCCGTCCCGGTGGACGATCCGCGCGGACGCGTCGAGCGTGCGCATCCTCTGAATCACCTCGCGCGCTCTCATCGGCTTGGTGAGAACCACATTGATGGTAGGCGTGAAGCACCTTCGCAGTCAAGCACCGCATTGTCAACCATGCCGCCACACTAACGACGGCCACTCACCCCGGAATGACCGGGCGCGTGATCACCCGTTGACCGCTGTTGCCCGCCAGCTGACCTCCCATTTGCTGGTGTGGCGGCTTGCGACGGCGAGAAATCGCGGGTACGCTGCCGCAACACAATCAGTGTACTTCTGTGCAGGTGTAGCGATGTCCGAGAATCGTCCCAGGCGCGTGAACATCCTCCTCGGCGAGGAGCACGCAGCGAAGCTCTATGGCCTCGCGGATCGCACGCACGTGAACGCCGGCACGCTGGCGCGCTCGCTGCTCTCATCCGCGCTCGATCAGGCCGACCCCGACGCGGCCACCATCACCGCGCTGCTCGATGCCGTTCCTGGCGCATTCGAACGCGCACAGCAGGGGCTCGCGGACGTCCGCGCCGGCCGAGTCGTGGCGCTGGACGACCTCTGATCGATGGCGACCGTGGTTGTCGCCGACAGAGCCCGGGCCGACCTGGATGAACTGATCCTGACCCGCAGCCTCCCGGCTTCGACCCGGGATCGAATCAGGACCTCGCTGGGTCCGTTGGCCGCGTTCCCGCTCCTTGGACCGGCGCTGACTGGACGATGGCGCGGGCTCCGTTTCATCCTGGGTCCCTGGCCGTGGATGCTCCTGGTCTACGAGTACGACGAGGCAAGGGACCAGATCTCGGTCGTCACGATCCAGGATTCGAGATCGGCCCGCGCCGCCACTGGGCACAGATAGGTCCGGCCCCCCCCAAGCGGCGATGTCACTGGTCCCATCGAACGCGCAGCCCACTCCCTGTGCTGGCTTGGGCCATCGGCGGCTGTCCGCGCGCGGCGCGGCTCGGCGGCGCACACCGGCCGCGGGCGGCGTGGCTTCTAATTGAACCGTTTATGAACCCCACTCCTACGGCAAGCGGATCGACCCCGACATCGACTCCGCCGGCTGCCTCGCCATGCTTGTGAGGTGCCGCCGCGAGCTTGTGTCGGCAGGGCCATCGGGCGTTGTGCCGCTCGATGCCCCCCCTGTAAGAGTGTGGTTCATACGGAGGCCCGTACCGTGACGAGCAGGCGTCATCGGCGGTGCCTGCCGCGAGCAGCACAGACGTTGGGGCCTACAGGGCCATCTGACTGTATTGACAAGCGTACAGATAACGGTACAGTGTGGCGGATGAAGACGATCCCCGTGAGCGACCTGCGGCAGCACGTGGCCCACGTCATCGATGACGTTCAAGCGAGCGCGGAGCCGATCGTCGTCCTGCAGCGTTCGAAGAAGGTCGCCTACATCGTCAATCCCGAGCACTACGAGCGCGATCAGGCTGAGCTGAGCACGCTTCGTCGAGCACTATTCCTGGCCGAAGTCCGCGAGGCGGAGGCGGAATACGTGGCTGGCGACGCACAGCGATTCGACGACGTCGAGCATCTGCTCGGCGAACTCCGGGGCTGACTTGCGATTTACGGCATCGAGCCGTTTCCTGCGCAAGGCCAGGAAGCTTCGCGAACCGCAGGCTTCAATGCTCCGGGCGTCGCTTCGCCGTTTCGCCGCCGACCCGACCGATGGGCTCCTCCGAACCCACAAGTTGAAGGGCGACCTCGCCGCGTACGGGGCGTTCAGCGTTGACGAGGACCTACGTGTGCTGTTCCGGTGGGAGGGGGACGAGGCCTTCCTGGTCAACCTGGGTTCGCCCGACGAGGTGTCTTAGGGCGTGGGACGCGTCCGGCCGCGGGACGCGACCACGTCGCCGGTCAGTCCTTCGGGTCGAGCTTGAGCGCGGCCGAGTTGATGCAGTAGCGCAGGCCGGTCGGGTTCGGCCCATCGTCGAAGACGTGCCCAAGGTGACCGCCGCACGCCGCGCAGAGCGCCTCGGTCCGCTTCATGAAGAAGGCACCGTCGGTCTCGGTGGCGACGGCGGCGGGGTCGGCCGGGGCGAAGAAGCTGGGCCAGCCCGTGCCGGACTCGAACTTGGTCTCGGATCGGAAGAGCTCGGTGCCGCAGCCGGCACAGCGGTAGACGCCGGGCCGATGGTCGTCCCACAGGTCGCCCGTGAAGGCACGCTCGGTGCCCTTCTGGCGAAGGACGCGGTACTGCTCGGGGGTCAGCGCGGCGCGCCATTCGGCGTCGGTCCTGGTCGGAACGGGCGTGGGGGTGGGCTTGGCGTCGGTCATGTCGGCAGGGTACTGCTGGATTGTTGCGCGCCGATGACGGGTGCAGCACGGACCGGGAGGACTGTTCTCGCCAATACGCGAGACCCACGGTCGCCTCGGGTATCGTGTCGGCATGGAGGATGCGCCGTGACCCCCTCGATTGAGGAACACCGCGGCGAGCTGACGGAGCTTTGCCGGCGTCATCACGTGCTCCGGCTCTCCCTGTTCGGCTCGGCCACGCGCGACGATTTCGACCCCCAGCGGAGCGACTTCGACTTCCTCGTCGACTTCGAATCCCTGACGCCCGGCGAGCACGCTGACGCCTACTTCTGCCTGCTCGAAGATCTCGAGTCTCTGGTCGGCCGGCCAGTCGACCTCGTGGAGTCCTCGACGTTGCGCAACCCGTACCGACGCCAGGAGATCGAGTCGACCCAGGTGTTGCTCCATGCCGCCGCGTGATCTGCGTGCCTACCTCTTCGACATCGCGGAAGCGTGACGGCTCATCGAGTACTTCACGCGCGGTGCGTTCCTTCGCCGACTATCGGCAATACCGTGCGTAGCGGTCGTTCATGGCCGATGGTCAACATAGGTCGATGTGTATCGGACGCACTGAACGAGTACAACCTATTGACCTTTGCAGGGATTCGGCCTATCGTCCTTTCATCTACTCCCCGTCGGATCAGCCGGTTTCGGCCTCCGCCGGGGTTTTCTTTGTTTGAAGGGCAGTACCTATGGAGCCTTTGACCAAACGGGTCCTCGGTTTCGTGGATGGCCAGAGCGTCTTCCGCTCATCAAACCCACGCTGTGAAGACGGCGACGCGCTGGCCGGCCCCGGAATATCGGCCAGCTGGCAGGTGCGCCGTCGCCTAAAGCGCTACAGCCTCGCGATGGATCATCGCCGTCGGCTACCGCGTTCGATCCACCCGCGGGACCCAGTTCCGGCAGTGGGCGACCGCCCGCCTCGAGGAACGCCGTCGTCAAGGGCTTCACGATGGACGACGCCCGCCTCACGTGCCCGCCCGGACCGGGCGTTCCCGACTACTTCGACAAGCTGCTCGCGCGCATCCGCGACATCCGCTCGTCGGAGAAAGTCTTCTGGCGCAAAGTGCTGGATGGGTTCCCCGCGCGGGCAGTCGAGCCCTGACAGTGGTCGACGGTTGCGCGCCGATGACGAGCGCAGCACGGACCGCGCCGCCGCGTCGCTGGCCCGCGACCGTCAATCTGCGGTGCCGTGACGCACCACCCGTGCCACCAGAGGTGACACGGACCAGGAGGACAGTTCTCGCCATGAGGAGGTCGACCGGGACCTCTGACAAGGAGGAACGCCGAGATGGTCGAAGGCGTTGTAGTCGCGTCCGCGGTATCGAATCGCACGGCGACCTGGTTCGAGCAGCGTTCGTGCCGCGATAAGGTTCGATTCGGGTCGCGCTGGGAGGCTCGCGCGGCCGCCCGCGGGATCGTTCGAGGCTCGGGCGGGACGGTGATGCCGTACCACTGCCGCTTCTGCGACGGCTGGCATGCTGGCCATCCGACGATGCGGCGAGCGTAGGATACTGGGCGGGTGCCAGGCCTGACCGCACTGCTCAATGAGGCCAAGACCGCTGACGCGAGCGATCGAATCCTCTTTCGAGATCGGATCGTGGCCTTTGGCGGCGTAGCGATCCCGGCGATGACGACTTGGCTCGGCGACCCTCGCCTGGCGGCCTTTGCGGTGAGAGTCCTTGAGCGGATCGCCGACGATCTGCAGCAACGCCGAGCAGTGCTCACTGGCCTCGCCTCAGCCGACATCGGATCTCTCCCGGAGCACATTACGCGCGATATCGCGCAGGCCATTGGACGTCTTGGCGGGGTGGCGAGACGCCGCGTTGGACCCAAGTCCGGGCCGGGGGAACAATGGCCCGGGCATCGGACGGTCTCGGCCTTGGAGCTTCGTTTCCATGATGCGATGCTGGATATCTTCAAGTTCGCCGGTGAAGCGACCCGCAAGCGGGCGGCAGATGGAAGCACGATTCGAGGCTACTGGGCGAGCTACTTCCTCCGCGGCGTTCGGAATCATGGCGGACCGGACTACGCTCGCCAACTGCTCCGAGCTGACGGCATCTCCGACGGCTTCCAGCGCTTGACGGACGAGAGCAGGCTCGATCTGACGGTCGAGGCGCTCGTCCTGCAACCGGAGTTCTCCTCGCTGTTCACCGACGACGAGCGCGCCGCCGCGGCAAGCCGGCTCGCCGGTGCGGGCTATCAGCCGCCACACCAATGACCGACCGGCGCGCAGGCAACCCCGGCCTTTCTGTGATCGTGCCCGGTCGCTTCAGTGGTGTGGCAGCCCCAGGAGCCAGGGGACCGAGACGCCCTCGTCCAGGGTCTCCCACCAGATGCCCAGGCCG
>CAYRTS010000075.1:0-14606 GCA_964427285.1 uncultured Anaerolineaceae bacterium
CTGGAGCCGACGACGGGACTCGAACCCGGAACCTGCGGTTTACAAAACCGCTGCTCTACCAATTGAGCTACGTCGGCACGACAGGCAGGGCCATACCGCAGATGACCCGAACCGGTGCCGGGCGATGATAGGGCCGTGCGACACCATGGGTCAAGCACGGGTCGTTCCTCTCGCCCTGGTCCGTCGGGCAATCGCGTCGCTGGGGCCATTCGACGGTGGTGTCGGACCTTCATCGGGGACCAACGGCATGCGGCGCTCGGGGAGGAGATCCTCTACCGGGGACGCCGCAGGGAGGTCGGAGTCGGCGACGCCGAGCGTGGCGACGCCGAGCGTGGCGACGCCGAGCGTGGCGACGCGGGTCGACGGGTCGTCCGCCGATGGGTCGTCCGCCGATCCGGGATCCACGCTGGAGGCCTCGGGCTCGACCGCCACCGCTGGCCGGCGTCCGCTCGATGGCCAGGGCTTCGCGACGGGCATCAGACTGCGACCGCCTGGATCACGCTGGCTGACTGCCTCGAACAACAGGATGGAACCTGCCACGGCGGCATTGAGCGACCCGACCGCGCCGCGCATCGGAATGCGCATCAACAGGTCGCACCGCCGCCGGACGGCGGGTCCCAAGCCCTGGCCCTCGCTGCCGACAACGATGGCGATTGGTCCTCGAAGGTCGCTCTGGCGCGCGGTCAAGGGCGCGTCCGCCTCGGAGCCGGCGATCCTCAGGCCGCGCCCATGCAGATCAGCGAGTGCTGCGGCCAGGTCATCGACCGGGCACAGCAACAGGTGTTCGACCGCCCCGGCGGAGGCCTTGATCGCTGCCGGCGTGAGCGGCGCCTGGCGGCGAGTTGGATAGAGGACGCCGTGGACGCCCGCGGCCTCCGCGCTGCGCAACAGGGTGCCGACGTTTTGCGGATCCTCGAGTGAGTCGAGGACGAGAATGAACGGAGGCTCGCCACGCTCCTCGGCGCGCGCGAGAACTTGACCGAGCGACGCAAACTCGCGCGGTTCAACGACGAGTGCCACGCCCTGATGGCCGTCGAAGCCAGCCAATGCCGTGAGGGAACCGCCCTCCAGCTCCACGATCGGGATTCGCAGGCGAGTCGCGTGGAGGACGAGCTTCTCCAGCGGTTCGCGCCGCTGGGGGACCACCAGCAGACGCAGCGCCGGACGTCCTGCGGCGAAGGCCTCTTCGACCGGACGACGGCCGGCGACCAGCTCTTCATCCGGCCCGAGCAGGTCCGGGGCGGGCAGCGCAGGTGGCGGGGTGGCCCACGGCCGCAGACCCGAAGGGGGACCGCCCCACGGCCGCAGACCACGGGGATCGCCCGTATTGGGCGGGCGCCGGTCCGGGTTGCCGCGGGGCGGCCCGGACCCTTGAGCTGATGACCCAGAGCGGGGCTCCGGTTCGGGCCGATCCCCGGGTCGGGTGCTGCGCTCGAATCGATTGGTTGGGCCCGGCCGCCACGGTCCCGGTTGGGCGTGGGCTTGCGGTGGCCGGGGTGCGCGGCGCGGGCCATCCGGAATGCCGTGATCGCGGCCAGTGGTCGGCCTCGGAGCCTGGCCGGGCCGCGGAACGGGGCCGGAGGGCCCTGCCGGCGAAGGAAAGGTCCCTGGACCCCTTGAATACGGTCGCGACTGCCCCTGCCCGGGCGTGCCGGGACCGGACGGTCGGGATAGTCCGGCTCCGGGACCACCGGATCGCGGTCCGCCAAACGTCGGCTTGACATTCCGCGACCGGTCAAAGCCGGGTCCGCCGGGTGCTGGCGCGGCCCCAGGTCCGCCGGGACCAGGTCGAGGCCCAGGCCCGCGGGACTGCGAATCGTCGCGTCGGGGTCCTGCGCCAGGCCACGGTCGTGCCCACGCTGCCGGGTCGCCGCCGCGCGGCCGCGGTCCGGACCCACCCGAACGGGCGTCTCCCGCGCCACCGCGCGGGGCCGGTCTAACAGGGCCTCGCCCCGGCTCGGGACGTCCGCGCCCACCATCGTTCGCTCGCGGTCGATCAGCCATTGGTCGCCTCCCCGCGCCGCCAGCGCTGGCCATCGCGGGTGTCCTCGACCAGAATCCCCTGGGCCGCAAGCTCGTCACGCAAGCGGTCCGACGCCGACCAGTCCCGCGCGGAGCGAGCGGCGTCTCGGGTCGCCAGCAGCGCCGCGAGACCAGAGTCGAGTGCTTCTTCCTCGTTGGTGAGGATGGCGAGGACCCCATCCAGGTCGCGGAGCAGCGCGAGGCAACGCGTCGCGTCCGTTGTCGACAGCCCTCGTCGCTCAACCCGGCGATTCAGTTCGCGGACCAGTTCAAACAGCGACCCCAGTGCTGCCGATACATTCAAGTCGTCGTCAAGCGCAGCTCCGAACGCCTCCCGCGCCGATGCAAGCACGTCGGGGAGCGAGGGATCGTCGGCTCGCTCTTCGCGGTAGGCCGTCAGCGCAGCCACGGCCGCGTCGAGCCGGTCCAGCGCTGCCGCGGCAGCCGCGAGCGATTCGTCCGAATGACTGAGCGGCGCGCGATAGTGAACACTGACCAGCGCCAGCCGAAGCGCCCGGGGCGAGACCCCGGCCGCAAGCAGATCGCCCACGCGGGCGATATTGCCGACTGACTTGGCCATCTTGGCGCCGCCCATCTGCAAATGGGCGCAATGGAGCCAGGTCGACACGAATGGCTGTCCGGTCGCGGCCTCGCTCTGGGCGATCTCATCCTCGTGATGGGGGAAGATCAGGTCCACCCCGCCGGTGTGGATGTCGAACGACGGTCCCAGGTGGGCCATGCTCATGGCGGAGCATTCGATGTGCCAGCCGGGGCGGCCCCGACCAATCGCCGTCTCCCACGACGGTTCTCCCGGTTTTGGGCCCTTCCAGAGGGCGAAATCGCGCACGTCGTCCTTGCCGTATTCGTCGGCCTCGACACGTTCGCCGACGCGTTGGCCCTCCGGGTCCAGCCTTGCCAGCCGGCCGTAGCCAGGCCACGAGGCGATCCGGAAGAAGACGGAGCCGTCGGCGGTACGGTAGGCGTGGCCTCGCTCGAGGAGCGTCCCGATGAGATCCGCCATCTGCTCGATGTGGGCCGTTGCCATCGGCAGGACATCCGGCGTCGTCATGCGCAACGCCGCGGCGTCTACCAGGAAGCCCCCCAGGTGGCGCTCCGACAGGGCCCCAATTCCGAGGCCAGCGGCCGCCGCGCCGCGGATGATCTTGTCATCAATGTCGGTGATATTCATGACCCACTTGACCGCAAGGCCACGCCAGCGAAGGTGACGAACCAGCAGGTCGGCAAACAGAAAGGACCGGAAATTGCCGATATGGGCGGGGCCGTAGACGGTCGGGCCGCACGAATAGACGCCAACCCGATCGGTCTGAAGCGGAACGAACTCGCGGGTCTGGCCGGACAGGGTGTCGTGCAGTCGAATCGTCATCGGACGGAGGTGACGGTGGCGAGGGCCACGGCTGAAATGGATCTGCCGGCGCCTTCGGGCCCATCGAGATTGCCGCTCGACGCCTTGACATTGACCTGCCCGTCGCCCAGGCCGAGGAGCAGCGCGATCGAGCGCCGCATGGCGCCGAGGTGAACGCCCAGCCTTGGCCGAGCCCCGATCACGGTGACGTCGATCGAGATCGGGCGGAAACCCGCTTCCGCGAGCCGCGCACGCACCGCGCGCACCAACTCGCCACTCGCGATGCCCTGCGGCGTCCGGGCGTCCGACGGGAACATCTGCCCGAGATCACCTAGGGCGGCAGCCCCAAGGAGGGCGTCCCCGACCGCGTGGAGGATCACATCCCCATCCGAGTGACCGAACAGCCGCGGCGCCCCGGCAATCTGAACGCCGCCGAGGATCAGCGGGGCGTCGGGACCAAACGGGTGGCTGTCCTGCCCGATCCCGGTCCGTGGCGGGCCGGTCCCGCTCAGTCGGTCCTCGGCCCAGATCAGGTCGTCTGGCACGGTGACCTTGCGATTCAGCGGGTCACCGACCACGACCCGGACATGAATCCCGATCGCCTCGAGCAAGGCTGCCTCGTCGGTCCATGTCTCGGGTCCTGTTGCCGGGAATCGTGCGTAGGCCGCGCGCAGGATCCCGCGCCGAACCCCCTGGGGCGTCTGCGCCGTGCCGAGGCCAGCCCGATCGACAGTCGCGCCGACGAAGTCCCCGTCGACTCGCTTGAGGGTCTCGGCAACAGGCAGGATCGGAATCGCGGCGCCGTGGCTCGCGGCGGCGCTCGCGACGCGGTTCACCAACCCCGGCGAAATGAGCGGCCGCGCGCCGTCATGCACGAGGATGACCCGGGCCTCATCAGCCCCGGACCGATCGAGTGCCAGGAACCCGTTGTGGACCGATTCCTGGCGACGGTCGCCGCCCGCAACGACGGCAGTCACGGCTTCGGGCAACCAAGGCGACGCGGCGATCCCGGCTACGCGATCTGGAGCGGTCACCACGACGATCCGCTCGACCCCTGGCGCTGCGGCAATCGCATCGAGTGTCCACGCCAGAAGGGGCCGCCCGGCGATCGGAGCAGCCAGCTTGTCCGTCCCGTCCATCCGGGTCGAGCGGCCCGCGGCGACGACGATGGCGTCGATGGCGTCGATGGAGTCGACCAGCGTCGGCATGGGGTCCCTCAAGCGAGACGAGGCTGGGCGAAGATCATCCGACCGGCCACCGTCTGCAGCACCCGCGTCACCGTGACGTCGAGATCCTTGTCGATGTGGCGCGCACCACCTTCGACGACGATCATCGTGCCGTCATCCAGAAAACCCACGCCCTGACCGGCTTCCTTGCCTTCCTGAATGACGCGCACGCGGATCTCCTCCCCGGGAAGAACCGCCGGCTTCACGGCATTGGCCAGTGAATTGATGTTCATCACGCGTACGCCCTGCAGCTCCGCAACGCGGTTCAGGTTGAAGTCGTTGGTCAGGATGACCCGGCTCCGTGCCAGCGCGAGGGCAACGAGCTTGGCATCCACCTCAGTGATCTCGGCCACGTCGTCGTCGATGATTTCAACCGGCGTGGCCGGCTCCTTCTGCATCCGGTTGAGGATCTCAAGGCCCCGCCGGCCGCGATTGCGCCGGAGGGCATCCGAGCTGTCGGCGATGTGCTGGAGTTCTTCGAGCACGAAGCGCGGGACGACCAGGGTGCCGTAAATGAACCCGGATTCGACGATCTTCGCGATCCGGCCGTCAATGATCGCGCTGGTGTCGACCACGATCCGCGGCTCACCCAACGCCGAAGCGGAGGAGCGGCTGGTGGAGGGACGCCGAACGAGCCCGACGGCTTCAGCGGCGATCAGCAGATCCTGCCTCTTGGCCACGGTCAAGCCGACCATGCCCAGGCCCAGGAAGAGCGACACCCCAAGCGGCAGCCAGGTCCCAAACGGCGGCGCCAGCTGTGAGAGGGGCAGTCCGAGCAGGAGGCCCATCAGGAGCCCGACGAGCAGGCCGACCACGGCCGTCACGAACTCGTCCGTCGACAGCGCCTGGACCTGTCTGATCGTCCAGCCTGTCGGGACAATCGTCAGGTACGGCAACACAGCGAACCCGACGATGATCCAGGCGACGGACCAGGTCGCCAGAAGGGCTCCGGCGTACTCGGTCCCGCGGAACAGGCCGTCGCCGCTGCCGGCAAGCGCCAGCCCGACAACGCTGCCCAGCGCGGCCCCCAGGAGGCGGATGTATCGGATCAAGCGTTCCTCGCGGTTGCGCCCGGCAGAGACGGGACGAAGACGACCCGCAGGCCGGTCAGCCTAGCATCGACGGGACCGCATCGCCATGTGCCCGAGCAACAACAGGGGCGCTTGTCATCGCGGCCTCGACGGCCTCAGCCAGGGTCTCGGCGTAGACCACGTCCAGGCCATCGATCCGTGCGGCCGTTGAGGCGTCCGCCGGGCGAGGCACGACAGCGCGACGGAACCCCAGTCGTGCGGCTTCGCGCAGGCGACGGTCGAGACCGACCACGCTCCGCAGCTCACCGAGCAGGCCGACTTCGCCGATCGCGATCGTGCCCGATGGGATGGGACGGTCCCGGAGCGAGGACGCCAGGGCCAGCGCCACGGGCAGGTCGAGCCCCGGTTCGGCCACGGTCAGGCCGCCGGCCAGATTGGCGTACACGTCGTGGCCGCCAAGGACGATCCCCGCTCGCCGGCCAAGCACCGCGATCAGCAGGTTCAGCCGGTTCGGATCCACGCCGCTCGCCTTGCGGGTGGGCATCCCGTAGGCGGTCGGACTGACGAGCGCCTGGACCTCGACGAGCAGCGGACGCGTTCCCTCCATGGTCGGGGCGACGATCGAACCAGGCGCCGAGAGGCGCTGAACGGAGAGGAAGGCGCGTGCCGGATCGGCGACCTCCATCACGCCGGTGTCGTTCATCTCGAATACGCCAACTTCGTCGGTGGAGCCAAAGCGGTTCTTGGCCGCCCGGAGCAGCCTGAGTGCCGCATGCCGTTCGCCCTCCAGGCTGACCACGGCATCGACCAGGTGCTCGAGCGTCTTTGGCCCGGCGATCGAGCCGTCCTTGGTCACGTGGCCAACGAGGATCACGGCGATCCCGTCCCCTTTGGCCAGGTCCATCAGGCGCAGGGCCGACTCGCGTACCTGGCCGACGCTGCCGGCAGCCCCTTCGAGCTCGTCCACGGTCGCCGTCTGGATGGAATCAACGATCACCAGGGCCGGTCTGGCGGCGCGCGCGACATCCGCGATCCGCCCGACATCGTGTTCGGCGAGGATCTGGATCTGGTCGCCCGCGGCCCCGCCGAGCAGGCCGAGTCGAGCGGCCCGCAGGCGGATCTGACCGGGCGATTCCTCCCCAGACGCATAGAGGACGCGCCCGCCGTCGCCGTGCTTGCGCGCGAGCCCGGCCGCCGCCTGAAGCAGCAGCGTGGACTTGCCGATGCCGGGCTCGCCGCCAAGCAGGACCAGGGAACCTGGGACCAGCCCGCCACCGAGCACCCGATCGAGTTCACCGATCCCCAGGCTGACCCGGGGCAGATCCACCTCGGAGATCGCGGCCAGGCTCGATGGCGACGTCGCGGCATCGGCCTGGCGCTTCACCCGCTCGCTTCTGGACGGCTCGTGGACAATCGTCTCGACGAGGCTGTTCCACTCACCGCAGGCGCGGCATTGGCCCTCCCAGCGAAGGAATGCCTCGGCGCAGCGCTGACAGACAAAGCGGCTCTGTGGCCGCGCCATCGCTCAGACCTGCGTCGCCGGTCGGGCGACGCGCTTCACCTCGCCTCGACCGGTTCGCGCGGCTCGGCCAGGCGGATGTCGAGGCCGGCTTCCGGGTCACGGTCGACGACGATGCTCGCGCCCGGCTCAAACTTGCCCAGCAGGAGCTGCTCGGCCAGGACGTCCTCGATCATGTTCTGGATCACCCGGCGGAGCGGCCGGGCCCCATACGCCACGTCGTAGCCCAGCTTGATGATGTGCTCCTTGGCCGCCTGGGTAACCTCGAGCTGCATCTGCTGCGCGCGGAGCTGGTCGCGCACGCGGGCCAGCATCAGGTCAACGATCTTGGCGATCTCCTCGACGGTCAGGGAGCGGAAGACTACGGTCGCATCGATCCGGTTGAGGAACTCCGGCCGGAAGTTCTGCTTCAACTCGGCAGCGACCTTCTCCTTCATCAGTTCGTGCGAGAGCGCGGACCGTGACGCATCCGAATCTCCCTGGACCCGGAACCCGAGGCTCGAGTTGGTCTGGAGCTGCTTTGCGCCCAGATTGGAGGTCATGATGATGATGCAGTTGCGGAAGTCGACCCGCCGGCCCTTGGCGTCGGACAGATGCCCGTCCTCAAGAATCTGGAGGAGGATGTTGAAGACCTCGGGATGAGCCTTCTCGACCTCGTCGAGCAGGATCACGGCGTAACTCTTCCTTCGAACGGCTTCGGTCAGCTGCCCGCCCTCGTCGAACCCGACGTATCCGGGAGGCGCACCGACCAGGCGACTGACGTTGTGGCGTTCCATGAATTCGCTCATATCGACCTTGATCAGCGCGTCTTCGCTGCCGAACATGAACTCCGCCAGCGCCTTGGCGAGCTCGGTTTTGCCGACGCCCGTGGGACCCAGGAAGATGAACGAGCCGATCGGTCGCTTTGGATCCTTGAGGCCCGCGCGAGCCCGGCGAACGGCTTTCGAGACGATCCCGATCGCCTCCTCCTGGCCGATCACCCGGCCGTGGAGGGCTTCCTCCATGTGGAGCAGGCGCTCCGACTCCTCCTGCGCGATCCGGGTCACCGGGATTCCGGTCCACATGGCCACGACCTGGGCGATCTCCTCTTCGCCGACCGTGGGCTGATCGCCGGAGACCTTGCCCTGCCACTCGGCGCGCTGGTTGTCCACCGTCTCGCGGGCGGTCACCTCGGCTTCGCGCAGGCTGGCTGCCTCCTCGTACTCCTGGTTGTTGATTGCCGCGTCTTTCTCCTTGGTGATCCGGTCCAGGTCCTTCTGGGCGGCGCGCAGGGCTGGCGGAGCGGATGAGTGACGCAGCCGGACGCGCGATGCGGCCTCGTCGATCAGGTCGATCGACTTGTCCGGCTGGTGCCGATCCGGGATGTACCGGGTGGACAGATCGGCAGCGGCCTTGACGGCCTCATCGGTGATCGTGACCTTGTGGTGCTGTTCGTAGCGCTCACGGATGCCCATCAGGATGTCGATGGTCTGCTCGAGCGTCGGCTCCTCCACCATGACCGGCTGGAAGCGACGCTCGAGCGCCGCGTCGCGCTCGATGTACTTGCGGTACTCGTCAAGCGTGGTGGCGCCGATGCACTGGAGCTCACCGCGGGCGAGCGGTGGCTTGAGGATGTTGGCCGCGTCGATCGCGCCCTCGGCGGCCCCGGCTCCGACGAGCGTATGGAGCTCGTCGATGAACAGGATGGCATCATTCGTGTTGCGCAATTCCTCGATGATCTTCTTGAGCCGCTCCTCGAACTCACCGCGGTACTTCGTGCCGGCCACCAGCGATCCGATGTCGAGCGTCAGCACGCGCTTGTTGAGCAGGGTCTCGGGAACGTCGCCAGCCACGATCCGATGGGCCAGGCCCTCGGCGATGGCGGTCTTCCCGACCCCGGGCTCGCCGATCAGGGCCGGGTTGTTCTTGGTCCGGCGCGACAGAATCTGGATGACCCGGTCGATCTCCTTGTCGCGGCCGATCACGGGGTCGAGTTTCCCGGCACGATCAGCATCGGTCAGGTTGTTCCCGAGCTGGTCGACGGTCGGGGTCTTGCTGGCCCGCTTGGTCTCGGGGGTCGGTCCGGCGGACGAGCTCTGCGACAGGACGCGGATGACTTCGTGCCGAACCTTGTCCAGATTCACGCCCAGGGACTCGAGCACTCCGGCCGCGATGCCCTCTCCTTCGCGCACGAGGCCAAGGAGCAGGTGTTCCGTGCCGATGTAGTTGTGCCCCAGGCGACGGGCCTCGTCGATGGCGAGCTCGATCACCCGCTTGGCCCGTGGTGTCAGCCCGACCTCGCCGACGACCGGTCGATCGCCCCGCCCGATGATGAACTCGACCGCGGTCCGAACCTTGGCCAGCTCGACGTTCATGTTCTCCAGAACGCGAGCGGCGACGCCCTCACCCTCTCGGACAAGACCGAGCAGCAGGTGCTCCGTGCCGATGTAGTTGTGATTGAAGCGCTGCGCTTCGTCCTGTGCGAGCGTCAAGACCTTGCGCGCGCGATCCGTGAACTTGTCGAAACGATCCATGCGTCGAACGCCTGTTCTTTTGTGGGGGTGGACCTGATGCCGCTTGGGCCATGCTAGCACGGTCTCCCGGCCAACACGGTCCCGTCAGAATGACCAGCCTTCAACGATTGGCCACGCCAATCGACCCCCCACGGGTGCGCGCGCCGCCGCTAGCTCCGGGCGTCCGCCTCGACTTGGCCTTCGGCGGACTCGGCTTCATTGACCGTCGACTCGGGGACAGCCTGCGTGTCCGCGTCGCTGCCCGCGCCCTCCGGCACGGCTTCTTCGGCCAATGCCTCGGCAGGCGCCTCGGCCGCTGCGGGAACATCGGCGGCCTCACCGACCGCGGAGACGTCCGATGGGTATTCGGCCACGGGCTCCAAGGGTTCTGCCGGCGCGCTGGTCGCGACGGCGACCACGGGTTCGGCAGCCTCCACTGGTTCAGCATCCGCGACGGCGTCAGGCTCCGCGATCTCCACGGATTCAGCGACTGCCATCGCCTCGGCGGGTTCAGCGGGTTCAGCGGTCCCCACGGGCTCCACGGCCGCGATGTCCCCGGGCTCCGCGATGTTCACGGGTTCAGCGACGGCCATCGCCTCAGCGGGTTCAGCGGCCCCTACGGGCTCCGCGCTCTCCGCGATGTCCCCGCCCTCGGCCTCAGCAAGCTGCTGGCGGACCTGGGCGAACGCCGACGCGAGCGTATTGTCGATGCCTCCCTCGGGTTCCTGGACCGCGTCCGACATCGAATAACTGCGCTCGGGCCGCGGGCGGCGCTCGGGCCGCGGGCCGCTCGCTGCGCTGCTCGGCGACACGGCGACCGGCTGGCTGACAGGGTCGGGCTCGAGTGCCGGGCGGGCGGGCGGCTCCTCAGCCTGCTTCAGGCTGAGGCCCAGGCGATGTCGTTCCGAGTCGAGCGAGATGATCTTGAGCTTGAGATGCTGGCCCTCATGGACGACGTCGCCGGGATGGGCCACACGCTGATGCGACAGCTCGCTGATATGGATCAGGCCCTCGAGACCGTCCCGCACGCGGACAAAGGCGCCGAAGTTGACGAGCTTGGTGACGCTCCCGTCAATCACGTCTCCTACGTTGAAGTCGGCGACGGTCGAATGCCACGGGTCCGGCTGAAGTCGACGGATGGACAGGCTGATCCGTCCACGCTCAAGGTTGATATCGATCACCTCGGCCTCGACCTCCTCGCCGACTCGATAGCCGGCTTCGGGGTTGTTGACCTTGTTCCACGACAGCTCGCTCTTGTGAACGAGGCCGTCGATTCCGCCAAGATCGATGAATACGCCGAACGGGGCGATCGAGCGAACGGTGCCATTGACCTTCTGTCCAACCTGCAGGCTGCTGAACAGTTCGTCGCGCTTCTCACGGCGCTCCTCGTACAGTGCGACCTTCTCGGACAGGATCAGCCGGTTCGCCTTGCGGTTGACCTCGAGGATCTTGAGCCGGAGTTTGCGGCCGACGAACGGCATCAATTTCTCGGCGATCTCCTGGGCGGCATCGCGGGGCTGGTCGTTCTGGGGACGGCGCGGGAAGTCAACGATCTGGCTGATCGGCACGAAGCCGCGGATCCCGCAATCGACGATCAAGCCGCCCTTGTTGTGGTCGATGACCGGGGCGTCGATGATGATCCCCGCCTCGAATTGCTCCTGCATGGAGCGCCACTTGCGCTCGAGGCCAGCCCGGCGCAGCGACAGGACCACATGGCCCTCGGGCGACTCAGGTTGGAGGACATAGACCAGCACCGTGTCGCCCACGTTGAGGGCCGGCTGGCCTTCGCCGTGGCGACCGAACAGCTCGCGATTGCTGACGACGCCTTCGCTCTTGGCGCCGATGTCGACGAGGATTTCGTCCTTGTCGATCCGCACGACCTGACCTTCGACCACGTCGCCGTGCTTGAAGCTCTTGATGTCCGAGTCCTGCTCGGCGAGGAGTTCCTCCATTGTCGTGGGCTCCGGGCCCAACTGGCGGTCTGGAAGCGGCTCCGGCTCCTCGTCGCTCGCGGCCGGCGCGTCGGCGGTCTCATCTGAGGTCAGCGTCGTGTGCCCGATTCCGCTCGCAGCCCCATTGGTCACGTCATCGTCCAGAGCCATCGGGATTGCGTTCGCCGTCTCCGTGGACTCCGTGGACTCGGTGATTTCGCCGACCGCAGTTGCGTCCATGGAAGTCGGCTCAGTGGCTGCCATCCCGCTGGCGTCGGGCGCATGCTCAACGATGGTAGCTACTGCCCCCGTCTCTGGTGAAGGCTCGCCCGGTTGTTCATCTGTCAAGGGATTGGTCACTCCTGATCGTGTATTTGCGCCGCGAATCAGAAACGGCCTGAGCGACTCTCAAGCCGTTGCCCGAAACGATCAAGTGGTCCGTGGGCAGTCGATCCGCGGTCCGCTCCTTCGTGGGTCACGTACTTGTTCGTTGCTCTTCAGCTGTCCTGCCTCTCGGGGCCGCGAGAGTCTAGCACAAGGGTTCTGCGCACTACAATCGGTGTGCCCATGCCTGAATTGCCCGATCTGAGCGTGGTTGCGGACGCCCTGCACGCCTCCCTTGCGGGTCGAAGGATCGAATCCGCCGAGGCACCCGGTCCGCTCGCTGTTCGGGGCACGCCGGCCGAGCTCGCCGCATTGATCGGCCAGCGGGTCCAGTCCATCAGGCGGCGGGGCAAGTTCCTGCTCATCACCCTCGACCGGGACGCCGTGGCGTGCAACCCGATGCTCACCGGCCGCTTCCAGCTCGCGGAGCCTGGGACCAGGCGGCCGGCGCAGACCGCGTTCATCCTTCGGTTTGGTACACGCGCGCAGGTTCCGGCCGACGGGGCAGGCTGGACCCGCGGGGTTTCCTGGGTGCCCGCTGACGATGCGCTACCGGAGATCCGGTACCGGGACCCGACCCAGATGGGCAAGATCTACCTTCGCCCGGCCGGCGTGGATCGCGCCGTCCCCGGTCTTGGTGAGCTCGAGCTTGGACCCGACGCCGACGACCCTGATCTGACCGTCGAAGTCTGGCGCGAGCGGATCCGCCGTCATCCGGGTGAACTCAAGAACCTCCTGCGTAACCAGGCCTTTGTCGCCGGCATCGGCAACGCTTACAGCGACGAGATCCTGCATGCGGCCCGGCTCCTGCCGTTTCGAAAACGGGCGACCCTTGCGGCGGAAGAAATTGACCTGCTCTACGAGGCGGCGCGCACCACGCTGGCCGGGGCCATCGACATCCTGAGGGCGAAGGTTCCGCCCACCTTTGAGCGGCAGGTTAGGGACTTTCTCGCGGTCCACGCCAAGGGCGGACGAGCCTGTCCACGGTGCGGGACGCGGATAACGGAGGTCAAGGCGGGAGGCTTCGTGACCTCATTCTGTCGCACCTGCCAGCGCTGACGGCGCCAGCGGCTGGCCCCTGACAACTGGTCGGGGTGGGCGTCAGGGCAGGATCAGTACCTGCCCGATCTTGAGCTCTCGCGGATCCGCGAGATCGTTCAGGTCAATCAGCACCTTGGTTGTCGTTCCAAACCGGGCGGCAATCGCAAACAGGTTGTCTCCGCGCTTGACCGTGTAGGTCGCGCCCGACAGGCTCGGTTCGACGGTCACGGCAGGCGTCGCGGATGCGACCGTAGCTGGACGGGCCGATGGGCTCGAAGGCGGCGTCACCGCACTCTCACCCGCCGTGGCGCTCGGAGGCACATCGGGCGTGCCAGCCGGAGCGGTGGTGGGCGCAGCGTCCGCAGGTGAAGCAGGTGCGACCCCATCGGACGGTATTGGCAGGCTCGCCGCCGGCTGGTTTGACGCGACCGTCCCGCCGAGGCTGGCGCCGGGCTCGCCCGTCGACCGCCCAAGAATGATCGCCGCGAGGGCGACGCCGAGTACCGCAACAAGCACCGTCTGACCGGAGGTCCGATCCGCCCTGAACGCGGGCCGTTGCCATTCGAACCGGACTTGGTCGAGGACGATCGGGGACATCCGCGCGAGGGGGCGTGAGTGACGAGTCCGGCTCGACGCGGAACCGGATTCCGCGGCTTGAGCTCGCCGCTCGATCGCGGCAAGGTAGGTCGCGCACCCGAGATGTCCGTCGCCGAGGCACAGCCGACGCTGCTTCTCGGGTAGCAGCGGCACTGCCGGAGCGACCGCTGAACATCGATGCTCGCGGAGCGGACGGGCTCCGCGCCACGTTCCGTCGTCGGTGGTCAGGAACGGACAGAGTGATGGGAGCCGGCCCGCACGGGGGTCGTGCCTGCCCGCTTCGTGTTGCGGCGAAACCTCGGAACGGCTCACGGCGGGACCCACGAAGAGAGCATAGCCGAGCCTGCCGCGGCGCCCGGCAGAGGAGCCTGGACTCCGGGGCCGTTGCCCTGGCCAGGACGTCACTCGCTCGCGAGAATTTCGTTCGGGTGAACGAGGCCATCACGGTCGAGCACGGCGGCCCGGGAACGCGACCTGGCACTCGAACGCAAAAAATCCCGGCGACGACCTATTTTCCCGAAAGGCTGCCCTCTCAGTATCTTCGGCGCTGGAGAGCTTAACTTCCGTGTTCGGGATGGGAACGGGTGTGGCCTCTCCGCCAGAGTCACCGGGATTCATTGCGACCGGACGTTGTTCCGGCAGTAGGTGATCTTCGATGTTCGTCGGTAGTCAGGATCTGATCACGATCCCCCAGCCACCGACCCCTGGTCAGTTGCTGAAGAGGTCAAGCCCTCGACCGTTAGTACCGCTCAGCTTCATCCGTCACCGGACTTCCACATGCGGCCTATCAAACAGGTGGTCTCCCTGCGGTCTTACCCGGTTGACCCGGTGGGGAACCTCATCTCGAGGCGAGCTTCGCACTTAGATGCTTTCAGCGCTTATCCCAACCGAACATAGCTACCCAGCGATGCCCCTGGCGGGACAACTGGCACACCAGCGGTTCGTCCACTCCGGTCCTCTCGTACTAGGAGCAGCTCCTCTCAAGTTCCCTACGCCCACG